>NZ_SDGU01000027.1 GCF_004118635.1 Chlorobaculum sp. 24CR | reverse complement strand
GGCAACAGCAGCAGTGTAGCCGATGAGCTTGATGGCGACGTGGATGTGGTGAATATCTTCTCAACGGATAAGGCCTTTGCGGCACTGCGAGCGGATGGCTCAGTAGTGACTTGGGGGGATTCCTCTTATGGTGGTGACAGCAGCAGTGTGGCGTCTAAGTTAGATGGTACTGTAGATGTTGTACGGCTGTTTTCAACTAAGTGCGGGTCGAGTACATCGGGAGGCGCATTTGCAGCATTGCGTGAAGATGGTTCCGTAGTAGTTTGGGGAGCCTTCTCTTATGGTGGCGGATTGTACGTCGGCATGGAAACAGAACTCCATGACGTTGTCGATATTTCACATATTGGGGCTGATTGGCTGTCTGGCCTGCTAGAATCTGAACCGAACGGGACCTTTGCGACTGCCAATGTTATCGTTTTTGGTGAAGCAATTACCGGCCAGATTGCAACATCGGATGACCTTGATGTGTACATGCTGACGGCCAGCGAGGCTGGTGTTGCTTCAATAAGTTTTGATGCGCCGACCAATAGCTCACTCAGAGATTATTTTATAGTGAACGTTTTTGACGCTGATGGCACTGTTTTGTCGAGCCAGTCTGCCGGAAAAGATTTTTCATTCCAAACGAGCTTGCCTGAAGCGGGTGATTACTATGTTGGTATTAACGCGGGTGATTGGTATCACGATGCAGGTCAATATAACCTGACCGTCACGACCAAATCCCTCGATAATAATGGCTATGAATATGAACCCAATGACGAGTATGCCAATATTCTGGTTTCAGGTCTTGTCAAACGCGGCAAACTGGCTACGGCTTACGATATCGACAGGTTCCAATTGCAAACCACGGACGCGGGTTCGCTGACAATTCATTTTGACGCACCGACCACCAATACAACAATTAGTAGTTATTTTTATATACATGTGTTTGATGAAGATGCAAATTTACTGGCACGTCGTGCCTGCAATCAGGATGTGGATTTTGAGGTTAATGCACCTGAAGCCGGTAATTATGTTGTTGAGATTACTCATGGCGCATATTATGATCCGGGCGAATATGCACTGAAGGTAACAGAGACCGTCGGCACTGTTTTACGTGAAAGCGAAATCAATGATAGCCAAGAAACTGCGGATACTATGTCTCTGGACGAAAGTATCCATGGGCAATTGTCTTTATTTAATGATAAAGACTATTTCGCTTTCACGATGGGTGCGTCAGGTAATATCACGATTGATTTTGATGGACCATCCAACAGTACATGGATTAATTACTTTGCCATTGAGCTTCTGGACGAATCAGGGACCCTCTTGGCCAGCCGCGATACTGGAAGCGATGTTTCACTTGAAACGACGGTTGATGCCGCTGGTGTCTATTACATCAAGATTGAGAGGAGTAATGATTTTCATAACGATGGAGAATATCGAATAACGGTTAGCGCGATATTGGATGAACCTGTACCGGACAATGCGTTGAAGGGAACCCCTTTTGGCGACTCGATTACAGGCACCTCTGGCGACGATTTGATTTACGGGCTTGGAGGCAACGATCTCATCAATGGTTTGGACGGAAGCGATACGGTCGTATTCCGCGCATCATCCGCGCATCTCTCGATCAACACTGTCCAGGGATTGACTACCGTTCGAGGTGATTACGGCGCAGGCGAGTACGCATATTCGGTCAGCCGGTTGTGGAATGTCGAGAATCTCAAAACTCAATCAGGCACGGAAGCACTCTCCTCCATGAGTGTGACTCCTTTGCTAGGTACGGTTGCTGGCGAGGTGATTCGCGGAACGACAGCCGACGACTTGATCGATGGTTTGGGCGGCAGCGACTTCATAGACGGTGGGGAGGGTAACGACACGCTGGCGTTGTTCGGTGCCAAAAGCCATTTCATGGTTCTGACTGTGGCAGGGATCACCCGTATTCAAGGTAGTGACGCTACAAATGAGTACGCGGGCCACACCCTGAAAACCATCAATGTCGAAAATCTGGCGTTTAACCAAAACCAGACGTGTTTGCTGCAAACCACCAGCGCTAACAAGATATTCGGTACACAATCCGCTGATAGATTGACCGGCACTAATGGTGATGACGTTTTTGATGGCCAAGGCGGCAACGACCAGATTGATGGTGGTGCGGGCAATGATACCATAGCAATCTTCGGAAAGATGGCCGATTTCACTATGACCTATCCTTCAGAAACAGATGATCGTTTGCTGATTCAGGGAAAAACAGGCACACCGTATGCCAGGCAAACCCTCACCGCGACCAACATTGAAAGCATTGCTTTCGTCGATAACACCATTGCAGTCACCAATCCGCCGAAAGTGGTGCTGTCACCGGCCAGCCTGAATGTGGCAGAGGGCGGTACAACCTCTTCGCTTTCTGTGGCCTTGTCCGCAAAACCGACCAGCACGGTCAGCGTCAACATCAATACGGGTTCGCAGCTGAGCGCGAGCAGTATGCAACTGACCTTTGATTCGACGAATTGGTCGACTCCGCAAACGGTCACCGTCAGCGCTGTGGATGATGCAACTTATGAAAAGCAACACAGCGGAATGCTAACAGTCTCGGTTCAAACCAGCGACAGTCTGTATGCGGGACTCACCAACAGTACCCTTAACTACACTATTTCCGATAACGATACCTCAAACCTTGGCGCGGTTTCCGGAAAGTTTTGGAACGACTTTGACAAAGATGGGCTCATGGAGAGCAGGGAGACTGCGCTGTCAGGCTGGACAGTTTTTGATGACAAAAACAGCAACGGTAAGCTGGATAGCGGAGAGGTGAGCGGCACTACGGGTTTGGATGGATATTATGTGCTGGAGGACTTGACGCCAGGCTCTCACACCATCGTTGCTAAAGTTAACAATGGCTGGACGCCCACGTATTCCAACCATAGCGCAGCCAGTGCTACCATCATAACTAACACTGGTTCGGATGGTGAGGTCAGCGTCGAAACTCTGAGTTCAGAAGAAGTCAGTGAAACTGCGGCGCAAGAAACCTATAGCAATCTCGGCAGGGCTACCAACATTGCGGCCTACCATGCGGATTCACGTTTTGCTGATATCAATGGTCAAGGCTATTCGGTTGTTGTCATCGATACGGGAATTGATCTGGACCATTCATATTTTGGAGCTGACTCGAACCATGACGGTATCTCCGACCGTATTGTTTACAGTTACGATTTTTATGGAAAGGACGACAATAATGCAAGTGACGGCCAAGGCCACGGAGCTCATGTGGCTGGTATTATTGGTTCGTCAAATGTCAATTTCCCCGGTGTGGCACCTGAGGTTAATATCATTGCACTGAAGGTTTTTCCTGATGGTGACGGGGGAGCATTTAATTATGATATTATTCAGGCGCTGAATTGGGTGGTACAAAACACAACAAGATATAATATTGCAGCGGTAAATCTTTCTTTGGGTGATGGGCAATTCAATACCACAAGTACAATAGGTTATTGTTCGAGCCAGCTTAAGTCGCTTGCAAATATTGGAGTTACTGTAGTTTCTGCTTCTGGTAATGGCTACGCAGAATATCAAAAACAGGGAGTATCGTATCCATCATCAGATCCATATTCGCTGTCGGTTGGCGCTGTTTGGACCGGGTCAGGTACTTGGGGTTCCCTCCAGACAGGGGTTCCCGATGCCATAGCATTTTTTTCACAGCGGGATGACGAGCTTTCGGATATTTTTGCTCCGGGTGTTTTAATATATTCCGCAGAGAATAACGGGGACGTCATCCAAATGTCTGGCACCAGTATGGCCTCGCCAGAAATTGCTGGCATGGTTGCGCTTGGACAGCAGTTGGCGGAACAGGAGCTTGGCAGAAGGCTAACGTTTAACGAAGTTCACGATCTGTTATATCAAACCGGTAATGACATTGTCGATGGCGACGACGAGAACGATGTTGTCCCCAACACCGGCCTGACCTTCAAGCGTGTAGATATGCTGGCTTTTGCCGAGGCGATTCTCGAACTTAAACCCCTCGTTTCTCAAACTGTTACGATTACCGCAGGCACTACTGTAATTGATAAAAACTTTGGTTTTGCCGCCACTACGGATGTTCAGGCGTTGGGGGCTGATGACCTTATTATTGGCACTACCTGGGGCGAAATCATACGTGGTGGTGCTGGTGCTGATCAAATCAGTAGCGGCGATGGAGATGATGAGCTCTATGGCGAAGACGGTAATGACCTCCTCAAACTCGAAGGTGGTGATAACTATGTTGATGGCGGTAATGGTTTCGACATAGTTCAGTATGCCGGTGTTTATGCCGATTACCATTACAGCTATGACATAGCAACTGATACTTGGACAGTGCAAAGAGCAATCGATGATAGTGCGGAAGGGACTGGTAACACCGATACGATCACCGGCATGGAATTATTCCGATTTGCTGGTGAAGAAGGTGACGACGATCATCCGGCAGAGGCCCACGATTGTACAGTTGACGTTACCTACTGGAAGAGTGGCGCTGCTATCGAAGGTGTGACCAGCTGCTTGACTGACACTGGCAACGACCAGGAAAGAACTTGTCTGACCGATGGAACCGGCAAATCAGATTTTACCGGTTTGATTCAGGCTGAGTATGAACTTGAAGCATTAAAAACTGTAGATGACAGCCTGGTTGATACGGTTCAGGTTTCGGATGCCCTTGCTGCGCTGAAAATCGCGTTTGGCGTTAACCCGAATGGTGGCGGAAGTGAGGTTTCCAACTACGAGTATATAGCAGCCGATGTGAATCAGGATGGTACTGTTAAGGCTTCAGATGCCCTTGCTATTCTCAAGATGGCTATTGGATTCAATAAGGCTCAAGAGCATGAGTGGCTATTCGTGTCAGATGATATTGCTGAGGTAGTAATGAGCCGAACGAATGTTGACTGGTCAGAAGTTGCTCTCGATATTACCATCACCAGTGACACACAGATTGACCTGATCGGGATTGTAAAAGGAGATGTCAATGGAAGTTGGACGCCAGAAGCAGCATAGTTAAGTTTTATGAAAAAACCTTTTGTTTTCCTGTTACAAGTAATTGTTTTGTTCGTAAACTCCATCACAAAAACTTTCAGGGATGGAGTAATTATCGGCGAGTTTAAATGCAGAACGGAGTGATAATGGCTGTGCCATCACGGTCGATAACCGATCCAGCCATCAACCGCATTTCCATCATATCCCCCAAAAAAAATCACATCCCTGGAATGCGCGGGATGTATTTCATCTTCGACAACTTGTAGTAATACCCCCACCCCTTCTTCAGCCAGTGGCCGACTATCGGCATCGGGATGAACATTTCGCTGTGGCCGGTGCGATAGACGAAGCCTGCGCCGTCGCCGGTGTCCATGACGCAGAGGACGTTCAGGTGCTCCTGGTAGCCCTTCATCGGCTCCTGATGGCCGAAGTGTTCGGCCAGGCAGTTGTTGGCCGCGCACTCCGCCATGAACTCCGCGATGTGGCCCTGCTTGGCTTTCCACTCCGGCCCTTCGAGCGCCGCTGAATCGCCGACGGCGTACCAGGTGTTCACGCCGACCACGCGGCAGAAGTCGTCGATTTTGACGAAGCCCGCCTCGTTGAGCGGCAGGTCGGATGCCTTGACGACGCTGTGGCCCGATCCGGCGGGAATGAACATCGTCAGATCGCTCTGGAGCTTGCTGCCGTCCTCGAACACCACGCCGTCCTTCTCGAAGCGCGTGATCTTCTTGCCGTAGCGTTGCCTGAAGTTCTTCGCCTTGAACATTTTGGCCATCATGTCGAGCGCTTTCTGCCCCATTTTCTGGCCCGGCGAAGCCATCGGGGCGAAGAAGGTCATCTCGAAATTGTCGCGAATGCCGAGCTTGGTGAGCTTGTGGTGCAGGTTGAAAAACAGCTCGAAACCGGGGCCGCCGCGCACACCGCTGGGGTCTTTCGGGTTGCCGCCGAAGCCGAAGGCGATCTTGCCGTGCCCGCGCTCGATGAGGGCGTCGATCTTTTCCCGCAGGCGGAGCGAGTGCTCCGGCGCGCCGCAGATCGAGAGCGTGTGCTCGACGCCTTCGTGCTTCACTTTGTCCGATCCGAGCGCAATTACGAGGAAGTCAAAGTCGCTGCGGACGCCCGCTTTTTCAAGCGCGACGGAGTCCCGGCTGGCGTCGATGGTCGTCACCTTGTCGAGCGTCAGCGAAAATCCGTGCTTCCGCGCGAGCTTTTCCAGCGGGAAAGCCACGTTTTTGAACTGCTCCGTGCCAACCGGAATCCAGATGGCGATCGGGTAGATGAACAGAAACTCCCGGTCGGAAACCACCTCGACCTCGAATCCACGTTTGCGGAACGAGATCGCCGCCGCAACGCCGGCAATGCCTCCGCCAAGAATCAGGACTTTTTTCACAACGAACGATTTCTATGGGTTGATGCCCGGGGGCACATTGGTAAGGCCGTTAATATACGGTTATTTTGGTCATATGCCAATAAAACCCAAAAAGAGAGCCTGATTCTTTCCGGAACGAACTGCTGCTGATGGGGTGTTGTTGGTTCTTAAATAACTTTGCAAAGTCGATGAACGCCGCTCTCCACGATTTATCCGGAACAGGCGGCCAACTCCCCAATCGACCAGACATGCGGATTCTTCATCAAAACAGGGAACCGTCTCATGCAACAAACTCCAGACGATCTTTCCATGGTCTTCGAAGGCGCTGCTGGCCAGGGAGTCAAGACCATCACGGCGCTGCTCCTGCCCATCCTGAAGAACAGCGGCTACCACCTCTTTTCTTGCAACGAGTACATGTCACGCATCCGCGGCGGCAGTAACACCACCGAGATCCGTATCACCGGCAAGAAGCGGCAGGCTTGCATCGACCGGATCGACATTCTGCTTGCCCTGACGCCTCACGCTTTTGACAGACTTCGCCATCGCCTGCGCGACCGAACGCTGGTTTTCGCTGAAAAGGAGCAGTTCGGCGATCATTGCGATCAGCGCTGCATCGACACGCCACTAAGCGAGCTGGCCGCCGAGGCGGGGGGAAAAGTCTATGCCAACATGGTGGCGCTGGGAATCGTGCTGGCCGTTATCGGTACTCCTCTCGAACAATGCAGCGATTTTTTGCGCGAACAGTTTGCCGACAAGGGGGAGGAGGTTGTCGAAAACAACCTCAAAGCCGCCAGCCTCGGATACGATTTTGGCTTGAAGGTGCCCGAAGCGAAAAACCTGAAGGTGCCGGAACCGGCTCTGCAAAACGGCAAGGAGCTGCTGCTCATGAACGGCACCTCGGCGCTCGGCATCGGAGCGGTTGCCGCCGGATGCAATTTCATCTGCTCCTATCCGATGTCGCCCGGCACCGGCGTGCTGACCTTTCTTGCGAAGCGATCCGCCGATTTCGGCATCGTGGTCGATCAAGCCGAGGATGAAATCGCCGCCATCAACGCCGGGCTTGGCGCTTCCTACGCCGGAGCGCGCGCGCTGGTGACCACCTCCGGCGGCGGCTTCGACCTCATGCAGGAGGGCTTCAGCCTTGCGGGCATGATCGAAACGCCGATTGTCATCCACATCGGCCAGCGCCCCGGCCCGGCCACCGGCCTGCCGACCCGCACGGAGCAGGGCGACCTTGCGCTTGCGCTGCACGCCGGGCACGGTGAGTTCGCCCGCGCGATCTACGCGCCCGGTACGCTCGAAGAGGCGATCGAAACCATGCAACATGCGTTCGATACCGCGCAGCAGTACCAGATTCCGGTCGTCGTCTTGAGCGACCAGTATCTGCTGGATGCCGAGACAACCATCGCGATCGATGAGATCAAGCGTCTTCCGACGGAGCGCGGCATCGTCGAAACCGATGAAAATTACAGGCGTTACGCCTTTACGGAAAACGGCCTGACTCCGCGCGGCGTGCCCGGATACGGAACGGGAATCGTGCGGGTGGATTCAGACGAGCATGACGAACAGGGGCTGATTACCGAGAGCTTCGAGATGCGCCAGAAGATGATGGACAAGCGGCTCAAGCGGCTGACGGCGCTCCGGGAGAACGCCTTGCCGCCAACGGTGATTGGCGATCCTCGCAGCGCGGAAGTCGTGGCGATCTCGTGGGGATCGAACAGGGGAGTGCTCGAAGAGGCGCTCGACCGCATCGGTGACAGCCGTATCGCCGGAGTGCACTACGCGCAGGTTTTTCCTCTCAGGCCAAACACCGCCGCGCTGCTGGGGAACGGGCGCAGGAAAATCGCCGTCATCGAGAACAATGCCCTCGGCCAATTCGCCGATCTGCTCCAGCGGGAGAGCGGCATCGTCGCTACGCATCGTATTCTGAAAGCCACCGGTGAACCGTTCAGCGTCGAAGAGGTCATCGAAAAACTCAGGGAGGTCGTCAATGGATAAGCAGCGAAAATTCGATATGCCTGCGGAGACCGACATTGCCTGGTGTCCGGGTTGCGGCAACCACATGCTTCGCAAGTCGGTGCTGGGCGCGCTCGAAGCGCTTGACGTCGCTCCCGAAAATCTCGTGATGGTCTCCGGCATCGGTCAGGCGGCCAAAGCGCCGCAGTACCTGAACGTCAACATGTTCAACGGCCTGCACGGCCGCGCGCTTCCGCCGGCGATGGGCATCCGGCTCTCGAACCGCAACCTGACGGTCGTCGTCGAATCGGGCGACGGCGACATGTACGGCGAAGGGGGCAACCACTTTCTGCACGCCATCCGCCGGAACTGCGATGTCACCATCATCGTGCACAACAACATGATCTACGGCCTCACCAAGGGCCAGGCTTCGCCAACCTCGCAGCGCTGCATGACGACGCCCGTGCAGACGGGCGGCGTGCTGCTCGAACCGTTCAACCCGCTGGCCGTCGCCATTTCGCTCAATGCGCCGTTCGTGGCCAGAGCGTTTGCGGGCAACGTCGAACAGACGCAATCGATCATCATGGAGGCGATCCGGTTCAAAGGGTGCTCGATTGTCGATGTTTTCCAGCCCTGCGTCATCTTCAACAAGCTGAATACGTATCAGTGGTTCCGGGAAAACACCGTTGAGCTGCCGGAAGATCACGACCCGTCGGATCGCATGGCGGCGCTGGAGATGGCCTTCAGAGAGGACAAACTGCCGCTCGGCGTGTTCTACCGGAACGCCGGACGCGAACTCTATGAAGAGCTCGCGGGCATCGGCGACACGCCGCTTTTCCGGCAGACGCCAGCCAGCGACGAAGCTTTCCGGATGATGCTCGAAGCTTTCAGGTGAGGGAAAAGTCGATCAGTTCTGCTTGACGAGTGAAGAAACAAGCGCCTCGTACTGGTCGATAATGCGGTTTAATTCAAATTTCTCTTTGGTAATCTGTTTGGCTTTCGCGCCGATTGCGTGATAATCGGCCTGTAACAGGCAAGCGACCCCTTGGGCAAGTTCAGCCGGGTCGTTTGGCGACACGATGACGCCGTTTTCCAGGGTTGTAATGATATCGACAAGCCCGCCGCCAGAGGTCGCAACAACCGGCCTGCCGGAGGCCATTGATTCAAGGGCGCTCATGGACATGCCCTCTTCAGGTGATGGATTTACGGTGATGTCAAGTTCACTTAACAGTTGAGGAACGTCCTGTCTGAATCCTGTAAAAGCGACCTTGCTGTCGAGATCGAGATCGACCACTCTTTGGCGAAGAATATCCTTCAAGGGGCCGCTCCCTGCAATGACGAATCGCGCATTCGGAATTTGCTGAACAATGCCCGGCATTGCTTCGACAAAACTCTCAAGGCCCTTGCCATAAACCAGCCGGGAGAGTACGCCAATCGTAATGCGTGATTTGTCACTGGCTGAAGTTTGGATATCGAATATTGCCGTATCGAGTCCATCATAGATCACGTCAACATGGCGTTCTTCGAGCCAGTAATCCACCAGAAGTTCGCGCTTGATCTTGTCTGAAATGGCAACCACCCTGTTGGCAAGCATACCGTAGAGCAGGTGGTTGAGTTGCCGCTTGAATCCTTTTTTCCGGAAGGGAACGTTTCTGGTGATTATTGCCGGTTTGCCGCATACCCGGGCGGAAATCGTTCCGAGCCAGTAAAACCTGGGTGAATGGATGTCGATGATGTCGATGTGATGCTCACGGATTTTCCTGATGATTTCAGGCGCTACGAGCAGGTTGATGTCGGACCGTGGGTCGATGTTGAAAAACGGCATTTCGTCCTTTGCGAGACGTTTCGACATTTCATTGCCCGGCAGAGTGCAAACCAGTACGTTATGACCGCGCTTGACAAGCTCTTTGCTGAAAAGGAACAAGCGGTTCGCGCCACCTGACCATTCACGGGTAGCATCGAAAAACAGGATGTTCATCTTGCTTTTTCCTCCTTCACGGGTTGGATAGTAAATCCGTCAACCGCGGCAAGCCATTGCCCCTTCGCGATTTGATGCGGATCGACGGTGTGCATTCCATCACGGTTCCACGAGTCGTTTCCGGCCTGAAGCACCGGATCGGGGGATACCGGCTCCTCCCGGTACGTGGTCGGGGTCAGTTCTGTGATACTGAACGCCCACACCTTGCTGCCATACTGCGGGGTCTCGTCTTGCGCGAAACGGTAAAGGTTCCCGCCATCGGCAATCACCCGTCCTCCGGGTCGGGCAAAGTGAGGGCTGCCGGTTACGACCGGACTCGCGGGATGCTCTTTCCATTCGCCCGCTAACTCTTCAGCGCAGAAAAGGTAAAGGCTCCGGTTCCTGCCGTAGCTGAACAGGTACCAACGATCGCCATGCCTGAACACCGACGGATCAACCCAGGGTTTCCGGCTATCGCCCTTGCCAATAGTGCAGACCGGCTCCCACTGTTCAGGATATGCTTTGGAACGGAAAATCCTGATACAGCCGGAATCGCCGCATTCAGGGATCATATACATATCGTCCTTCCAGGCAAACACATAGGGATAGGAGAGATGATGCCGGTCACGCAGAACGATGCTTCGGTATTGCCATTGCACTCCGTCGCGGCTGGTGGCATAGCCGATCTCTCCCTTGTCGCGCCTGTCGTTCAGGACTTCAAAAAAGAGGCGCCACACGCCATCCTTGTCTTTTGTCATGAAGGGATCGGCGACGAATCGCGCCCGTACATCGGTCACGTCATCCGCGGAAAGCACCGGATTGACCACACCGGTTGCCGGTCGAAGTTCGATCGGGGAGACTCCTTCATAGATGCCGATGGCCCATGTTTCACGGCTCCGCCTGAGCTTTTTTTTCCGGAGATGCTTCTGGTAACGCTTGGTGAACAAGGCAATCGCTACCGTCAGCACGACGGCGATCAAAAACACAAGAAACATGATTTTTCGCGGCGAGAACCTGTGACGGGAAAGTACGGCATAAATGACTGATAATTTTAGCGAATTTAGTCAGAAATCACTGAACAAACAAACAGCCACGAAGGCTTGCAAACGGGTGATGGTTGTTATTACTTCGGGAACAATAAATCACAAAAGTCAGCGTAGAAAGAGATTGCTCTAAAAGCCTTATTTATATCGCTTTACTCATAAACCTCATCCCGAAAGCTTTCGGGGCGCGGCAATTGTTTGAAGTGTTTTAATGGCTGCCAGAGTATTGGCAAGAGCAATCTGGTGCAAGCCGGATCAATATCCGGTTCATGAAGCAAGCTATGCTGACGTTGCGTATATTGGGTGTGTATCCCGCAACTTTTGAGCTGAAACCATGAGTGACCGAAACCACGCTTTCTCCAGCGATGAACCGCCGGAAATTCAGGTGCACCCGCACGACCGCTACCATGCCGTGATCGACAGGTGCGCCGCGTTGCCGCCGCTCGTGACCGCCGTGGCGCATCCGGTTGACAGCCATGTGCTTGCCGCCGTTTCGGATGCCGTGCTGGAAAATCTCATCTCGCCGATTCTCGTCGGGCCTGCCGGACGCATCGAAAAAGCGGCTGATGAAGCGGGAATCAATCTCTCGAAGTGGCAGGTGATCGACACGCCGCACAGCCACGCCGCGGCTGAAAAAGCGGTCGAGCTGGCGGTTTCGGGCCAGGCCGGGGCAATCATGAAAGGCTCGCTGCACACCGACGAACTGCTCGGGCCGATTGTCGCCCACGGATCGGGACTGCGCACCGGGCGACGTTTGTCGCACTGCTATGTGATGGACACTGCCGGATACCACAAATGGCTCATCGTCACCGACGCCGTCGTGAACATCTCGCCGGATTTGTGCGCCAAGGCGGACATCTGCCGAAACGCCGTCGATACTTGGGTGGCGCTCGTCGGCGAGTGGCGCTCGCCGAAAATCGCCGTGCTGGCCGCCGTGGAGGTGGTCAATCCCGCTATGCAGGCCACGCTCGACGCCGCGGCGCTCTGCAAAATGGCGGAGCGGAGCCAGATCACCGGCTGCATCATCGACGGCCCGCTGGCCTTCGACAACGCCATCAGCAAGGAGGCTGCAAATGAGAAGCACATCGTCTCGCAGGTCGCGGGCGACGCAGACATCCTGCTTGCGCCGGATATTGAAGCGGGCAACATCCTCGCCAAGCAGCTCACCTTCATCAGCCACGCCGACGCGGCGGGCGTGGTCATGGGTGCGAAAGTTCCGGTTATCCTCACCAGCCGCGCCGACAATCTGCGCACCCGCCTGCTCTCATGCGCGCTGGCCGTGCTGGTGCGGCAGGCGAGGGAAGAGGGGAGAATCAAATAATATTCCTCCCCTTCTTTGCTGTCCACCAAGTCCATTACGTCCGCACCGTCCGCTATTGCTGAAACAGCGATAAATTCATTTCTTGAACAAAAACAACCATGCCCCTTTTGCAGCAACTCCTAACCTCCGGAGCGCTCCGACGTGCTTGAAATCTACACCGGCAACCGGCTCGAAACGCTGGTATCGGCCTTCGGCGACATGGCCGCAGCCTCGCCGCTCGCGTCGCCCTTCGAGCGTGAGTGGATCGTGGTGCAGAGCCGGGGAATGCAGCGGTGGCTCTCGATGCGGCTCGCCGCGCAGTTCGGCGTCTGGGCCGGGGCGGAGTACCCGTTCCCGAACGCGCTCTTGCAGCGGCTCTTCGAGTGGCTGGGGCTGTCGGAGAAAACAGCGGGCGAGAGCTTCTCCAAAGAGGCGATCTGCTGGAGCCTCGTGCGCCTGTTGCCGGAGATGCTCGAAGGCGACTCGTTCGCGCCGCTGCGAGGCTACCTCGATGGCGACCGCGACGGGCTGAAACTCTTCCAGCTCTGCGGGCGCATCGCCGACACCTTCGATCAATACACCCTGTTCCGCCCCGACCTGCTCGCCGCGTGGGAGGCGGGCGGTGACGATGTTGCGCAGGATTGGCAGCCGGAGCTTTGGCGCTCGCTCGTCGCCGAAAGCGTGGGCAAGCATCGCGGCCAGCTCCAGGCGGAGTTTCTCCGGAAGGTGAAGGGTGCGCGGCTGCCTGACAATTTTCCGAAGAGGGTTTCGCTCTTCGGCGTTTCGTACATGCCGCCATATCACGTCGAGATGCTCCAGGCGCTCGCCGCGCGGATTCCGGTCAACCTGTTTCTTTTGAGTCCGACGCAGGAGTTCTGGACGGACATCGTTTCGCGGCGGCGGCTGTTTCGCATGAGCGAGAGCGAGCGGGCGCTGAGCATGGAGGGCAATCCGCTGCTCGCCTCGCTCGGCAAAAGCGGCCGCGAGTTCGCCGAACTGCTGCTCGACGTGGGCGAGGTCGAGGACGAGTATGATCTTTACATCGACCCCGGCACGGAGACGCTGCTTCGCGCCTTGCAGTCCGACATGCTCAATCTGCGCGGCGACGGAGCGGAAGAGAGCCATCCGCCGCCCGCCGCCAGCGACCGCTCGGTGCAGGTGCACTCGTGCCACAATCCGCTGCGCGAGGTCGAGGTACTGCGTGACAATCTGCTCGATCTGCTCGAACGTTTGCCCGGCCTCGAACCGCGCGACATCGTGGTGATGACGCCCGACATCGAGACCTACGCGCCCTACATCGCCACCGTGTTCGGAGCCAGCGGCCCTGGGGAGCCGCGCCTGCCGCACTCCATCGCCGACCGACGGATGCTCGACGAGGGCGGCGTCGCCCCGGCGATGCTCAAGCTGCTGGAGCTGTACGGCAGCCGCCACACCGCGCCCGCGCTCTTCGATCTGCTTTCGTCGCCGCCGGTGAGCCGCCGCTTCCGGCTCCGTGAAGAGGAGCTCGACACGGTGCGCCGATGGATCGAACAGACGCGCATCCGCTGGGGCATGGACGAGCGCTCGCGCGGCAAGCTCGGTCTGCCGCCGTTCCGCGAGAACTCGTGGCGAGCCGGGCTGGAGCGGCTGCTGCTCGGCTATGCGATGCCGGACGAAAGGCGGCTGTTCGATGGCGTCCTGCCCTTCGAGGTGGCGGGCGAGGCCGAAACGCTCGGCAAGCTGGCGGACTTCATCGACGCCGTCGATCAGCTCTCGAAGCGCTTCAGCCGCCCGCGACCGCTCGGCGAGTGGCGGGAGCATTTCCTCTGGATGCTCGACAGCTTCATCGAGGCCGACGACGATTCGGAGCGCGAACTGGCGCACGTCAAGGCGGAGATCGACCGGCTGACCGCGCTTGCCGAGCACTCCGGTTTTGCGGGCGAGGTTTCGGCGCAGGTGATGATCGCCTGGCTGCGCGCCCGGCTCGAACAGTTCGAGATGGGCCTCGGCTTCATGACCGGCGGCATCACCTTCTGCGCGATGCTGCCGATGCGCAGCATTCCGTTCCGCGTGGTGGCGATGATCGGCATGAACGACGGCGCATTCCCGCGCCAGCAGCGCCCGCCGGGCTTCGACCTCCTCGCCCGCGAGCCGCGCAAGGGCGACCGCTCCGTGCGCGGTGACGACCGCTACCTTTTCCTCGAATCGATCCTCTCGGCCCGCGACGTGCTCTACCTCAGCTACGTCGGCCAGAGCGTCCGCGACAACAGTGAACTGCCGCCATCGGTGCTGGTCAGCGAGCTGCTCGACGCCGCCGAGCGTGGCTTCGAGTTCCCGGCGGGCGAGGATGCCGCGTCACGTCTGGTCAAAAAGCACCGGCTTCAGGGCTTCAGCCCGGCTTACTTTGCCTCCGGCTCCAAGCTTTTCAGCTACTCGGTGGACAACTTCCGGGCGCTCGCGGGACGCAATTCAGTGACGGAGCGCCCCTTCATCGAAGCGCCGCTCGACAGTCTTGCCGACGAGAAGCTGACGGTGACGCTCGACGATCTCGTCCGGTTTTTCGCCAATCCGGCGGCGTATTTTCTCGAACGGCGGCTCGGCCTCAAGCCGTCGGCCGCTCGCCAGCCGCTCGAAGAGCGCGAGCCATTCGAGGCGGTGGGACTCGAACGCTATGCGATGCGTCAGGAGCTGCTCGAAGCGCTGCTCGAAACAGGCGACGGAGGCGCGATGCTGCCGCTGTTCCGTTCGCGTGGATTGCTTCCTCCGGCGACGCACGGCGAGCTGCTGTTCCGGCAGTTACTTGCCGAGGTCGAACAGTTCGCTGCGAAGGTGCGGGAGCTGAAGGGGAGCGGCGAGTTTAGTCAGCTCGACATCGATCTCGACATCGCCGGATTCCGCCTCACCGGAACGCTCGACCACCTCCTGCCGACCGGCCAACTTCTCTACCGCTGCGCGAGAATGCGCGCGCAGGATCGCCTCCGCGCGTGGCTGTTACACCTCGCGCAAAACGCCGCCAAAAACGGTGAGGTGCACGAAACGCGCATCGTCACGCTCGACCGCTCGATCCTCTACCGCCCAGTCACCGGAGCAACCGAACGCCTCGAAGCGTTGCTCGACCTTTACGGCGAAGGCCTTGCAGAGCCGCTGCCATTCTTCCCCCGCGCCTCGCTCGCCTGGGCCGAAAAGGCCGGAAAGCCGGAGGAGGAGCGCCGCAAAGCCGCGCTTGGCGAGTGGCTCGACGGCTTTGGCGGGCGAGAAGGCGAAGGCAGCGACCCGGCCATCCGCCGCTGCTTCGGCGAGGCGCCGCCCTTCGGCGAGCGGTTTGAAAGCATCGCCGACAACCTGCTGCAACCGATGATCGAGCACGGAGGGAAGGGATGAGAAGCAGGCAACACTTTCTCCGTCAGGACTTCCAATGTGATGATTGGTTTCAGCATCATGCTGGTTCATTCGATGTCTTGCCGTTCAATTGCCCCGGACTTCAGTCCGGGGATAGAGCGGTAAATATAAAAATCAGGGCTTCAGCCCAATTTCTTCTCTTGCTCTTTGGGGGACATTTCGTCGCTCCCGATCTTTTGAAAATGATTGGGCTAAAGCCCTGATATATTTTGTGTTATCCATAAACCCCGGGCTGAAGTCCGGGGCAATTGTTTGACAATTTTAATGGCCGGATTACTAAACATCCTCGATCACGCCGCCGTGGCGCTTTCCGGCATGAACCTCATCGAGGCGAGCGCGGGCACCGGCAAGACCTGGGCGATTGCCTCGCTCTACCTGCGCTTGCTCGTCGAGCGGGAGCTGCGCCCCGAAGAGATTCTCGTTGTCACCTTCACCGAAGCGGCCACGCAGGAGCTTCGAGGGCGAATCCGCCGCCGCATCCGCGAGGCGCTCGACGTCATGCGCGGCGAGAGCACGGAGGATGATTTTCTCGTTGCCATGCGCGACCGCGCCGAAGCGTCCGGCTCGACCGAAAAGGCCGCCCTGCTGCTCGAAGCGGCGCTCGCCGGGTTCGACATGGCCTCGATCTTCACGATCCACGGCTTCTGCCTGCGGGCGTTGCAGGATCACGCCTTCGAGAGCGGCGCACTCTACGACACCGAGCTGATGGACGACCAGTCCGCGCTTGCCGGGCAGGTGATCGACGACTTCTGGCGGGAACGCTTTTTCGGCAGCGCCCACCGCCTGCTCGCCTACGCGCTTCTGAAAAAGTGGACGCCCGACAGCCTCGCGGTGTTTCTCCGATCCTTGCAGCTCTCGGAGCGCGACGTGGTGCTTCCGCTCTATGGCGAATCGGAGATCGAGCGGATCGAGAACGAAGCGCAGGCGGCGTTCGACGAAATTTGCCGGATCTGGCGTGACGAGCGAGAAGCGCTGTCGGAACTTCTGCGAACGAGCAAGGCGCTGAGTCGTGCGGAAAAATTTTATCGGGATGACAAAGTCGAGCCTTTGCTGTCAGTACTCGACGAGTTCGCGGCAGGCGGCAATCCCTTCGCGCTTTTCGACGGTTTCGGGAAGCTGACCGCCTCCGGCGTCGCGGCAGGCCTGAAAAAAAACGCTACGCCGCCCGCGCATCCGCTCTTCGAGGCCTGCGAGCGGCTGCAGGCGGCGGCGGATGAACGGTTGCTCGCGCTGAAGTCCGAGCTGGTCGCCTTCTGCCGCCAGCGTTTGCCGGAGCGCAAAAAGGAGGGCAACATCCGCTTTTTCGACGATCTGCTTACCGATCTCTACCACGCTCTCGCCGACGGCCCCGAAGCCGTTGCGCTGGCTGAGGCGTTGCGCAACCGCTACCAGGCGGCGCTGATCGACGAGTTTCAGGACACCGATCCGGTGCAGTACGACATCTTCCGCCGCATCTACTCCGGTTCTAATGCGCCGCTTTTCCTCATCGGCGATCCCAAGCAGGCGATCTACAGCTTCCGTGGCGCAGATATTTTCGCCTATTTCCAAGCCGCAAGCGACGTCGGCCAGGAGCGGCGCTTCACGCTCAACGCCAACTGGCGCTCGACTCCGAAGCTGCTCGACGGTTTCAACCGGCTCTTCGAAGAGGCCCGCCACCCCTTTGTCTTCGACGGCATTCCCTCGCCGCCGCTCGTGGCGGGTCGAGCCGCGCCCGACGGAGCCGTATCCGACGTTCCGCCGCTCGAAATCTGCCTGCTCGAAGCGAGCGACGGCGACGGCAGCCTGAAGAGCGGCGACGCTGCGAGCTTTGCGGCGGAGGCGTGCGCCTCGATGGTGGCCGAAACGATCGGCGGCGGCGCGGATGCGAGCGGCATCGCGGTGATCGTGCGCACCCACCGGCAGGCCCGGCTGATGCAGGCGACCCTTCGCAAGGCGGGCATCGTCTCGGTAATGCGCAGCGACGAGAGCGTGTTTGCCTCCATCGAGGCCGAGGAGGTGCGCATTCTCGTGACGGCGCTCGCCGATCCGGGCCGCGAGCCGCTCGTGCGGGCGGCGCTCGTCACGCCGCTCTTCGGGCTGAACGGCAGCGACATCGCCCGCCTCAACGCCGACGAAAACGCCCTCGCCGCACGGTTGCAGGAATTCCGGGAGTATCACCGGCTCTGGCGGGAGCGCGGCTTCATGGTGATGGCCCGCGAGCTGATGCGCCGCGAAGGGGTGCGCGAACGGCTGCTGGCCACCGCCGGGGCATCCGGCGAGCGGGCGCTGACCAACGTGCTGCACTGCTTCGAGCTGCTGCACCGCGAGGCGCATGCGCGTGGGCTTGGCATGGAGAGCCTCGTGGCGTGGTTCAGCGAGCGGGTGGCGAGCCGCGAATCCGGCGAGGAGTACCAGATTCGGCTCGAAAGCGACGAACCGGCGGTCAAAATCGTCACGGCGCACGTCAGCAAAGGGTTGCAGTACCCAGTCGTTTTCTGTCCGTTCCAGTTCGTCAGAGGAGGCGATAAGGAGGACGTGGTTCTCTGCCACGACGACGCGGGCCGGATGGTGCGCGATTTCGGCTCGGCGTCCATCGACCGGCACCGCGCAGCCGCCGCACGGGAGACGCTCGCCGAGAACCTGCGCCTCTTCTACGTCGCCCTCACGCGGGCCGAAGAGCGCTGCATCTTCTTCACCGCCCGCATCGTCGATGGCCGCAAAAGCGGCAAGCCGCCGCAGCTCACCCCCGCTTCGTACCTGCTCTATGCGTCGGACGATGCCAAGCAAAGCGCCGAGCCGGTCGCCGAAGCCGTGCAGGAGCTTCAGGCCATCGGGACGGATGAAATGGCGCAGAAACTGCACGCGCTCGCGGACAATTCGGGCGGCGCGATGCAGGTTCGTCGCCTCTCGTTTGGCGACGAATTCCGTGCATCCGTTGTCTGTCCCGTCGTTGCTGAACGTCCGGCGCTCGTGCTCCGGCAGTTCAAAGCGAGCCTCGAAACCGAGTGGCGGATCGCGAGCTTCACCGCCCTCAGCCGCCACAAACACACGGCCTTCGAGCTGCCCGATCGCGATGAAACCCTTACGGAACCCGCCGCCGCGCCGGTCGCGCTGCCCGACGGGGATCGCTCCATCTTCGCCTTTCCGAAAGGGGCCGGAGCGGGCATCCTCATGCACTCGATCTTCGAGACACTCGACTTCGCCACGCCCTCCGCCAGCGCCATCGACGAAGCTTGCGCGACGGCGCTCGGCAAGTACGGCTTCGACGAGGAGTGGCAACCGGCCCTCGCCGACATGGCGCGGAAGGTGCTCGCGACTCGGCTCTCCTCGCCGGACGGCTCGTTCACCCTCGGCGGCCTCAAGCCGCGCTCGTGGCAGTGCGAGCTGGAGTTCTTCTTCCCGCTCAGGCGCATCACCGCCCCGGAGCTTGCCGAAACGCTCGCGAAATACGGCGTTATCCCGTCCGGCACCGATCCCGCCGCCGCATTGCAGGCACTCGACTTCGCGCCGGTGAAGGGGATGCTGATGGGCTTCATGGACATGGTGTTCGAGGTGCGGGGGCGCTACTGGCTGCTCGACTGGAAATCGAATCACCTCGGCAATTCGGTCGAAGAGTACCGCCGCGAGCGGCTCGACCGGGCGATGCAGGAGAACCTCTACCGGCTGCAATACCTGCTCTACACCGTCGCGCTCAACCGTTACCTCGCGCTGCGCGTACCGGGCTACCGCTACGACACGCACTTCGGCGGCGCGATCTACGTCTTTCTGCGCGGCGTCAGCGCCGAACGCGGCGAACAGTTCGGCTTCTACCGCGACCACCCGCCCGAAGCGCTGATCCGCGAACTCGGCGAGCTGCTCGTCGAAACCGGAACAGGGGAGGGGGATTGATGATCGACTTCATCGAACGACCGATTGACCGGCAGGCGGCGGCGTTCCTCTGTCGGGACGCGAAGGACGATACGGGCGTGTTGCCCACGGTCGTTTCGCTGCTCAGCCAGGCGGTGGGGCAGGGGCATGTCTGCCTCGATTTGGAGGAGATCGCCGGGCAGCTTGTGCGGATTCCGGGCAGCGACGAGCCGCTGCGCCTGCCCGACGCCGACAGCCTCGTCGCCGCGCTTCGCTCGCTGCCGACGCTCGGCGGGCAGGGGGAGCACCGCCCGCTGATTCTCGACACCGCCGGGCGGCTCTACCTTTATCGCTACTTCCGCTACGAGGCGCTGCTGGCCGAAGCCATTCGCGCCCGCGCCGCATCGGAGAGCGGCGGCATCGACGAAGTCGCGCTTGCCGGGCAGCTCGACCGCTACTTCGCACCCTCCGAAAACGCGGAGGATCGCCAGCGGCAGGCTGCGCTGACGGCACTTAGGCGGCGCTTTTCGGTCATCTCCGGCGGCCCCGGAACCGGCAAAACCACCACCGTGGTGCGCATCCTCGCCCTCATGCTCGAACAGCCCGGTGGAGAGCGGATGCACATCGCCCTGGCCGCGCCCACCGGCAAAGCCGCCGCGCGGCTCGCCGCGTCCATCGCCTCGCTTCGGGACACGCTGCCGTGCGCTGACGAGGTAAAACGCGACGTGCCCGGCCAGGTCACGACGATTCACCGCCTGCTCGGCACGTTGCCCGGCTCGACCGGCTTCCGCCACAGCGAGCGCAACCCGCTGCCCTGCGACGCGGTGATTGTCGATGAAGCCTCGATGGTCGATCTGCCGCTCATGACGGCGCTCATCACGGCGCTCCCGCCGCAGGCCCGCCTCATCCTCATCGGCGACCGCAACCAGCTCGCCTCGGTCGAAGCCGGAGCCGTCCTCGGCGACATCTGCCGCGCCGCCGAATCGCCCGGCTCCGCCGTCGCCGGATGCGTCACCGTGCTCGACCGCAACTACCGCTTCGGCGACGGCTCCGGTATCGCCGCCCTCAGCCGCGCCGTCAACGCAGGCGACGACCGCGAAGCCCTCCACCTTCTCGCGGACGCCGGTTCCGGCACCATCGCTCTCGAAGCGACGCCGACACGCGAAACGATGAAAAAGCGCCTCGCCGCCCCGGTGCTCGACGGCTTCCGCGCGTATCTCGAAGCCGAAACGCCCGTCGAAGCGCTGCGCCTCTTCGACCGCTTCCGCATCCTTACCGCCCTGCGCGAAGGCCCGTGGGGAGCCGCCGGCACGAACCACGCCGCCGAAACGCTGCTCCACGGAGCCGCGCTCATCCACCTCGACAGCCAGTTCTACCGAGGCCGCCCCGTGCTCGTCACCGAAAACGACTACATCCACAAGCTCTTCAACGGCGACACCGGCATCATCCTCCCCGACCCCGAATCCGGCAACCTGAGAGCCTTCTTCGCCGCCCCCGACGGAACCGTCCGAGCCATCCCCCCGGAGTTCCTGCCCAGGCACGAAACCGCCTTCGTGATGACAGTACACAAAAGCCAAGGTTCGGAGTTTGACAGAGTTCTGATGGTTTTGCCGCCAGAGGATACTATTTTGCTAACAAGAGAGCTGATTTATACCGGGATCACGAGAGCGCGGCAGTCCGTGACGATCTGGAGCGACGAGGGCGTTCTCAGCGCTGCGGTGAAGCGCCGGACGGAGCGGAGAAGTGGGTTGAAAGAGAAGATTATAATTTGATTTTATGTACATTTAATTGTATAATCAAAAAGAATTATATGTTGTTTTTCTTATTGCTTACAGGCAGATTTGTTGTTGTGCTTCGCAACATAATTATAGACGTAAGGGGGTTTTGCTCCTTTTCGTATCCTTATTGCACGGCGTTCAATGTTCGCTGTCAGTTGTTCTGAGGTCGCATAGGAGTGCCTGTAAGCAATTTTTTATACGATAACAAAAAATGTCTACTTTACTTAGATTAAGAACAGCAAAAAATCTTAAAGATTTATCTGTTATCTTAGGTTATGAGCCAAAAAAGCTCTCATATATCTTATATAAAATACCTGAACAAGAAAAATATAATTCGTTTGAAATAAATAAAAAGGACGGAGGAAAAAGGTTAATAGAAGCTCCGATCCCACAAATAAAAAAACTCCAAAAACATCTTTGCAATATATTAACATTGTGCTCTGTCGAGTTAGCTAAAGACTCTCCTAATAATATTCTTTCACATGGCTTTAAAAAAGGATCCTCGATTCAGACAAATGCACAAAAACACAAAAACAAAAGATTTGTCCTTAATTTTGATATTAAAGATTTTTTCTGGTCAATAAATTTTGGAAGAGTGCGTGGGTTTTTTATCAAAAACAAAGATTTTTTATTAGATGATAAGGTCGCTACAATTATTGCGCAGATAGCATGTTACAATGGACGCTTGCCTCAAGGAAGTCCAACATCTCCCATTATCTCAAACTTGATTGCACACTTATTAGATATTCGTTTGGTTGGAGTGGCCAAAAAATATGGTTGCGTTTACTCTCGGTATGCTGATGATATAACGTTTTCAACAAATCAAAAAGAATTTCCATTAGATTTGGTAAGGCGTAGCTCTGAAAATCCAGAATTATTACTACTGGGCACACCGATTGAAGAAGAGGTTAAACGCTCTGGTTTTTGTGTAAACCCTTTAAAAACAAGATTAAAATATAGAGATACAAGGCAAGTAGTAACAGGTCTTGTCGTAAATAAAAAAATTAATGTCCGCAGTGAATATTATCGTTTAGCAAGAGCGATGTGTCACTCATATTATAAAACAGGAAAATATTTAATTCCCTCAAAAATAAGCCCTATTGATATACCAAGTACACTCTGTGATAGTGACGTAAAAGCTGATTTAAATCGATTGGGTGGTATATTGAATTATATATTTTATACTCGAAACTATTCTGATCAGAGATGTCTTCGAGATAAGCAAGATAATAAGAGTGGAATATGGAAGATGTATCGAGATTTTATCTACTTTAAGATATTTGGCGCACTTGAACGGCCATTAATTTTGTGTGAAGGGCCAACTGATAGTATTTATCTTAAAGCTGCCATAAAGAGTCTTCATAATGAATATCCTGAATTGATTGAAAAATGTAGTGAAAGATTCATTTATAATATTAGTTTTTTAAAATACTCAAAGACGATAAGAGAATTGCTTCATCTTACTGGAGGTACAGGAGAATTAGCCAACTTTGTTGGATATTATGCTTCAATGGCTAAGCAGTATGTTATATGGAATCCAATGCACCCTGTTATTATCGTAACCGATAATGACGGAAAAAGAAAAAATGCAGCGACAAAAGTGTTTGCTGCTGTAAAGCAAAATTCAAAAAATAGCCATCCAACGACAGAAGATGATTCAGATTTTTTCCATATCAACAATAATCTATACCTAGTAAAAATGCCGCATATAAATAATAAAAAATAGACCATTATTGAGGATTTTTTTGATGATAAAGTTTTAAACACTGAAATGAATGGGAGAAAATTTAGTGCCGATAATGATGCTGACTCAAAAACATTCTACACAAAAGCTTTTTTTGCAGAGAATGTTGTCGCCAAAAATGCCCACGGTATTAATTTTAATGGCTTTAAACCTATTTTAAATCGCCTTGTTATGACCATAAAAGATTATTATAATCAAACCGATATGGATTGTTTGAAAAGATAATTAATTAAATCTCTATGGGATATATTCCCCGAAGCTCTGCTTCGTTAAAGATAAAAGTGTAATAATTGAGCACATATATTCATAAAAGTCATAATGTA
>NZ_SDGU01000026.1 GCF_004118635.1 Chlorobaculum sp. 24CR | reverse complement strand
GTTCCTTTTCTTGCGTTCCCGCCATGCCCCCCTGGGGTCTCGACTGCCGGGGGGGGGGGGGCAATCCTCAAATTCCCGCTCCTTTTCCCCAGCCTCAATACGCCTCTTGCCCGTAAAGGAGATTCTCTGTATGTTGCAGCTTCATTGACCCTTGCGGCCCTCGCCGGTTGCCTGGGGTCAACGGTTTCCGGAGCACGGAATGCTTCGTTGTGCCGGATCATCACGATGAACAAGCGCCCGTCGGTTACGAGCGGGAGGCTGTCTCTACAAGAAAAATCCTGATCTTTATGAAAAAAGTATTGTTTGCCGTGCTTGCCGCCCTGATGATCGCCATGAACGGTTTTGTCGATGCATCCGCTTCGACCGGCCTCGACAGAATCGTGGCTGTCGTGGGCAATGAAATCATTCTCGCTTCCGATGTCAACGAGCAGGAGCTGATGCTGCACCTACAGTATCCCGACACCAGGAACGACGCCCAGCTCAGAAAGCGGATTCTGGAGAATATGATTAATCAGAAAATCATTTTGACCAAAGCGAAGATCGACACAGTCAAGGTCGATGAGAAGAGCGTCGATGACCAGGCGGCGGCGCGGTACCGTTCGCTTCGCGCCGGATTCCCGTCGGTCAGCGCCATGGAGACGCGCTTTGGCCTACCGGTCAATCGCCTCAAGCAGCATATTCGCGAAGACATCAGGGATCAGCAGATGATCGAGGCTTTTCGGAGGAAACATTTCCGCGAGGTGAACGTTTCGTACGACGAGACGATGGCCTTCTACCGGCAGGAGAAAGACAAGCTGCCCGAATCATCGGAAACGGTTTCGGTTTCACAGATTATCAAAATGCCGCTGGTCTCCGAAGCGGCAAGGCAGGCGGCTCTCGAAAAGATAACGGCCGTGCAGCGGCAGCTTGAAGCCGGAGTTGGCTTCGCCGATCTTGCCCGCACCTATTCCGACGATCCGGGATCGCGGGAGATGGGCGGCGACCTGGGCTTCACCCGCAAAGGGGAGCTGGTGCCAAACTTCGAGAAGGCGGCGGCGACGCTCAAGCCGGGGCAGATTTCCGGCATTGTCGAAACCCGTTTCGGCTACCATATCATCCAGCTCATCGACAAGGATGGCGACCGCCTTCACACCCGCCACATTCTCGCCCTCTTCGACCGGAGCAAAACCGATATTCCCGCCACCATCGCGCTGCTCAAATCGATCCGCGAGGAGGTGCTCTCCGGCAAAGCCACCTTTGCTGCAATGGCTGAAAAGTATTCGGACGATGCCGCGTCGGCGGCCAACGGCGGGCATATCACCGCAGCCTCGGGAAGCCCGGATCTCGATTTTGCAACCATCCGGCCCGATCTTCAGAAGATCATTGCCGGATTGAAAAACAGTGGAGCTATCAGTCAGCCCGAGAAGATCGAGCCGGAGAAGGGGTCTTCGTTCTATGCCCTGTTCATGCTCAATGCACGGCAGCCCGCGCACGTTCTCACTCCGGAGCACGATTTCGCGCGAATCGAGGAGCTTGCCATGAACCACAAGAGCCAGGAGCTGTTCAACGCCTGGATCGAGAAGCTGAAAAAAGAGGTGGTGGTGAAGGTTATGTCAGACGTCTAAGCGTCTGACATACTTTGCGTTCTGCTCGATAAAGTTGCGGCGGGGTTCGACCTTGTCGCCCATCAGCGTCGAAAAGACCTGGTCGGCCTCCATCGCATTCTCCACCGTGACCTGCAACA
Source organism: Chlorobaculum sp. 24CR (assembly GCF_004118635.1). GTDB lineage: Bacteria > Bacteroidota > Chlorobiia > Chlorobiales > Chlorobiaceae > Chlorobaculum. The sequence continues at coordinate 133,727 of NZ_SDGU01000026.1, read as the reverse complement.
GGGAGCGGTGCTCCGGATCCATCGTGGTGCTCCAGAGCTGTTCGGGGTTCATTTCACCCAGACCCTTGTAGCGCTGGATCGAGACGTTGGCCTTGCCCTTCTGAAGCTTTTTCATCGAATCTGCGATACTCAACCGCTCCTCCTCGTCCCAGGCGTACTGCTGCTCTCGGCCCGACTTGACCAGGTAGAGCGGCGGCTGGGCGATGAACACCTTGCCCGCCTCGATGAGCGCACGCATGTAACGGAAAAAGAAGGTCAGGAGCAGTGTGCGGATGTGCGCCCCGTCAACGTCGGCATCAGTCATGATGATGATCTTGCCGTAGCGCAGCTTTTCCGCCGAGAACTCCTCCTCGCCGATGCTGGTGCCGAGCGCCAGAATGATGGTCTTGATCTCCTCGTTTTCGAGCATTTTGTGCAGGCGCGCTTTCTCGACGTTCAGAATCTTGCCCTTCAGCGGCAGGATTGCCTGGAAGCTGCGGTCGCGCCCCTGTTTGGCGCTGCCGCCTGCCGAGTCGCCCTCGACGATGTACAGCTCGCAGTGCTCCGGATCGTTGATCGAGCAGTCGGCGAGCTTGCCGGGCAGGCCGGAGCTTTCGAGCACCGACTTGCGCCGCGTCAGCTCCTTGGCCTTGCGGGCCGCCTCGCGCGAAATGGCCGCGCCCTTCACCTTTTCGATGATGAGCTTGAGAGTTCCGGGGTTGCTCTCGGCGAACTCGGCGAGCTGTTCGTTGACGATGGTCTCGACGATGCTCTGCGTCTCGGAGTTGCCGAGCTTGGTCTTGGTCTGCCCCTCGAACTGCGGCTCCGGCACCTTCACCGAAATCACCGCCGTCAGCCCCTCCTTGAAGTCGTCGCCGGTGAGGGTGAACTTGACGTTCTTGAGCAGGTCGTTCTTCTGCGCGTAAGCGTTGAGCGTACGGGTCAGCGCCTTGCGGAAGCCGGTGACGTGCGTACCGCCCTCGTGCGTGTTGATGTTGTTGACGTAGCTGAAGACGTTCTCCTGGTAGGAGTCGTTGTACTGCAAGGCGATTTCGACCATCGTTGAATCGCGCTCGCCCGAAAGGAAGATCGGCTCCTTGAGTAGGCTGAGGCGGTTGGCGTCGGTGAAACGCACGAACTCCTTCAGGCCGCCCTCGAAGTGAAAGGCCTCCTCAATCCCCTCGGCGTCACGGACGATGATGCGCAGGTTGCTGTTCAGGAACGCCAGCTCCCTCATGCGGTCGATGATGATATCCTTGCGGAACTCGGTGGTCTTGAAGATTTCGTGGTCCGGCTTGAAGGTGACTTTCGTGCCGCGCTGGTCAGTCGTGCCGACCTCTGCGACATCCCCCTGCGGTACGCCGCGTTTGTAGGTCTGCCGGTAAATTTTGCCATCGCGATAAACCTCCGCCTCGCACCACTCCGACAGGGCGTTCACCACCGACGCGCCGACGCCGTGCAAACCGCCGGAGACCTTGTACGCGCCTTTGTCGAACTTGCCGCCCGCGCCGATCACCGTCATGACCAGTTCAAGCGCCGACCTCTTCTTGACCGGATGCATATCGACCGGAATGCCGCGCCCCCGGTCGGTGACCGTCACCGAGCCGTCAGGGTTTATGGCTACGAGAATGTAGTCGTTGAAACCGCCGAGCGTTTCGTCAATCGAGTTGTCAACGATTTCGTAAACCAGATGGTGCAGGCCGCGGCTGTGGATGTCGCCGATGTACATGGCCGGACGTTTGCGGACATGCTCGATGCCATCGAGAACCTGAATATTGGTAGCGCCGTAATCGGCTACAGCGTTCTGTGCGGTCTGGATATCGGTTTCTTGCATGGGAGCGTCGTGCGTGATGAATCAGTAAAAACTTTTGATCTGAAAGATAACAAAAAACCGCTCATATGCTATTTCAGCGCCGGTCGCCGATCATGAAGGCCGCCTTGATATGTTCGATTTCGTACTCCCGGATGGAGCGCTCGTCGAGGCTTCGGGCGAGCACGGCGATGACGTCGAAGCGGCAGGTGATCCACGGGTCGTCGAGCGCCGCCAGATAGCCGACGGCGGCCCGCGCGATCTCCTTCTGCTTGCGCAGCGTGACCGATTCGGCGGGGTGCCCCCTTGCGACGGAGGCGCGCGTCTTCACCTCGATGAAGCAGAGCGCCTCGCGGTCGAAGGCGATGATGTCGATCTCGTTGCGATGATAGCGGTAGTTGCGCTCGACGATGCGGTAGCCCTTCGCGACGAGATGCCGCGCGGCGATCTTTTCGCCTTCGATTCCAAGCCATTGAGGGGTATGCATGGAAAGAGGGGTTATTTTTCTCCCAACTTGCGGAGTTTAAAGCTCTTGCGGTGTATCGCACAGCGCCCGTGCCTGGCGATGGCCTCGACGTGCCGGGCGGTCGGGTAGCCGAAGTGGGCGTCGAAACCGTACTCCGGATACTCGGTGGCGTAAGCGCTCATCAGTTCGTCCCGGCAGGTTTTGGCCAGCACCGAGGCGGCGGCGATGGAGAAGACCTTCGAGTCGCCCTTAACGATGGTCTCGAACGGAATCGGCAGCACCGGCTTGAAGCGGTTGCCATCGACCAGCAGCAGCTCCGGCGCAGCGCCGAGCAACTCGACCGCCCGGTTCATGGCGAGCATCGTGGCCTGCAAAATGTTGATCCGGTCGATCATCTCCGCATTCACCTCCGCGATGGCCCAGCTTTCGGCGGCCTGGCGGATGGCCGGGGCCAGCGCTGCGCGCAACTCCGGGGTCAGCTTTTTCGAGTCGTCGAGCCTGGCGAGGATGCCTGACGGCCTGAAGTGGCGCGGAAAGACCACCGCCGCAGCCACCACCGGTCCGGCCAGCGGCCCGCGTCCGGCCTCGTCGATGCCGCAGACCCGCGACATCGACGCCCAGAGCGGCATTTCAAAATCGGTTGACAGCATGGCGATGGTAACGGTTGGCATCAGACTCTTCTTCAAGGTGCGAAAATCCGGGAATCCGGCAAAAATGTTCGGCGAAAGGGGGCCGCGCCGGGCCGCGAAGTGTCAGGGAAGTGTTATATATTACGACAAATCTTTTTACAAGGAACGGTTCGCCATCGCACGACGCGAGCCGTAAGGAGTTTCAACAGGGGCGCGGTTGTCCGGAATGCCGGGGGATGCGCCGCCCGTAACCGTGAGTTTTTGAATGAAGAAGAATGTGAAGAAACAGCTCCTGATGAACAAGACCGGAGATGAAATCCAGGTCGCGCTCGTCGAGGAGGGACGGCTTGCCGAGCTGATTATCGAGCGTCCGGAGAGCATGAGGAGCATCGGCGATATTTATCTGGGCCGGGTGCACAAGGTGGTCGAGGGCCTCAAGGCGGCCTTTGTCGATATTGGTCAAAAGTCCGACGGCTTCCTCCACTTTTCGGATGTTGGCACCACCAGCGAGGATTACCGGGCGCTGGTTGAGGATGATGACGACGACGAGAATGGCGGCGACGAGGGCGATGATGAACGTGAAGGCGACGGCGACTCCGAAACGCCCGCGCCGCAGCGGGAGCCGGCTCGACCCGCCGGACAGCAGAAGAGCGAGCAGCGGCAGCAGCCATCCGGCGATGCTGCCGAAAGGCGTCAGTCCTACACCCAGATGATCGCCCAGAAACTCAAGCCCAACGACTCGATTCTCGTGCAGGTCATCAAGGAACCGATCAGCACCAAGGGTTCCCGCCTCACCTCCGACATCACCATCGCGGGCCGCTTCATGGTGCTCCTGCCCTTCGGCGGCGGCCAGATCGCCGTTTCGCGCCGCGTGGTGTCGCGCAAGGAGCGGGGACGGCTCAAAAAGCTGGTGCGCTCGATGCTGCCCGAAGGGTTCGGCGCGATCATCCGCACGGTGGCCGAGGATCAGGAGGAGACGCTCCTGAAGCAGGATCTCGAAAAGCTGCTGGCCAAATGGACGCAGATCGAAGAGAAGTTGCAGGACGCCAAGCCGCCCCAGCTCATTTTCAAAGAGGACACCATCATTTCGAGCGTACTGCGCGATTCGCTCACCACCGACGTCACCGAAATCGTGGCCAACTCCAACTCGATCTACAACGAGACGCTTAACTACATCCAGTGGGCCGCGCCCGACATGGTCAAGAACGTTTCGCTCCACCAGGGCAAGCTGCCGCTCTTCGAGGGGTACGGCATCGCCAAGGATGTGGAGTCGATCTTTTCGCGCAAGGTGTGGCTCAAGTCGGGCGGCTACATCATCATCGAGCACACCGAGGCGATGGTGGTCGTGGACGTCAACAGCGGGCGCTACGCCGCCAAGCGCGAGCAGGAGGAGAACTCGCTCAAGACCAACCTCGAAGCCGCCCGCGAAATCGTGCGCCAGCTTCGGCTGCGCGACATCGGCGGCATCATCGTGGTTGACTTCATCGACATGATGGATCCGAAAAACTCGAAGAAGGTCTATGACTCCATGAAGACCGAACTGCGCAACGACCGCGCCAAATCGAACATCCTGCCGCTTTCGGACTTCGGCATCATGCAGATCACCCGCGAGCGCATCCGGCCGAGCCTCATGCAGCGCATGGGCGATCAGTGCCCCGCCTGCGGCGGCACCGGCGTGGTGCAGGCGCGTTTCACCACCATCAACCAGATCGAGCGCTGGCTGCGCAAGTACGCGCTTCAGCAGAAGGTGCCGTTCCAGCAGCTCGACCTGCATGTCAGCCCGACCGTGCTCGAACCGATGCGCAACAGCGACATGAAAACCGAGATGAAGTGGTTCCTGCAACACCTCGTTTTCGTCCGGATCAAAGCCGACGAAAGCCTGCGCAGTGACGATTTCCGCTTCTACAACAGGAAGCACAGCACCGACATCACCGCCGAATTCAATTGACATCTCTTCGGTGACAACAGGCCAAAGGCAGTAAGAGATTGGGCTAAAGCCCGGATTTATTTTTATCCTTGTCTCCCCGGCCTGAAGGCCGGGGCAATTTTTAAGAGTTTTTTGCCGGACTAATATTACCCAAACCGACACATGGAACAGTACCAGCAGATAAAGGATCAGATCATCGCATTGTCTCCGCTCACCGCCGACCAGCTCAAAGCCGATCCGGAGTCGAAAGCTGCGTTTGCTAAATTCAAGACGCTGCTCAACGAGGGCAGTATTCGCGCTGCCGAACCCGATTCGTCGGGTGACGGATGGAGGGTTAACCAGTGGGTCAAGCAGGGCATCCTCGTCGGCATGAAACTCGGTGGGCTGATCGAAAGCCACGTCGATCTCGACGGCCTTGGCAGCTTCTCCTTCATCGACAAGGACACCTGGCCGCTCCGCGAGTTCACCGCGGCGGAGGGTGTGCGCATCGTGCCCGGCGGCTCGTCGGTGCGCGACGGCGCGTACCTGGCTCCGTCGGTGGTGATGATGCCGCCCGCCTACGTCAACGTCGGAGGTTACGTCGATGAAGGTTCGATGATCGACTCCCACGCGCTGGTCGGCAGTTGCGCCCAGATCGGCAAAAAGGTGCACCTCTCCGCCGCCGTGCAGATTGGCGGGGTGCTCGAACCGATCGGCGCGATGCCGGTGATCGTCGAGGACGAGGTGATGGTCGGCGGCAACTGCGGCATCTACGAAGGGACGATTGTCAAGAAACGCGCCGTGATCGGTACGGGCGTGATCCTGAACGGCTCCACGCCGGTCTATGACCTGGTCAACGGCACCGTGCTGCGCAAGAGCGCCGACGGGCCGCTCGTCATTCCCGAAGGAGCGGTGGTGGTGGCCGGCTCCCGCCAGGTGAAGGGGGAGTTCGCCGCCGAACACGGTCTGTCGATCTACACGCCGCTGATCGTCAAGTACCGCGACGAGCGCACCGACAGCGCCACGGCGCTCGAAAGCGCACTCCGGTGAGCTGGTTCAAAAGCCAGAGGTACTCCTGCCACGGGTGGCTGCGCGTCGCGACGATCTCCGCCGCCATCGCCTTCATCGGCGCGCCGCCACTCACAGCCGCGACGGCATCGAAGCCGAAAGGGGACTTTTTTGCCATCACCAGAAGCATCGACCTTCTCGGAGATGTCTATAAGAATGTGTCGCAAAGCTATGTCGATCCGATCGATGTGAGTGAATTCATGTATTCGGGGATCGACGGCATGATGGCCCAGCTCGATCCCTACACAACGTTTCTCGATGAAAAGCAGTCCGGCGAACTCGATGAGATCACCAGCGGACAGTACACCGGCATCGGCATCACCCTTGGCGTTTTTTCCGGTGATCTGTTCGTCACCTCGGTGATCGACGGCCAGACCGCCGCCAAAGCGGGATTGCTGATAGGCGACCAGATCGTCGCCATCGATGGCCTCAAGGTTGGCAAGAAGCCCATCAACGAAGTCCGGAACGCCATCAAAGGGGCTCCCGGCACCACCGTCAGGCTTTCGATCAGAAGAGATGGTCAGGGATCGTCGAAAACCGTTACCCTGAAGAGAGGCGAGGTGAGGGTAACGTCCGTGCCGTATTCCGGCCTGTTCGGTTCATCGGGGTATGTGCGGATGAACAGTTTCAGCGCGCATTCACGCGATGAACTGAGTTCGGCGATCCGAACGATCCGTGAAGAAGCCTCCAAAAACCGTGTCGCGCTCAACGGCATCGTGCTCGATCTGCGCGGCAATCCGGGAGGCCTGCTCACCTCGGCGGTCGAAGTGGCGGGGCTGTTCGTCGCCAAAAACAGCAGGGTCGTCTCCACTCGTGGCCGGGCCGCCGACAGTGGGCAGACCTATATTACCAGAACTGATCCCCAGGAGCCAACACTGCCGCTGGTGGTGATGATCGACGGCGACAGCGCCTCGGCTTCGGAGATCGTGTCGGGCGCGATTCAGGAACTCGACCGGGGCGTCATTGTCGGCGAAAGCTCGTTTGGCAAGGGGCTGGTGCAGTCGATCATCACGTTGCCGTACGACCACATCCTCAAGATGACGACGGCCAAATATTACACGCCGTCGGGCCGCCTCATCCAAAAGCCGATCTCTCGCGAAGAGTCGCGCCGCAAGGTGGTGCTCTTCACCGGTGATGCGGACTCCACGAAGGTCTTCTACACCCGCAACCGGCGCAAGGTTTACGGCGGCGGCGGGATTCGCCCGGATGTGGCCGTCAGCGCCGACTCACTCTCCGAATACCGGCACACGCTGGAGAACTCTGGTCTGCTATTCCGATACGCTTCACGGTTCCACCGGAAGCATCCGGGATTTCAGTTGCAGCACCTGCCGTCGGAACCGGTTTACGGGGAGTTCAGCCGCTTTCTCGAAAAAGAGCGCTTTGTTTTCCGTTCGGGCACGCAGAAAAAGCTCGATAGCCTGAAATCGCTCATTCAGAAAGAGGATGGGGAGGACAAGGTGCTTGCCGACCAACTCGATACTCTCGACAAGGCGCTCGCGGCATCGACGAAGCGAAGCATTTCACGCGACTCGCTCCGCATCACCGCCGCCCTGCAGCGTGAGATCATGCGGCATTACAGCGAGCGGGCCGCCATGCAGAGGGCGATAGAGGATGACCTGGTGGCGGCGAAGGCTTTCGCGCTGCTTGCCGATCAGAAGCGCTACCGGAAGCTGCTCAAGCCGTAGGCGCGAAGCCCAGGCCGCAGGCGCGAAACTCAGGCTCTGAGCCGCTCTTCGGCGAGCTTGTGCTGCTTGTGGATGCCGATGACGATCATCAGATTGCTGACGCTCAACAGGCTCTCGGCAAAACCGTGCAGGAAGTCGTTATGCGAAAGCGACTGATAGCCGAGCACGTGCATGGCGATGTACATGCAGACCACCGTCACAGAAATAAAGACCAGCACGAACCAGAATCCCGCTACGGTCAATGCCGAGAACGCCTCGGGATCCTGCTTGCGCACCTTCAGCAAGAGTACCAGAAAAGTCATATAGACGAAGCTCGAAATCTGCAAAACGGCGTCGAACCAGCTACTGCCCATCATGAACGAGTAAGGCGTCGAGCCGCTTCCCGCCGCCAGCGCCACCCCGCCGAACAGCGCGCCCATCCACGCTTTGGCCGGTTTGGCCTCCCGCTTCTCCTCCCCTTTCAGGATTTTGAGGGTCGCGTACAAGAGCGCGACGCTTCCCAAGAGGTTGATCGCCTCGGAGAGTTCGAGGAAGCGCATGATGGTGTCGCCGGTGATGTGGTAGAAGAGCACGAACCAGCTCCCGACCCAGTGCGGCAGCATGAAGAGCGCGAACCGCCGCACATCCCGCCGCCCGATAAACTGCCCGTAGCGGTAGAGCATGACAAGCGCCACGCCCCACTCAAGCGACGAAAACAGGTGGATCAGCCAGTTCAGCGGAGAGAGCAGCATGTGGGTACTTCACACAGGATGATAAAAACTTCAGAATCCTCGCTGTTGCGAGGAGCGCGTATCCGGATCGATACCGCGCACGGACCTTGAATATGAATAACCAGAAAAAAACCAATCATTTTCGATTGTAGGGACGGGTCTTGTGCCCGTCCTCTTCCTCTGTCTTTTCATGGAAAGGAGCATCGCGACGCGGCAATCCACGCGCACTCAGCGAAGGGCGGCAAAAGATGGATCGCCACGTCCCGACAGGTCAGGACTCGCGATGACGAATTTTCGTCATTCAGGGAGCAGGTGGCCTCAATCATCCCTTCAGCCCGGCTCATCACGAACCCTTCGCGAGGTGATAGACGTTCTTCGCCATGATCTTCATCTGTACGCTCCACGGTGCGGGCACCATTTTTTTGTAGAGGTACGAGTCGAAGGTGATCTCCTGCACATCCTTGTCGCGGCAGATCGCCACGAAGCTTTCGCGCAGTCGGTCGCTCTTGTAATAGACCGACTGGAGCGCCTGCAATCCGAAGAAGATGGGCGAGTAGAGTTTGCGGAACTTCTTCTCGTAGCTCGAAAGCGGCGTGTTGTTGCGGATGCGCTCGATCATCGCCTCCGCGCCCAGCTTGCCGGAGCGCATGGCGAAGAAGATGCCCTCGCCGTTGGCCGGGGTCACCAGGCCCGCAGCGTCGCCAACGAGAATGGCGCGCTCCTGCGTGAAGGAGCGGCGCGGCTTCATCGGAATCTTCGCCGCCTCGTTGAGGTAAGGCTTTTCGGTGATGCCGATCTTTTCGACGAAACGCTTTTGCAACTGCTTGATGTCGCGGCGGTGCTCCTCGGTGCCGGTGCCGATGGCGATGTGGTCGGTCTTCGGGAATATCCAGCCGTAGAAATCGGGCGAGACTTCGCCGTCGAACCAGATCTCCACCAGCTCCTCGTAGGGCTTCAGCTCGTCGCAGTAGTGGAAGCGCTGCTGCATGGCGATCACCTTCAGGTCGTTCGGCGGGAAGCCCAACTCCTCGGCGGTTTTGGAGTTCGCGCCGTCCGCGCCGATAACGAACGAAGCCTCCACCGGCGGCAGCGCCTCGCCCTCCTTGTTGAAGAGGTGGATCGTGAAGCGGTCTGACGCGCGGTCAATTTTCTTCACCAGCGCCTCGACCAGCTCCGCGCCAGCCTTCTGCGCTTTCTCGCGAAGGTAGCGGTCGAAGCGCTCGCGGCGCACCATGCCGACGTAGCCGTTCGGCATGTGCATGAAGATGGTTTCACCCTTCGGCGAGCGCACGCTCATGCGGGTCAGCTTCTTCTCGACCAGCTCGTCGGGAATGTCGAACTCCTCGATCAGGCCAAGCGGAATCGCTCCCCCGCACGGCTTGACGTTCGACAGATTGCGTTCGACGAGGATAGTCGAGTGGCCCGCTTTCGACAGAATCTCCGCGGCAGCCGCGCCCGACGGGCCTCCTCCTATGATTGCGACATCGTATAACATTGCTTCGACTTGTTAGTCCGGTAAGGCTCTTTGACAATTGCCCCAGACTTCAGTCCGGGGTTCATGGATCAAAAAATAATTCAGGGCTTTAGCCCAATCCTGTCCATTTTGCATCCCCGGCTTGAAAGCCAGGGCAACATGAATGTAAGAATCCTGAATGTCCGGAGGGTTAAAACCCTGCTGAATATCTCCAGTTTCTCACGACAATAAATCGAGATGTCCGTTTTACTAATTCGGCCATGACAATTGCCCCGGACTTTAGTCCGGGGTTCATGACCTGAAAATAGTTCAGGGCTTCCGCCCAATCTCTTCGTTCTCTTAAACCAGCTTCGAGGCCAGGAACTCGGCGGCTTTCGACATCTCGATCCGCTCCTGCGCCGCCGTGTCGCGATAGCGCACGGTGATGGTGCCGTTCTCCAGCGTGTCGTGATCGACTGTGAAGCAGAACGGCGTGCCGATCTCGTCCTGGCGGCGGTAGCGCTTGCCGATCGAGGCCGCGTCGTCGTACTGCACCATGAAGTTTTCCGACAGGTCGCGGCAGAGACGGGCGGCTTTTTCGCCCATCTCGCCCTTCTTCATCAACGGCAGCACGGCGGCTTTCACCGGCGCCACCTTCGGGGCGAGCTTCAGCATCACGCGCGGCTCGCCATCCACCACATCCTCCCGGTAGGCGTCCGACAGCAGCGCCAGGAAGGTGCGGTCGCAGCCCGACGAGGTCTCGACGACGTACGGAATGTAGCGCTCGTTGGTGGTCTGGTCGATGTACTCCATATTTTTGCCGGAGTACTGCTGATGCTGGCTGAGGTCGAAATCGGTGCGCGAGTGGATGCCCTCGATCTCCTCCGTGCCGAACGGGAACTCGAACTTGATGTCATAGGCCAGGTCGGCGTAGTGGGCCAGCTTGTCGTGCTTGTACCAGTGCAGCTTCTCTCTGGTCATGCCGAGCGTTTCGGAGTACCAGCGGAAGCGCTCCTCGCGCCACGCCTCGAACGCTTCGAGCTGCGTGCCGGGCTTCACAAAATACTGCATCTCCATCTGCTCGAACTCCACCATGCGGAAGATAAAGTTGCCCTTGACGATCTCGTTGCGGAACGCCTTGCCAATTTGGGCGATGCCGAACGGCACCTTCATGCGCGACGACTCGCGAACGTTGTGGAAGTTCACGAAGATACCCTGCGCCGTTTCTGGGCGCAGATAGACAAGGCTCGATGTATCGGCCACCGCGCCCATGTTGCACTGGAACATCAGGTTGAACTGGCGCACCTCCGTCCAGTCCCCGGAGCCGGTATCGGGAGCCTTGATCCCCTCGCCGGTGATGATCTCGTAGAGCACCCGGTTGGAATCCTCAGCGCTGTCGGCTCCCTCGTAGGCCGCCTTCACCCGCTCGGCATCGTCGGTTTTGTCATCGCGCACGAGCTTGGCGATGTGATTCTCGATCAGGTGGTCGGCGCGGTAGCGGCGCTTGGTGGTGCGGTCATCGATCATCGGATCGTTGAAGCTCGCCACATGGCCCGAAGCCTCCCAGACGGTCGGATTCATCATGATCGAGGCATCGATGCCCACGATATTCTGGTGGCGGCGCGTCATAGAACTCCACCACAAATCCTTGATATTCTTCTTCATCTCGCTACCCAGCGGCCCGTAATCGAAGCACGACGACAAGCCGCCGTAAATTTCGGACGACGGGAAAATGAACCCCCGCCGCTTGGCCAGCGAAACCAGTTTATGCATCACTTTATCGGGCGACAGACTCTGCGTCTGCACCCGCGACTGATCGGAATTGCTCATCGTTAGACCTGAGAGTTTGAAAATTTCAGAGGCCGCCACCCATCGCCGGGCGGAGCGCAAACCTCGAATATAACAAACGAGCGGGATTTAACGTGCCGGAGGTGTTGGGGGGGGGTGGTTGTGAGCTTGAATCAGATCAGTTACGCTTGTCGTCATCTAAGAATGAACCGTGCCTGCTCGCGACGCAACATTTCGTAAGGCGTCATGAACCGTAGCTGGAGTCCGAGGCAGGCATTGGGAATCTTGATTTTGCGTTGTGAATTGGAGGGTATCTCATGCGTAACGAGTACGTGCCCGCCTGAAAGAGCATGGGCCACAAGATAGAAATCTGCTACCTGCAGAAAAGTATTGATAGCCGTAGGCTCATACGTCTGACTGGTCGCCCAAGTGCTGACCTGACCGAATTTTTCTACGGTGCCGCTATCGGTATTGAGAAACAAGTCGCTTGCGTGATTGTTCATCCAGCCGGTCAGTTTGTCATCTCCAGCCGCGATTTCATCGGCGACCTTGTCGATGCTGAACACCTTTCCTGAGGCATTGTTTTCGATCAACCATTCCCAGAACGCAGGACAGAAATCGAGGCCGTAATGCAGGTTTTTTGCCTGGATGAAAACATTGGCATCGAGCAGATAGGTCATGGCATCACTCCCAGTTCATGCGCTGCTTCGTAAAAGGTTGCCGACTTTCGTACGCCCAAAAGACGGAAAGCGTCCCTGAACAGGGTATGCCCTTCCAGCGTACTGAATAGTATGGCTCGCGCAAAGCGCTTCCCGGTGCGAGCTCCAAGAGTTCGGTAAAAATCACCACCAGGGCTTTTGCGTTTTTCAAGCGAAAGGATGCGATCAAGCTCCTCCTGATAGCATTGGTTCATCGTCGCTCTGTCGATAAATCCCGCTTCGAAAAGACGCCGTAAAACCACAAGGGTACTGACCTTGAAAAACCGGGCCAGACGGTGCATCTCCTTTTCGACAGGTATGCCAGGATCATGAGCATTATGCAATTCCTTTTTTGGTACCAGCAATTCAGCGGCGACATGATTGCACCAGCGTTCAATCTGTAATTCAGGAATGACACCTGCCTCTGGATTAGACAGGCCGCTTTCAGCAAGCCAGATGTGCGCCAGTTCATGCGCAAGCGTGAACATTTGTGCGGCTTTGCTGTCTGCGGCATTCAGAAAAATCAGTGGCGCGACATTATCGGTAAAGGCAAAACCGCGGAACTCTTGTGCATCCAGTTTCCGATGGCTATTGCTTCCGACGATGGAAGTGGCCATGACAAGCACACCGGCCTCTTCCGCTTTTGCGATAAGCTGACGCAGTGCATCGGTCCATGTTGGAAGGGCTTGACATTCAGCGACCGAGAGCGATAGCTCCTGACGCATCTGTGCGGCAACAGCATCAGGATCATCCGATATTGTTGCACTGCCGACAAACCGTAATGGCTGTAATCCCTGGATCAGGGCATACTCGCGAAACCACTCCTGCCGTTGCTGGCACAGATAAATCGTGTCGAGCAATGCTGTGCTTGGTTCACGTAAATGATTGTCACGATGAGTGCGAAAATCCGGGACAGGCAAGGTCAGCTCTGGCGGGTCAGGCAGGAAAAAATAACCGAACGGTGTATGCGTGAGCCTTGCGAAATCCTCCAACTGTTTCAACGTTGGGGATGCTTCACCTTTCAGCCACAGTGGCCATTTTCTGAACCGTTTTTCCAACTCAGTATCACTGAGCCAAGCTCTGCTGGCTGCCCATTGCAATACCGGAATGGAGGCAGAAACTGTGCTCATTGTTGATCCCTAATCCCTTTGATTCAGTCGATGATTGTTACGAGAGGCTTGCTGCCAGTAACAATCATTCAAAATGCTAATTTGAAATATAATGCGATTTTTCGGTGATATGTAACCATCCTAATCTATTCCTGTTTAGCACACGACCTACTTTTCTCCGAAAAACCAATTCCGCTGCGATTGGACTAATGCTTTTTTGTCGCTATGCTGTTGAATAGCAATATGGGTTAAGAAGTACATCCTCAAATAGATTAATTCTTTTCTAAAATATTATATAATAATAAGATAATTTTTTCTTGCAGCGTGCTAATCCGGTGCTGTATAGGCGTTCGGGTGATATTGCCCAAGCGAATAAATTCTGTAAGGAGTTGCTGATTTGGCTTTGATTTCGATTCCGAGGCTGATGATTTCGGCTTCGTGGAAGAGCGCCGGGAAGACCACGGTGAGCCTGGGGCTGCTTCGGCTTTTGGCCGAAAGAGGGCTGCCGGTGGTCAGCTTCAAGAAGGGGCCGGACTATATCGATCCGATGTGGCGCCGCGTGGCGAGCGGCGGCGAGTGCTACAATCTCGACACCTGGATGATGGGCGAGGAGGCTGGCCGCGTTGCTCGACACGCCGGTGCTGCTGGTGATCGACAGCCGCCGGATGAATCGCGGCGTAGCCGCGCAGGTGCTCGGCCTCCAGGCGATGCCGCCGAAGGTTCGGATCGCGGGCGTCATTCTCAACCATGTCGCCACCGCGCGGCAGGAGTCGAAGCAGCGCCAAGCCATCGAAACCTTCTGCAACGCGCCCGTGCTCGGCGCGATTCCCGCCGACTCGTCGCTGCTGCTGCCCGAACGCCATCTTGGCGTGGTGGTCAGCGTCGGCGAGGCGTCGGATGCCGAAGCCTTCATTCGCGTCGTCGCCAAACGGTCGAGCGCACCGGCGAGGAGACAATCCGCTGGATGAACGTCACGAGTTACCTGAAAAAGCGGAAGGACAAGCGGAGCCGCCAGATCGTCTTCGACGGCGAACCGCTCGCGATGAAAGCGGTCTGGCAGCTTCGTGACCGGTATTTTTCGAGGAGATACTGACGATATTGATGTCGGGAAGCAGTACCTGGTTTTGCTCGGAATGTTGTCGGCGTTTTTACTTCCGCGGATATGCCGTATAAAACGATAGTTTTATAACTTACGAATAGCATTGTTTCGCTGGCAGGAACGTTGATGATAACCGGATGCAGGAAACACTGTTTTATGCAACTCAAAACAAGGAGGATGCCATGAAACGAATTTTTGCCATTGGCATGGCAATGCTGTTTGTCGTTGCCGGAGCGTCGCAGGCCGTGGCCGGAGGAGGACTGAAGATTCCGAATCCCTTTACTGGCGAGGTGGTGACGATCGGCGCTACGGCTGACGATCCACCCGGAGAGCCGGCTTCCGACCCAAGCGGCGCTTTCGGCTCCGCGCCTCAATCGGGCGACGGCATTCCTGACGGCAGTGGTCTGGACTCGCCCAATGGGCCGAATGCTCCGAAGTGAGCGGCGTATTGCCTGGTCATACAATAGGTTAATTCAGTCCCCCGTTTGAACCGGGGGATTTTTTTGCCGTGATATTCCATAAATTCACCAAATACCTGACCTCTGTTGATTGCCTGGATGTATGGAGGCGATCACTCCGGGTTCTTTAACCCCTCATCTCAAAACAGCCATGAAACGTCTGCTTGCCCTTTTCGCAGCGCTTGTTCTGTTTGCGCCGGGCGCGTCGTCGCGCGCCTGTACCGGAATCTCGCTCAAATCCACCGATGGCGCGGCCATTGTCGGGCGTACGGTCGAGTGGTCGCTGGACGATTCCGGGCACCATCGCCTCGCTATTTTTCCACGCGACAAAAGTTACATCGCCCAGACTCCCGACGGGCACAACGGCATGAAATGGACAGGGCGATACGGCTTCGTTTCGATGTAGGCGTATGGTCAGCCGTACGGCCCGGACGGGCTGAACGAGCGGGGCCTATCGGTCGGGATGTACTACTTCCCCGGCTTCGCCAGCTACATGCCGTATGACAGCGCGAAAGCGGCGGAGACCCTCAGCGTCGGGGATTTCATGCAGTGGATGCTCTCGTCGTTCGGCACGGTTGACGAGGTTCGCGCCAGGCTGAACTCGGTTCTCGTGCTCAATGTCGATGATCCGAAGTTCCACGGCGTGCCGCTGCCGTTCCACTGGAAGGTGGCCGACCCGACCGGCAAGGCTATCGTCATCGAAATGGTCGAGAACAGCAAGCTCAACGTTTATGATGCTTTTCTCGGCGTCATCACCAACTCGCCGGGTTACGACTGGCACCTGACCAACCTGCGCAACTACCTCTACCTGACCTCCGGGCCGCGCGCGCCGCTGACGATTGGCAAGCTGGAGCTTGGCCCGCTGGGCGCGGGTTCCGGTATGATCGGCCTGCCGGGTGACTTCACGCCGCCATCGCGCTTCGTGCGGGCCGCCGCCCTGACCGCATCGTCGAGGCCGCTTGCCGATGCCCGCACGGCGGTGTTCGAGGCGTTCCGGATTCTCGACAGCTTCGACATTCCGGTCGGCGCGGTGACGCCCGCCAAAGCGACCGCCGGCGACATCGAGAGCGCCACGCAGATCACCTCGATTTCCGACCTCAACAATGTCCGCTACTACTTCACGACCATGCGCAACCGCGAGGTGCGGATGATCGACCTGAAAAAGATCGATTTCGCAAAGGTCAGGGAGCAGATGATCGACGGCGACGAAGGACGGCTCTATCCGGTGCGTGAACTGAAGGTCAGGTAGCGCAAGGGGTGGCTTCGGTCGAAGCGCGACGGGTTCAGTGCCGGGGGCTTGCCCGTTTCACCACCGGACGCTCTTTGCCCCCGAAATCGAACGGCTCCTGCGGTTGGCGCGGGTTTCACGCCCGCCCTTTTTCAGGTGCTATGGCATTGGCGGAAACGGGCAGGCACGCAGGTCTGCCCCTACCGGGGAGATTAACGCACCGCATTTCGGATGGTTGATAAGCTGTTGGTGATTGCAGGCAGCTTTGCTGATAGAAGATGTTGGGCTGACGCCCGGAGTTTTTTCAGGACGACGTACCCTTGACTGAAGTCCGGGGCAACAAAAGAAATCTGCATTCAATTGCCCCGGCTTTCAACCCGGGGTATGCGTATCAATCAAAATAAAAAGGGCTTTAGCCCAATCTCTTCGGTTTATCTCTTCATCAATTATCCCCTCGCCAGCGCCTTCTGGTACACCTCCAGATCATAATCCGAGAAGCAGCAGAAGAGCACCTCGTCGATGCCGCTTGCATCCGCGAGCGCTTCGCGCACGGTTTGCGTGGCGATGGCGGCGGCCTGTTCGACCGGGTAGCCGTAGGCGCCGGTGCTGATGGAGGGGACGGCGATGGAGCGGCAGTGGCGCTCGTCGGCGAGCTTCAGCGAGTTGCGGTAGCAGGAGGCGAGCAGCGCGGCTTCGCCCTGGCTGCCGCCGCGCCAGACCGGGCCGACGGTGTGGATGACATACTTGGCAGGCAACCGGAAGCCCTTGGTGAGGCGCGCCTCGCCGGTCGGGCAGCCGCCGAGCTGGCGACACGCTTCGAGCAGCTCCGGCCCCGCCGCCCGGTGAATCGCCCCGTCAACGCCTCCGCCGCCAAGCAGCGAGGAGTTCGCCGCATTGACAATAACATCGACCTTCAGCGTGGTGATGTCCGCTTTTAGCGCTTGAATTTGAACAGTTTGCTGCATGGGTTTGGCGGAAGTGGACGAAGTGGACTGACACGGACAGACAACGACAAGCACCGACAAACATGGCAGCCGGTCATTTCTCCACCGTTATCCATTATCTATTATCCATTATCAACCGCCGCCTCCTTGACCTCCTCAAAATCGGCATCGATCACTTTTGGCATCGGTTCTCCCGTGTTTTGAGCGGTCATTTTTTCCCATTCGAGGAATTCGTTGAGGTCGTGGTTGATCGAGGCGAGCACGGCGGTGAACACGGCGGCGTCATCGAAAAAACCGACCAGAGGCAGGAAGTCGGCAATCGCGTCGAGCGGATTGACGAAGTAGATGAGCGCCGCGACGGCCAGAATCACCGTCTGCCACGGCACAATCCGGTACTGGCGGTTGACGTAGGCGCGGACAAGCCGGACGAGCACCTGAAACTTGTCGGTCAACTCGCCGAATGGCGATGAGGTGCTTGCGCTGCCGACCATGTGCAGCGCGGTGTCGATGACATTCCTGATCTTTTCAGGGTCGCGCAAGGTCTCTTCGGCAGCCTTGCGGGCGCGCTCGAAAATGCGGCCTTCCTTTTTGCTTTTCATGCCGGAGTGGTGCGTATCGCAGGGTCGCGCCGCCGGAGGTTCAGCGCTTGCCCGCCTTGAGTAAGGTGCGTTTTTCCTCCGCCGTCAGGGAGTCGTAGCCCCTGCTCGAAATCTTGTCGAGAATCCGGTCGATCTCGGCCTCCGGAACCTCGTCATCCTTGCCGCCGCCCTGCCAGAGAACCGGCCCTTTCGGTTTTTTCGGTAAAGAGAGCTTCCGGAGCATCCGGGTGATCGACCCGTCGTTGCGTCGGATCATGATGTAGATGAAGCCCACAAGCATACCGCCGAGATGCGCGAAATGGGCGATATCGCTGCCGCTGCCCATCGTTCTGTTGCCGAGACCCGAGAAAAATTCGATCAGGGCATAACCGGCCACGAAGTACTTGGTCTTGACCGGAAGGAGAAAGTAAAGGTAGATGTAGCGGTCGGGAAACATCATGGCGAAGGCGAGCAGTACGCCGAAAATGGCCCCGGATGCGCCTATGGTCGGATAGGGACTTCCCGACGTCGCGATAAGATTGATAAGCGCCGCGCCAATGCCGCAGGTAAAGTAAAAGGTGACAAAGTTTTTGGTGCCCCAGTAGTTTTCAATTTCAACGCCGAACATCCAGAGGGCGAACATGTTGAAAAAAATGTGCGCGAAACCGCCGTGCAGAAAGAGATAGGTGACGGGCTGCCAGATGTGAAAAGAGTACCCTGCGGAATTGTTCGAGCCTATCGGCCAGAGTGCGCCGTAGGTGGTCAGGGCGGGGCCGAACACGCTATTCTGGAAGAGGAACACGATCACATTGGTGACGATGATCGCCTTGATGGCCGGCGGCATTACCTGAAAGCCGCCGGGCGAGTATGGCTGGTCGTATCGGGTCATTCAGTATCGTTTACAGTGATTGGCAGAGCCGTTGCCGCGTTTCGGGATAGTGAATGAACGACGGTCGTTAATCGTTCAATGCTGCAATGCCGGGCAGCTCCTTGCCTTCGAGGAATTCGAGGCTCGCGCCGCCTCCGGTCGAGACGTGCGTCACCTTGTCGGACAGGCCCGCTTTGGCGATGGCCGCCGCCGAGTCGCCGCCGCCGATGATGGTGACCGCGCCGTTTGCCGTCGCGTCGGCAAGCGCCTGGGCGACGGCGAAGGTGCCTTTGGCGAACTGGTCGATTTCGAACACGCCCATCGGGCCGTTCCAGAGCACGGTTTTGGCGCCGGTGATCTCTCTGGCGTAGGTCTCAATGGTGGCCGGGCCGATGTCGAGGCCTATCATGCCTGCGGAGATGGCCGATACCGGCTCAATCCGCGAAGGCGCGTCAGCAGAAATTTCTCCGGCCACGACCACATCCTCCGGCAAGAGCAGGCGCACGTTCTTCTCTTTTGCCTTTTCGAGCAGGGAGAGCGCCAGTTCGAGCTTGTTCTCCTCGACCAGCGAGTTGCCGACGTCGAGGCCCTGTGCCTTGAAGAAAGTGAAGACCATCGCGCCGCCCACCAGCACGGTATCGACCTTCTCGAAAAGATTTTCGAGCACGTCGATCTTGCCGGAAATCTTCGCGCCGCCGAGAATGGCCACGAACGGCCGCTGCGCATCGTTGAGCGCCGTGCCGAGGTAGCGCAGCTCCTTTTCGATGAGGTAGCCCGCCACGGCAGTCTGCATGAAGTGGGTGATGCCCTCGGTCGAGGCGTGGGCGCGGTGCGCCGTGCCGAATGCGTCATTGACGTAGATTTCGCCCAGCGAAGCCAGCTCCCTGGCGAAATCGGCATCGTTGGCCTCCTCCTCGGAATGGAAGCGGAGGTTTTCAAGCATGAGCACCTCGCCGTCCTGCAGGGCGAGCACCTGCTGCATCACCTCGGTACCGATGCAGTCGCCGGCCATCGTCACGGGGCAGTCGATCAGCTCGGAAAGACGCTTTGCCGCCGGGGCAAGGGAGAATGCCGGATTGACCTTGCCTTTCGGCCTGCCGAGGTGCGACATCAGAATCAGCCTGCCGCCATTGTCGATGACTTTGCGGATCGATGGCAACGCCTCGACGATCCTTTTCTCGTCGGTGATGTTTCTGTCCTGATCGAGCGGCACGTTGAAATCGACTCGCATCAAGACCCGTTTTCCCTGTGACGATATGTCAGACAATGTCTTTTTCTGCATGTCCCTGTGAGTTGGTTGATAAATTTAAAGGCATTTGACTTGGGTGAATATACATAATCTCCGGCATCCGCGACATACCCGGAGCGATTCATCACGGCTTGCTGTCGCTCGCGCTCTGTTGCGCCTCTTTTCTGGCGGCCCGGTAACGCTGGATGTTGCGACCATGTTCGGCAAGCGTTTCGGCGAAAGCGTGACCTCCCCGGCCAGTTGCGACGAAGTAGAGATACCCGGTGTTCGCCGGATTCAGCACCGCGCGAATCGACGCCACTCCGGGGTTGCAGATCGGGCCGGGCGGCAGCCCCGCGTGGCGGTAGGTATTGTAGGGCGAGTCGATAGCGAGGTCTTTGTAATAGAGCGGTCGGCTCTGGCCAGGAATGGCGTATTGCACCGTGGGGTCGGCCTGCAAGCGCATGTTTTTTTTCAGCCGGTTCAGATAGACGCTGGCGATGACCGGCTTTTCCTCATCGACCGGCGTCTCGGCCTCCACGATCGAGGCGAGCGTGAGCAGGCGGGTTTCGTCGAAGCCCGCGCGCGCTGCCGCCTGCTTGAGGCTGTCGGTGTAAAATGCGCGGAAGCGGCCCGTGAGAAAAGCGACCACCTCCTTCGGCGTGCTGGCCCAGGCGAAGTTGTAGGTGCCGGGAAAGAGATAGCCCTCGGTGCTCCCGCCTTCGATACCGAGCGAGGCGAGCAGCCGGGGATCGCGCGAGGCCTGCATGAAGGCGGTCGAATCAATGTCGAGATTGGCGGCAATGATACGGGCGATTCTGCTCTCTTCGACGCCGTTCGGAATCATAACGCGCACCTCGTCCTGCGGGCGTGAATGGAGATACCAGAGCAGGCCGAAGGTGGAGTGGTTTCCGGCAATGGCGTACCGGCCCGGCTTGATCTTGTGCAGCGGCGGAATCAGCGCCCCGGCGGCAATCAGCGGCCATCGGTAGCGAATCACACCGGCCTCGTGCAGCGTTTCGACGATCCGGCGGAATCCCTCGCCCCGATAGACAGTAATTCTTGTCGGCCCACCCTTCGGCGATATGGAGTTGATGCCAGGCGCGAACAGGAGAAGGGCGACAGCGCTCACAACCGCCAGCAGCGTAACCCTCAGTGCGGCTGAACGGACGGGGGATTTCCGGGAAGGCATCGGGTTTTGCGAATTATCGGGAGGAGTGGTTCTGTTGACCATCCTTGCACTCCTGCTGAAAGAGGCGCGATTCATTGAGAATGGAGTGGTAGATCCTTTCGAGCGCCTGGCTCATCGCGGGTGAATCGGCATGACCGAGAACGTTGATGAACACCTCTTTCTCGCGCTCCGGCTGAAGCACGGTCTCGCCCATCCTCGATTTTACGGCGCTGATATTTCCGGCAAACTGCAAACGCTGGCACAGGAGGGCGGCTACCTGCCGGTCGATCTCATCGATTTTTCCTCTCCACTCTTCAAGCTCCCGCCAGGGTTCATGGTTCATTGCACGGCCTTCGGACATGATAACGATCGTCGGTTAAAGGGGGTCGGTAAAACGATTAACCCCGTATTATAACAAATTGTCTCAAGAAACAGACGCAGATTATCGCCATCAGCGTTTTCTGGCGAAGAGCCGGAGCCAGTAATCGACCTCCTTGTCGGAGAGCGGCCCCGAAGCGTTCTTGTTCATCCCCGATCCGCGCGGTTGTCCTGTCCGCCGCCCGCGCTCATCGATGGCGATGCCCATCGCCGCAAGCTCGTCGATAAAGGTTTCCGAATCGATGCACCTGGCGCCATACGCCGTCGAATGCCGCTGAATCTCCCGGTCGGAACTGACCACGAGCGTCATGGCAGCGCGCACACCGAGCGAACGGACGTGATCGATAATCCACCGGTCGGCGGACTTGACGGTGCCGCTGAAGGTGACATCGATAGCGCCGACAGTGGTCAGCGGCTTCGGCCCTCTGCCGCCATCATAGACCAGAATGACATGCCGCCGCGACTTCTGCCGGTACCGCGCGAGCGCCGCTTCGAGCAACTCGCGCAGAGCCGCCATCGGCGCATCGGCGCTGACCTTGCCAAGCTTGTGAATCAGATTGTACCCGTCAACGACGGTCTCCCGGTAACTCGATGCCATGCCTGCTGAATTCTATTTCCGATCCCTGTCACGGGATATTTACGATTTTTATGAAGTCACATTCGAGCGCGATTCGAGATAAGTGAATTCCAAAAAAGCAGATAAATGGTACTCACAAGACTCTTTTGCGATAATTCACCACATCTTCTTCCGTCGTTTGCTCAGACAACACCAAACGGTAATGCTTCTCCCTGCTGATCGAAACCCCTTTTTCATCCATTTCAAAAGAAAACAATGCCAAAAGGTTATCCTCCATTATTTGAGCAGCAACAGGGCGACATACAAGCATCGGAAACTTTGCAGAACACAATGCAAAATCTTGCTCGATCTGGACAATACCTAACTTGTCAGAGCCTCCTTTCGCCTGTACCGGAATAACATATTGTGCACCATGCTTATCGATACCGACATATATCTCATCCGTTTCAACCTGTCCAATTTCAGGAACCGTTGTCCGAAGATGATTTTGCAGTGAATAACAGGTTATTCCTGTAAATATATCTATAAGACGGTTGTATCGAAGCTTTGCCAACAGGCTTTGCTCGTCATTAAATGCATACTTTTCAATAAGCCCCGGAGTAGCATCTGGTATTTTGGTTTCAACCAGCAGAGTGTTGGGGCTTATTCGGGATAGCGTCGTCAGTGAAAACTTGTATTTTGATTGTCCTGTCGGACGAATAACCCATTCGAGTCCTTCGGGCGCAATCCTTGTTATCGATTCCGGCAACATAGCTCGATACCTGAAACTGTAGATAATGTCACCAAGATTTTTTGGTAACGCAATCCCTAATTTATTGGCGGAACGGACCAAATCTTCGCGTTCAAAAGAAACATCCGTATCGTCTTTTCGATAGTTCTTTCTGAAAATATCTTCTATGATTGCAGAGTATCTGTTATTGCTTTTTGCCATTCAGGTTCTCCGATTAACGACTATCCGGGCCATTTCAATATAACAACTTCCTCACGCATATCTCTTTTAGTGGCTGTCGCAAACCGGGTACGGAACAGATCGATACCCACCACTTCATACCCTAAAGATTCAGCAATTTCAGCCAATAGTTCTCCGGTCTTAATCATCACCCGCAAGTAAGATGCCTGGTCGCCGACCACATAACCCAAAGAGGCTCCCGGTTTCAGGAATTGCCTCAGATCAGCGAAGTGACGAGCCATGCCACCAAAATAGAGCTTCGTTACACGCCCGTACATTTTCTCAAAACCTGAAGTTTTGTTGAGTTCTATGCGCCGGTTTTCTATTGTATTAGCAATCGACTGAATTTCCTGATGATGGGAAACCCAAGCGTCATCGGTATCGCCCTTGTAAACATTTCTGGTATTGGAACGAAGCAAACCTTTTTTCAATCTGCGCAAATCATCTTTATTGTTCAGATATCCAAGCAAAACCGATTCCAACCGGGTTGTGCGCGTGTAATCTTTTTCGTTTGGATAGGGTGGCGATGTGAAAACAGCGTCAATGCTATTCGGCTTCAATACGCCAGCCATTTCACGAGCATCGGCGTTATAAACAACCGATATTGCCGTGGATGGCGACTGATTGTTAATATCCGATGCTATCGCCCTTATTTCTTCCATCCAGTATTCTATAACGGAAGCGTCCTGTTTTTTTACACGGCGAACGCCAACCTCCGGGCCAAAATGCAAGTTGCTTATCGAAAAAACGAGCGCTTTCGACAGGGCAATCATCTCATGGCTGGAAAAAGGCTCTTCGCAACAAGCGCGTATTTCGTCAAGCAGTATTAAAGATTTGTGTAAAGGGATCGGGCTTATGGACTCCTTTAAAAGCAGTTTTTCCGTTTCTTCCGGTAATCGTCGTAAAAACCCTCCGCTGTGCCGGGTTATTTTTCTCTCAGCTTTTTCGGCAATTATCTCCGCATGTTCAAGAAACTTGCCCGAATCAACCTGCCAGTTGACTTTTACAGAACTTGCAAAATGCGCAACAGGATTGGCTTCAATGCCAATGGTATGAATGCCCTGTTTTTTTGCTTCGACTAACGTTGTGCCTGTACCGCAGAATGGATCGAGAAGGGTTTGCCCAGGGGTTAAAGAAAAGCGGGCAATGTAGTCTCGCACCAGATGCGGTGGAAAAGATAAAACAAACCGGTACCAATCATGAAACGCCCTGTCGTTTTGATCGAGCTTGTTTGCCAAACTGTTTTTTTTCGGCGCGACAGCGCGCTTGTTAGCTGAAAAAAGCTCCTGCTGATAATGAAGTATATCTCTTTTTTTCAAAGCATTATGCGTAGCCATCAGTAATCACCTTCTTGATTTTTCTAACCTCGCTGACTCGTGACAAGGGCGTCGTGAACGATCCATTTGCCATCCTTCAAAAGGTCAAGATACAGCTTTTCGAGTTCCATTTGAGAGCCCTGGATGCCGTAAGCCCGGAATTCAGCGTAATCCGTTGCTCGCGCTGTGCGTTGGGCATCCTCGATTTTCTGGCTCTGCCGCGAGGACGCTCGGCGCTTACAGAACGCTTTTCCGCCCATTTTACATTGAACCTTCTATTTTTTTTGAACTTTCGATTACCTACATTCAAGGTGGGGGAAAGTGGGAAAAAGTGGGGAATTTATGCCCGGATTTATCGGAAGAGAGCAGCATAGCGTCGATGAGAAGGGGAGGCTTCTGATTCCGGCCCGGTTTCGACGCAAGTTCCTCTTGCAGGAGGACAACTCCGGCACGGGCGCTCCGAGCCGCTCTCCGGCGCTCTATGTCTTCAAGGCCGACGATGGCTCGCTCGAACTCTACGAACCGTCGGTCTGGAACGAAAAGGAGCAGCAACTGCTCAAGCTTTCCGATTTCAACCCCGACGAACGCCTGCTGACCACCATGATCTATGCGCGTCTCGACCAGACGGAGCTTGATCGCTCCGGCAGGATCGCCCTGTCGCGGGAGATGCTCGATCATGCCGGTATCGTCAAGGATGCGGTCATCATCGGGGCGAACGCGAAAATGGTCGTCTGGGAGCCGCTCCGTCTTGAAACGCTGCTGAGCGATAACGCAGGCCGGTTCGCGCCGCTTGCAAACCGGTATATCTGAGGCCATGGATTACCAGGACTACCACGAGCCGGTGCTCGTCAGTGAATCCGTTTCGCTGCTGGTCACGCTTCCGGGCCTCTACATCGACGGCACGCTTGGCGGCGGGGGCCACTCGCTGCTGCTGCTCCGCCGTCTCGAAACGCTCGGCGGCGAGTCGCTTCTTGTCGGCATCGACCAGGACACGCACGCGCTCGAAGCGGCGGCCGAAAAGCTCGGGAAGTCCGGCGGCAATTACCGGTTGCTCAGGGGCAATTTCGGCATGGTCAAAGAGTTGGTGACTCCAATCGTGCGAGGCGAGGCGTTGCCGGTCATGGGTTTTCTGCTCGATCTCGGTGTGTCGTCGTATCAGATCGATACGCCGGAACGAGGATTCAGTTATCTCCGGAACGGCCCGCTCGACATGCGGATGGATCCGGAGGGGGCGCTGACCGCCGCCGATGTGGTCAACGAATACGACGAGGCCGCGCTGGCGAGGCTCTTTTTCCGCTACGGCGAGGAGCCGCTCAGCCGCAGAATCGCCAAAGCGCTCGTTTCGGCAAGAAGCGCCTCGCCGCTTTCGACGACCGGCGAGCTGGCCGAGGTGGTGCGGGCCGCCTGCCCGCGCAAAGACCTCGCCATCAAGACGCTGTCGCGGATTTACCAGGCGCTGCGTATCGAGGTCAACGATGAACTCGGCGTGCTCGAACAGGCGCTCGCGGATGGTTTCGAGCTGCTCTCTCCCGGCGGACGGCTGGCGGTCATCAGCTACCACTCGCTGGAAGACCGGATCGTCAAGCGCTTTTTCAGCGCCAGATGTGCGGCGGACTGGGGGCCGAAAGGGGTAGGACTTCGCGAGCCGCTGAAACCTGCCGAGGCGATGCTGGCCACGCGAAAGCCGGTCGAGGCAACGCCGGAGGAGACCGGGCGCAATCCGAGAGCGAGAAGCGCGCGACTCAGAGTCATTCAGAAACTTTAAACATCAGGGGAGGTGTGCCGTGAACGTGTTGAAATCCGCCGGAAAGCAGTTTGCCGGTTTTACCGGAATGGCGGCCAGGCTTTTCGGGCAGGAGAACGGCGGCGGCATCGAAGCGCTTGACGGGCGGCCATTCGGCTTCGATCCGGAAGTTCGCTACCATTCTTCGCAAAAGGAGCCTTCGCCGGAAATTTTCGATATCGGCTCGCTGCTGCGGCTGAGAACCTTCGTGTACCTTGTCATCGGTACGGCGCTGTTCCTGGTGCAGATCAACAATACCCTCGCCATCAACGACCTGGCTCGGCGCAACGAGCGCTTGCGGGAGCAGCTCAGGATCAGCACCAGCATCCGCACCGCCGAGGAGCTGAAAAGCCGCGAGCTTCAAAGCATCCGCTACATCTCCGGCTATGCCAAAAAACTCGACCTCGACTCCTCGTTCATTCCGCCGGTCGAGATCGAACCCTGACCGAACCGTGATTTCATCGACGAGCGCATGAACGACGAGCAAACAACACCGGAACAAGGCGGCACCAGCGACCGTGAGTTCGGCCTGCGCCTGGGGGTCATGGCGGCGATCATGCTGCTGTTTTGTCTGGCGATTGTCTCGAAACTGCTGGGCATCCAGGTGTTCGATGTCAAAAAGTACCGGGCAAAGGCAAACCGCCAATACGAGGTGATGGTGACCGAAACGGCCCGCCGGGGACGCATTCTGGATCGCCAGGGCCGTCCGCTTGCCGAGAGCGTCGAGAGCATCTCCTTTTATGCCGATCCCAAACATGTGCAAGATGCAGGAGCCACCGCAAAGCTGTTTTCGGACACCTTCGGCAAGAGCCGCCGCAACTATCTCGACCTGCTCCGCAAGAAGAAGCGCTTTGTCTGGCTTGAGCGCAATGTGCCGGTAGCGCGCGCCGGGCAACTGATGAGCCTCAAGATCAAGGGGGTGGGCTTCAAACGCGAGCAGCACCGCTACTACCTGAACGTGGCCGCGCAGCTCATCGGCCTGACCGACCGCGACAACAAGGGGGTCAGCGGCATCGAGAAGAGCTTCGACGAAAAGCTCCGGGGCCGCGACGGCGTGCGGATTTTTCAGCGTTCGGCAACCGGCGAAAGCTACCCCGCGCCCGACGCCGAGCAGGTGCAACCCCTTGCCGGCAATGACGTGATGCTGACCATCGACGCCGACGTGCAGGGCATCCTCGAAGAGGAACTCGCACAGGCGGTCGCGGAGTTCAAGGCTCGGAACGCGATGGGCATCGTGATGGACGTGCGGACCGGCGAAATCATCGCAATGGCCAACTACCCCACCTTCGACATGAACCGCCGGAAGGGGCTGACCATCGATCAGATGCGCAACCGGGCGATCACCGACATGTTCGAGCCGGGATCGACCTTCAAGATCGTCATGGCCTCGGCGGCCACCGAGGCGTTGCACTGGACGGCACAGACGCCGGTTGATGGCCACGGAGGCTCACTCATGGTTCATGGAAAGTTCATCCGGGATCACGAGCCGTTCGAGGCGATGAATTTTCAGAAGGCGATCACCGAGTCGAGCAACGTCGTCGCGGCGAGCACCGCCATGAGGCTCGGAGCGCAAACCTTTTACCGCTACGCCCGCGCCCTCGGCTTTGGAGAAAAGACCAGGGTTGACCTCATCGGCGAGTCAGCAGGGATGCTCAAGCCGGTTTCGCGCTGGGGCAGCATGACGCTTCCCTGGATGGGTTACGGCTACCAGGTCATGGCAACGCCGCTCCAGGTGATTCAGGCCTACGCCACGCTGGCCAACGACGGAGCGCGCATGAAGCCCTTCATCATCAAAAGCGTGACCGGGCCTGACGGCAAGACGATCACGGAGCATGAGGCGCTGAAGGTAGCGCAGGCGCTGAAGCCCGAAACGGCCCGGTACATGGCGAAGGAGTATTTTCGCGCGGTGGTCGAAAAGGGCACCGGCATGTCGGCGGCAATCGAGGGAGTTCCGGTAGCGGGCAAGACCGGCACGGCGCAGAAGCTGCATAACGGAAGCTATCAGGGGTGGCGCTACTACGTGGCGTCGTTCGTCGGATTTTTTCCTTACGACAACCCTCAGTATGCGGCGATTATCGTTGTCGATGAACCGCAGACAGCGTATTATGCCTCAGCCGTCGCGGCCCCGGTTTTTTCGAGGGTCTGTGGCCGGGCGCTGGCCTGTTCTCTCGAAATGCAGAAACGGCTGAGCATGAAGGCCCCCGAAAAGGAGCTGCTCGACCGCGTCTCGACGGTGGTGGTGCCCGATCTGAAGGGGCTGCGCGAAAGCGAAGCCGCCAGGCTACTCGAATGGAGCGGCCTGAAACTGGAGCCTGCCGGGAGCAGCGGCGGAAGCGTGACCTCGCAAAGCATCGCACCCGGCACGATGGTTCGTAAAGAGACAAAAGTCAGGGTGAGCCTGACAAGGAGAGTCCAGGAGAAGTGATGGAGGAAAACCGCGCAGGAGCGCCGATGGTGCAGCTCGACCGTCTGGTTTCCGGACTCGGCTTGCTGGTCGAGCGCCGGGGCGGCAACGGAGCGCAAGCCGTCACCGGCGTGACCTGCCATTCGCGGGCAGTCACGCCGGGCGCAGTGTTCGTGGCGGTACGCGGCCTCTGCGCCGACGGCCACTGCTTTATCGACGCGGCAATCGAGGCGGGCGCGTTGGCAGTGGTGTGCGAAGAGCTTCCGGCGGAACGCCGCGATTCGGTCACGTATCTCGTCGTGCCTGATGCCCGCAAAGCGCTCGCCGAACTCTCGAAGGCGTTTTACGGCAACGCCTCGGACGAGCTGATGCTCATTGGCGTCACCGGCACGAACGGCAAAACCACCACCGCGCGACTCATCGCCTCGATGCTCAACGCTTCAGGCATTCCCGCAGGATACATCGGCACGGGGCTGTGCCGCATCGGCGACCGCGATATTGAACTCGAACGCACCACGCCCGAATCGAACAGGCTTCATGCGCTCTTCCGGCAGATGGCCGATGCCGGGTGCAAAGCGGCGGTTATGGAGGTCTCCTCCCACGCGCTGGTGCTCGACCGCGTACACGGGCTCTTCTTCCGAGCAGCGGTGTTCACCAACCTGACGCCGGAGCATCTCGATTTTCACAAAACGATGGAGGAGTACGCCGAAGCCAAGCGCCTGCTCTTCGACCGCCTCGACAGCGAAGGCTTCGCCGTCCTCAACGCCGACGATCCCCGTGCGAAGTTCATGACTGCCAAACTTTCGCCAGAGCGGGTGTTCTGCTGTTCGACTCGTGATGAATCGTTCTGCGATCCCGACCGGCGCTTCGAGGCGAAAGTTTCGGAGATGAGCGTCGATGGATCGAAAGCCGAGGTTGCCTTCCGGGGCCGGACGATGACGATGGACGTGCCGTTGCCGGGGGCCTACAACGTGATGAACATGCTCGAAGCCTTCGCCATCGGCGTTGGTCTCGGCATCCATTCCGCCACCGCGCTTGCGGGGCTTGCCGCAGCCGAGAGCGTAGCCGGGCGGATGGAGCGCATCTGGAGCCGCGACCGCAGCCGCTGCGCCGTGGTCGATTACGCCCACACGCCTGACGCGCTGCAAAAGGCGCTCGAAGCCCTGCGAAGGGTGACGCCCGCAGACGCGAAGCTCGCGGTGGTGTTCGGCTGCGGCGGCAACCGCGACCGGCAGAAGCGCCCCGTGATGGGCCGCATCGCCGCCGAACTTGCCGACCGGGTGATCCTCACCTCCGACAATCCGAGGGATGAAAATCCCGAAGCGATTCTCGACGAGGTCGAAGCGGGCATGGTGGGCCGGGCGCACCTGCGCATCGCCGCCCGCGCCGAAGCGATCCGCCGGGCGGTCGCGGGACTCGGCGAGGGCGACATTCTGCTGGTAGCCGGAAAGGGGCACGAAGCGTACCAGGAGATCGAGGGCGTCAAGCACCACTTCTCCGACCGCGAGTGCGTGGAGGCGTGCTTCGCGCAAAGGCAATGAGCGTAATTGAGTCGGCGACAATACGTCACAAAAGTCTCCGAAATAAGAAATTGGGCTAAAGCCCTGATTTATTTTGTGTTATCCATACCAACCCCCGGACTGAAGTCCGGGGCAATTGTTTTAAGCGTTTTAATCGCTGGAGTAATAATAAAGGAAGTGAGGAAGTGACGATGAAAGGTGCGCTGATTTTCAGCGATTTCAGCCGGGCGGGAACCATCATCGCCCGCGACGTGGACGAGGGCTACCGGCTCGACGATCCGGTGGTGGTGATCGATTCCCGCAAGGCGGTCGAAGGTTCGGTGTTCGTGGCGCTACCGGGCGAGCGCACCGACGGCCACCGCTTCGTCGGCGCGGTGTTCGCCGCCGGAGCCGCGTGGGCCGTGGTGTCGCGGCAGTGGTTCGCCGAAAAGGGGGCGGAGTTCAGCGGCCCCGGCCACCGCTTTCTGGTCGCCGACGATCCGGTCGCGGCGTTCCAGCAGCTCGCCACAAGCTACCGGGAGCGCTTCGACATTCCGGTGATCGGCATCGGCGGCAGCAACGGCAAGACCACCACCAAGGAGATGGTGTCGGCTGTGCTCTCGACCGGCTTCAACGTCCTCGTCACGCAGGGCAACTTCAACAACCACCTCGGCGTGCCGCTGACGCTCTTGCAGATGCGCCGCGACACCGAAGTGGCGGTCGTCGAAATGGGCATCAACCACCCCGGCGAGATGGAGTTTCTCTGTTCGCTCGTCCGCCCGACGCACGGCCTGTTGACCAACATCGGCCACGAGCATCTCGAATTTTTCGGCTCCCTCGACGGCGTGGCCGATGCCGAGGCGGCGCTGTTTCGCTACCTCGAAGCGCATGGCGGTAAGGCGTTCGTCAATCTCGACGACCATCGCCTCGCCGCCGCCGGAGCCGAGCTGTCACGCAAAACCGGCTACGGGGCGACGCCGGAAGCAGGTCGCGCGTGGTGGGCCGAACAGATCGGCGCTGACCGCGTGGGCCGCATTTCGTTCACCCTTTGCTCGGAGGCCAACGTCCGACAGCCGGTGGCGATGCAGTTTGTCGGTCGGCACAATGTCATCAACGCCGTGGCCGCCTCGGCGGTTGGCGCGCACTTCGGCCTTGATCCGGCGCGGATCGCCGACGGGCTTGGCTCGCTCCAGCCCGCCAAAGGCTGGAAGCGCATGGAGCTGTTCGACGACGGCGAGATCGTGGTGCTCAACGACACCTACAACGCCAACCCCGACTCGGTGCGCCTGGCCCTCGACACGCTCGCCGCCATCGAGTGCCGTGGCCGCCGGATCGCCGTGCTCGGCGACATGCTCGAACTCGGCGACAATTCGCCCCTTGAACATGAGATCATCGGCAATTATATTCGCCAGCTTCCGGTCGATGCGTGCCTCACCATCGGCCAGGCTGCCCGGCTCGTCTGCCGCGAAGCGGGCGAGCGCTGCCTGGGCCACTTCGAGACGATGGACGAGCTGCGAGGCTTCCTCGTGGAGTACGTCCAGCCGGGCGACGCGGTGCTCTTCAAGGGGTCGCGCGGCATGAGGCTCGAACTGGCGGCGGACGATCTTATCAAACAGCAACAAAAGCACACGATCTGAACCGACGATGCTCTATTACATTCTCCGGTATATCAACGAACTCTACACGGTGCCTGGTCTGCGGGTCATCGAATACCTGACCTTCAGGGCCAGCGCGGCGGCGATTACCGCCCTGTTCATTACTCTCGTTGCCGGGCCGGGATTCATCCGCTTTCTCAAATCGAAATTCGTCGAGCCAATCAAGGAGGAGGCCCCGCCGGAGCATCGCAAGAAAAAGGATGTGCCCACGATGGGCGGCCTCATGATTATTTTCGCGATTGAAATCTCGGCCTTTCTCTGGGCGAAAATCGACGACCCGCACGTCTGGCTCATCATGCTGGCGGTCTTCTGGATGGGACTGATCGGCTTCATCGACGACTACCAGAAGGTGGTGCTGAAGGTCAAAGGCGGTCTGGCCGGTCACTACAAGCTGATCGGGCAGGTCACGCTCGGCCTCGTGATCGGCTTCTACACCTGGAACGACCCTGCCTTTTCGGTGCTGCTCTCCGACACCACCGTGCCCTTTTTCAAGAAGCTCTCGGTCGATTACGGCATCTTTTACATTCCGGTGGTGATCTTCATCATCACGGCGGTCTCCAACGCGGTCAACCTCACCGACGGCCTCGACGGCCTGGCCGCCGGAAACGCCGCCATCGTCACCTTCGCCCTCGGCGGTTTCGCCTATCTTGCCGGAAACGCCGTTTATGCCGGTTATCTCAGCATTCCCTTCATCTCCGGCGCGGGCGAGGTTACCGTGGTGAGCATGGCCATCGTCATGGCCTGCGTCGGATTTCTGTGGTTCAACTCCAGCCCCGCCGAGGTGTTCATGGGCGACACCGGCTCGCTTTCGCTCGGCAGCGCCATCGCGGTGATCGCGCTCATGATAAAGCAGGAGCTGCTTTTGCCGATTCTGGCCGGAATCTTTTTCGTCGAGACCCTCTCGGTTTCGATGCAGGTTGGCTGGTTCAAGATCACGAAAAAACTGTACGGCCAAGGGCGGCGCATTTTTTTGATGGCCCCGCTGCACCACCATTTTCAGTTGAAAGGATGGGCGGAACAGAAGATCGTCATCCGCTTCTGGATCATCTCGATCCTGCTTTTTTTGACAAGTCTTATGACTCTGAAACTGCGATAACGTGAAACCGGAAGAGCTGAAAGAAAAAGCGGCGTCGATCATCGGCGCGGGAAAGAGCGGCGTGGCGGCGGCAGGCCTGCTCGCGCGAGCCGGGGCGCGGCCATTCGTGAGCGAATTTGGCGCCATCAGCCCGGAGGCGGCGAAAACGCTGCGCCAGCTCGGCGTGCCGTTCGAGGAGGGCGGCCACTCGGCGCGGGTGTTTGAGGCGGCGCTCTGCATCGTCAGCCCCGGCATTGCGCAAACAGCGCCGGTCATCCGACAGATGCGCGAGCGCGGCATTCCGGTGGTGAGTGAAATCGAGCTGGCGAGCTGGTTCTGCCCGGCTCGCATCATCGGCATCACCGGCACGGACGGCAAAACCACCACGGCCACGCTCCTCCACCGCATCTGCGAGGCGGAGGGTGAGCGGCGCGGATTCCGCGCCTTCAGCGTGGGCAACATCGGCATTCCGTTTTCGCTTGAGGTCTCCGCCATGACGGCGGCGGACATCGCCGTGCTCGAACTCTCCAGCTACCAGCTCGAAGGGTGCTTCGAGTTCCGGCCCAATATCGCGGTGTTGACCAACGTCACGCCCGACCACATGGATCGCTACGGCGGCAGCATCGAGGCCTACGCCACGGCGAAGTTCCGCATCCACTCGCGCCAGAGCACGGGCGATACGCTGATCTGCAATCACGACGATCCGATCCTGCGGGCGCACTTCGACCGGCGGGAGCCGTGGCCCTTCCGGGTGGTGCGCGTCGGCCTGCGGGCCGCGCCTCTCGCCGATGCGCCGGGTGACTTCGTTTCGGTCGCGGGGGGCGAGCTTGTCGTCCGAACCTCCGGCTCGACCGAAAAGCTGATGCAGATTGACGAGATCATGAAACCGGGCTTTCGAGGCGACCACAATCTCTACAACGTGCTCTCCTCCGTGGCGGCGGCCTCGGCGGCTGGCGTTTCGCCGGAGACGATGCGGCGTGTGCTCGCCGGGTTTGGCGGCGTCGAGCACCGGCAGGAGTTTGCCGGAACTGCCTGCGGTCTCGACTGGATCAACGACTCCAAAGCCACCAACGTCAACGCTCTGCGCCAGGCGCTCCAGTCGGTTCCGGCGGGCATGGTGCTCATCGCGGGCGGGCGCGACAAAGGCAACGATTACAGCGCCATTGCCGACATCGTGCGGGAGAAGGTCGCCTGCATCGTGGCGATTGGCGAGTCACGCGAGAAGATCGCCGACGCCTTCCGGGGCGTCGTTACCGTCCACTCTGCCGCGTCGCTCGCGGAGGCGGTCGAGCTGGCTCGCCAGCAAGCCCGGCCCGGCGCGAGCGTGCTCTTTTCACCCGCCTGTTCGAGCTTCGACATGTTCCGCGACTTCGAGGATCGCGGGCGCCAGTTCAAGCAACTTGTCCGGGAGCTGGCATGAAGCTGAGTGATCTGAAGCTGAATTTCGACCTCGCCCTCGACGACGCGCCCGCCGATTCGATGGAGCTGCTGCCCGCCTCGACCGGGCGGGGCGAAAGCATCGCCGGCAAGCTGCTGTTGCTGATCGTCGCCTTCCTGATGTGTATTGGCGTGGTGGTGGTCTATAGTAGCGGCGCGGGCTGGGCGGAACAGAAATTTTCCGATCCGCAGTACTTTTTGTGGCGGCAGCTCTCCTTCGCCATCGCCGGTATGGTGGTGATCTTCGTGGTGGGAACCCTCGATTACCACATCTTCCGGAAAATCAGTAAACTGTTTCTGTTCGTCAGCATCGGCCTGTTAGCCATTCTGCTCCTGCTCAAGCTGGCGCACGTCATTCATGGCGCGGCCCGCTGGATCGGTTTTGGGCCGCTGAAGTTTCAGGCCTCCGACCTGGCCAAATACGCCATCATCTTTCACTTCTCCCGGCTGCTCGCCGAAAAGCGCTCCTATATCAAGGATTTGCATGACGGCTACTATCCGATGCTGGTGCTCCTGATGCTGGTGGTCGCGCTGGTGGCGCTCGAACCGAACTTCAGCACCGCCTCGCTCATTGCCATCATCGGCTTCACGCTGATGTTCATCGGCGGCATCCGCATCAAGTATCTGCTCGCCACCGCATTGCCGCTGATTCCGATCGCGGCGGTCTTCGCCATCGCCGCGCCCTACCGCGTCGCCCGCCTCGTTTCGTTCGGCGGCGGCGAGAAGGAGTTCAGTTACCAGGTGCGGCAGGCGCTGCTCGGCCTCGGCAACGGCGGCCTGTTCGGCCTCGGCCTCGGAGCGAGCAAGCAGCGGGAACTCTACCTGCCTCTGTCGTATAACGATTTTGTTTTTGTTGTCATCGGCGAAGAGTACGGCTTTATCGGCGCAATGGCGATTCTGCTGCTTTTTAGCGGACTTTTCGTCTGCGGCATCATCATCGCCAAGCGCGCGCCCGATCTGTTCGGGCGCTACGTGGCCACGGGCGTCACCTTCGCCATCGTCTTCTTCGCGTTCATCAACATCGCCGTGTCGAGCCACCTCATGCCGACCACCGGCGTGGCATTGCCCTTCATCAGCTACGGCGGCACGGCGCTGCTCTTCAACTCGCTCGGCATCGGCATTCTCGTCAGCATTTCGCGATTCCGGAAAAAAAGCGAAACGATGCAGAAGGCGCTGGCGCTGCTCGAATCGAAGGAGGTCGCGTTATGAAAGCGCTCTTCGCGGGCGGCGGCACCGGCGGCCATCTCTACCCCGGCGTGGCGATGGCGGCGGAGCTGAAGAAGCGCGTGCCCGGCATCGAAATCTCCTTTGCGGGCACCTCCGCAGGAATCGAGGCGACCGAGGCGCCGCGCCTCGGCTACCCGCTCGTGCTGCTGCCGGTGCGGGGATTGAAGCGTGGTCTGTCGCTCCGCGCGCTGGCGGAGAACGCGGCCATTCTCGCCGACTTCGCCAAGGCGCTCTCGATGGCGATGGCGTTCATCCGAAAGGAGAAGCCCGACGTGGTGGTGGGCACGGGAGGCTACGTCAGCGCGCCGCTGCTGCTCGCCGCGCAGCTTTCGGGGAAAAAGACGCTCATCCAGGAGCAGAACGCCTTCCCCGGCGTGACGACGCGGCTTTTGGCGCGGATGGCCTCGGAGGTGCATCTGTCCTTCGAGGAGAGCCGGAAGTTTTTCGGCGGCAAGGCGACGGTGTTCGTGACCGGCAACCCGGCGCGGGAGTTCGGCGGCGAGAGCCGCGAGTCGTGCCTCGACTTTTTCGGCCTCGACCGCAGCCTGCCGACGCTGCTCGTCTTCGGCGGAAGCCGGGGGGCGCGGGCGATCAACAACGCCGTGCTGAAGCTCTGCCGCCGCCTCGAAGGCGCAGTCAACCTCATCTGGCAGACCGGCTCGCTCGACGCCGAGCGGGTGCAGGCGGAGGCTGGCCCCTCGGCGACCCGCTGGATCGGCCCCTACATTCAGGAGATGGGCAAGGCCTACGGCGCGGCTGACCTGGTGCTGTGCCGCGCGGGCGCGTCGAGCCTCGCCGAGCTGACCAACCTCGGCAAGCCCTCGGTGCTGATTCCCTACCCCTACGCGGCGGCGGATCACCAGCGCCACAACGCGCAGGCGCTCGTCAGCGCGGGAGCGTCCGTCATGATCGAGGACTCGAAAGTCGGCGAAGAGGCGTCGTTCGAGGCGATCCTCGCGCTCTTCCGCGACCGCGACAAGCTCGCGCGGATGGGCGCGGCGGCCCGGCGACAGGGCCATCCCGGCGCGGCGGCGGAGCTTGCGGAAAGAATAATCGCGCTCTCGAAACAGGGCGGACGCTGATTGCCGGGCGAGGCGGGGGATCGATTTGGATTTGGAGAATTGGGCGGCGGAGTGGATGTATTCATGTTCCGGCCACCAAAACGCATGGACAATTGCCCCGGACTTTAGTCCGGGGATCATGGACTAAGACAAAATAAAAAAGGGCTTTAGCCCAATATCTTTCTTTGACGAATGTTGTGATTCATTAAAGGAGTGAAACTCAATGGAACTGGGAAAAACGAGGAATGTGCATATCGTCGGCATCGGCGGCGCGGGCATGAGCGCCATCGCCGAACTCTTGCTGAAATCCGGCTTTTCGGTCAGCGGCTCCGACCTCGCGTCCGGCGAGGTGATCGAGAAGCTGCGTGAGCTTGGCGCGGTCGTTCACCAAGGGCACCAGCCCGAAAACGTTGGCGCGAGCGACGTGGTTGTTTACTCCTCGGCGGTGCGCCCGGAGAAGAACGTCGAGATTCTCGCCGCCCAGAAGCTCGGCATTCCGGTCATCAAGCGCGACGAAATGCTCGGCGAGCTGATGCGCCACAAATCGGGCATCTGCGTCTCCGGCACCCACGGCAAAACCACCACCACGGCGATGGCCGCCACCATCCTGATCGAAGCGGGCCAGTCGCCGACGGTAATGATCGGCGGCGTCTCGGACTACCTCAAGGGCAGCACGGTGGTCGGCGAGGGCAAGTACATGGTGATTGAGGCCGACGAGTACGACCGCGCCTTCCTCAAGCTTACGCCCACCATCGCCGTGCTGAACAGCCTCGAATCGGAGCACATGGACACCTACGGCACGATGGACAATCTGCGCGACAGCTTCGCGGAGTTCGCCAACAAGGTTCCCTTTTACGGGCGCGTCATCTGCTGCGCGGACTGGCCGGAGATCCGGCGCATCATCCCGCGCCTGAACCGCCGCTACACCACCTTCGGCATCGAGGAGCACGCCGATGTGATGGCTTCCGGGATCGAACCCGGCGAGGGCGGCAGCACCTTCACGGTTGAGGCGTTCGGCGAGCGCTACGACGGCGTGCGGCTCAACGTGCCCGGCAGGCACAACGTGCTCAACGCGCTGGCGGCCTTCTCGGTCGGCCTCGAAATCGGCCTGTCGCCGGAGAAGATTATCGCCGGTCTCGGCGCTTATACCGGAATGCGCCGACGCTTCCAGACGAAGTTCCGTGGCAGCGACGGCCTCTTCGTCATCGACGACTACGCGCACCACCCGTCGGAGGTGAAGGCGACGGTGAAGGCGGCCCGCGAGGGGTGGAAAGAGCACCGCATCGTGGCGGTCTTCCAGCCGCATCTCTATTCCCGGACGGCGGAGTTCGCCGGTGAGTTCGGCTGGGCGCTCTCCCGCGCCGACACGGTTTACGTGGCGGGCATCTACCCGTCGCGCGAGAAGTCGGAAGACTACCCCGGCATCACCGGCGAGCTGGTGGCGGAAGGGGCAAGAACCGCCGGAGCGAAACAGGTCGTTTTCGCCGGTGACAGCGACGAACTGACGGCGGCGCTTCGCCAAGAGGCCGCGCCGGAGACGCTCTTTCTCTTCATGGGCGCGGGGGACATCACGCACCTGGCCGCGCGATTCGCCGCGTGGTGCGCAGAGGGGCGCGACAATGCAAATCCGTCGGCGTCGTGATCTTCGCCGTTGACAGGCATAACGGGAGCAAGAGGCATGGTTCGTCCTGAAAATGAGCGGTGGGCAAAGGAGCCAATGACCGGTTCCGGCCAGCCGGAGTTCGGCGAGCCTGAGCCTACCCGCCCGCGCAAGGGCAAGCTGCGCCGTCTTTTCAGCGCCACGCCGGTGATGATGGCCTTCGCCGCGCTGCTGCTCGCGGCGGTCGCGGCGCTCTCATGGTACGCGACGCAGTGGAAGCAACAGGTGACGCTCAACCGGGTGGTAGTCAGCGGCGCGAACCTGATTCCCGATTCCGCCATCGAGCGTCGCCTGAAACGGTTCAAGGGAAAGAATCTGGACGAAGTCAGCCTCAACGATGTCCGCCGGGCGCTCGCCCCGGAACCGTACATCAAACAGATGCGAATCGGCAAGGAGCTGAACGGCATTCTGCGGATCGATATCGAAGAGCGGCGTCCGGCGGCGCTCATGGCCGATGAGGGGCGGAACCTCATTATCGATACTGAGGGCAATCTGTTGCCCGACGAAAAGGTTTCGGGACGGTTCCGGCTCGTGCCGGTCTATGGCGCGAGGAGCGTGGGGCCGACGAGGGCAGGAGGCCTGCGGCAACTGAACGATAAAGACAAAAGTCTGCTTTTCGATCTGCTTGACGCCTTCGACAAAAGCGCCTATGCCCGGTTGATGGTTTCAGGCATTCACCTCGATCGCGACAACAGGACGTGGTTCTCCGTGGCGGGGTCGCCAATACGCTTTGTTGTCGGAAACGACGGGAATTTCAAGGAAAAATTGAAAAAATTCGAGATATTCTGGCAAAAGGTTGTTGCAAAAAAAGGTATCGATTGTTATGAATCGGTCGATCTTCGTTTCCGGCACAGAGTGTTCGCCACATCGCCCGTGACCGAAGCAGCGTCCGCGGATTCTTCAGCGGCACCGGCAGCCCCGCCAGCGGGCGGCCAACTTTCCGATGAACATCATTGAACCCAGAACTCCTCATGCCGAAGAGCAATATTGTAATCGGTCTCGATATAGGTACAACCAAGGTATGCGTCGTTGTCGCCGAAAAGGATGACGTCGGCAAGCTCAACGTGCTCGGCAAGGGTCGCGCCAACTCCGAGGGGCTGCAACGGGCCACGGTGGTCAACATCAACAAGACCGTTGACGCTATCAGCAAGGCGCTGGCCGACGCGGAGCGCGAATCGTCGATCAAGATCAAGGGAGTCAACGTCGGCATCTCCGGCGCGCACGTCCACTGCATCTACAGCAATTCCGAAATCAGCGTCAACCAGTCGGGCATCGTCAACGAGTCCGACGTGCGGCGCTTCCTCGAAAAGGCCAAGACCAACATCCGCTACCTCGATATCGACCACGAGATCATCCATGTCATTCCGCAGGAGTTCATCGTCGATGACCAGGAGGGGGTGCTCGATCCGATTGGCATGGCCGGAACCATCATGCGCGGCAGCGCCTACATCGTCGTGGGGCTGCGTACCAAGATCCGCAACATCAAGCAGTGCATCGAAAAGGCGGGCCTCGAAGTGAGCGCCATGACCTTCGAGCCGGTCGCCTCCGGCCTGGCCGTCATGAAGGAGAGCGAGAAGCGGAGTGGCGTGGTGGTGATCGACATCGGCGGCGGCACTACCGAGGTGGCCATCTACATCGACGGCGCGATCCGCTACTCCGAGGTCATCAAGGTGGCCGCCAACGACGTGACGCACGACGTGGCCTACGGCATCAAGGCGCTCAACGACGTGGCCGAGGAGATCAAGATCCGCTACGGCTGCGCCTGGTCGAAGGCGCTCGACAAGGAGGAGGAGATTCTGATCGAGGGCATCGAGGGAAGGCCCCGCAAGTCGTTCCAGAAAAGCTCCCTGACGGTGATTATCGAAGCCCGCATGATGGAGATTTTCGAGCTGGTGCGCGACATCATCAAGCGTTCGGGTTATTACGACTACCTCAACGCCGGGGTCATCATCACCGGCGGCGGCGCGCTTCTGCCCGGCACGGGCGAGCTGGCCAGGGACATCCTCGGCCTCGACGTGCGCACGGGCTACCCCGAAGGGGTATCGGGCGGCATCAAGGAGGCGATCAACAACCCGATGTACGCCACCGTCATGGGGCTGGTCGCCCACTCGCTCCAAAACAACCAGTATCAGGATTACGGACAGATCACCCCGGAAGCGCCCGAGCCGGATGCAAAAGCGGCTCCGCCTCCCGAAACATCGAAGGCTCAGGAAACCGAGCAGACTCCGGACGCCCCTCCTGCAGGTAAAAAGTTTGTTGACCGGCTGAAAAAATTCTGGGATCAGTTATAAGATAAAAGGGCGTCTCGATTTATTTTCGTCAGTATTCTGGTTGCTGGAGGGATTAACGCCTCATCGGGATTCGTAACAAAAGAGAAGGTCACGACAGGATAAACAGGGAACAGACAGTATGGCATTTGAACTCGATCCGGGCCTGTTCGACAGCGAGCAGAGCAGCGGAGTCAACATCAAGATCGTCGGCGTTGGCGGATGCGGCGGTAATGCCGTCAACAATATGATGGACCGGAAGATCAGCGGCACGGAATTCGTCGTTTTCAATACCGACCGCCAGGCGCTGCTGAACTCAAAAGCGCCTATCCGGGTGCAGATTGGCAAGAAGGCGACCAACGGACTCGGCGCCGGGGCCGATCCGGGCAAGGGACGGCTCGCCGCCGAAGATGACCGCGAGCTGATCGCCATGCAGTTGCGCGGGGCCGACCTCGTGTTCATCGCCGCCGGCATGGGCAAGGGCACCGGCACCGGAGCCGCGCCGGTGGTCGCCTCCATCGCGCGCAATATGGGCATTCTCACCATCGGCGTCGTTACCCGCCCCTTCAGCTTCGAAGGCCAGATCAAGGCGCGTATCGCCGACACGGGAATCGTCGAATTGCGCAAGTATATCGATACGCTCATCATCGTCGAGAACGAAAAGATTCTGAGCATCGCCGACGAGGG
Organism: Chlorobaculum sp. 24CR; assembly: GCF_004118635.1. Taxonomy (GTDB): domain Bacteria; phylum Bacteroidota; class Chlorobiia; order Chlorobiales; family Chlorobiaceae; genus Chlorobaculum. The sequence continues at coordinate 92,877 of NZ_SDGU01000026.1, read as the reverse complement.
GGTCAGCGCCACCGAGGCGTACAACATGGCCAACGACGTACTGTTCCGGGCGGTGAAAGGGATCGCCGACATCATCACCCACCACGGTCACGTCAACGTCGATTTCGCCGACGTCCGCAGCATTATGCAGGGCGCGGGCGACGCGGTCATGGGCTCCGCCGCCGCCGCCGGAGAGCGCCGCGCCCTGAAGGCGGCCTCCGACGCCGTCACCAGCCCGCTGATGGAGGGCGTCGCGATGCGCGGTGCGAAGGGTGTTCTGGTGAACATCACCGGCGACGTGACCATGCGCGACATCGCCGACGCCATGAACTACATCGAGGAGCAGGTCGGCTGCGATGCCAAGATCATCAACGGTTACGTCGATGAACCGCAGGTGTCGGGCGAAATCCGCGTCACGGTCATCGTCACCGGCTTCAAACGGCTGGATCCGGGCGAGGCGCGGCAAAGCGGCTTGCAGGCCGGGCAGCAGGAAAAGGTCGCCCCGAAAGCGCCTCCCACGCAATGCTTCGGACGCCCCATGCACTCCTCCGGCTATCCCGAACAGGTGGTCGAGGACATGAGAATTCCGGCCTATATCCGGAAAAGCCGCTCCATTCAGGAGCCGTTCGATATTGGCCGCGTCGGCAGCGACGCCTCCCGTCGGGCGGGCGGCTCGAATACGTCGCCGGGCCAAAGCGACGACAACGAGCAGATACAGAAAGGCTCAGCCGACACCCCGGCATTTCTCCGCCGGAAAAACAATCCGCCACTGCAATGATGCAACCCGGGAAAAGGGCGCAGCCGCTTTTCCCGGCGCGCTTCCTGTCGTTGACACTTTCCGCAAGCTTTGCCGCCCTCCGGGCACGGTTGCCTGAATTTCAGGGAAACGGCGAAGCGGCGCCCACCTCAAAACATATTCCATCATCATGAATTACCGGACAATATCAGCCGAAAAGGCCGTCATGGCCATCAAGTCGGGCGACAGGGTTTTTCTCCACACCGCAGCAGCCACGCCGCGTCGGCTGATCGACGCGATGGTCAGCCGGGCCAGCCACCTGCGCGACGTCGAGATCGTCAGCCTGCACACCGAGGGCGATGCTGCCTACGTCAGGCCTGAACTCCAGGAGAGCTTCCGGCTCAACGCCTTTTTTGTCGGCAGGAACGTCCGCTCGGCGGTGCAGTGCGGCTACGCCGACGCCATTCCGATCTTCCTGAGCGACGTGCCCGCGATGTTCTACGACGGCGTCATGCCACTCGACGTGGCGCTGGTGCACGTCTCCATGCCCGACAGCCACGGCTACTGCTCGCTCGGCGTGTCGGTCGATGCGGCCCGCGCCGCCGTGCATACCGCGCGGCACGTCATCGCGCAGATCAACCCCAACATGCCGCGCACGCACGGCGAGGGGTTGCTGCACGTCAGCAAGATTCACTCGCTGGTCGAGGTTGACGATCCGCTGCCGGAGATTCCGCCGCACGAACTGACCGGCGTCGAGCGCCGTATCGGCCAGCACATCGCCTCGATTGTCGAGGACGGCGCGACCTTGCAGATGGGCATCGGCGCGATTCCCGACGCCACCCTCGCCGCTCTGGCCGGGCATAAAGACCTCGGCATCCACTCGGAGATGTTCTCGGACGGCGTGGTCGATCTGGTTGAAAAAGGGGTGATTACCGGTCGCCACAAGCGGACGCACAACGAAATCATCGTAGCCAGCTTCCTGATCGGCAGCCGCAAGCTCTACGATTTCGTCGATGACAATCCACTGGTCGAGATGTTCGGCTCGGACTACGTCAACGACACGAAGGAGATTCGCAAGAACCCGAAGGTGACGGCCATCAACAGCGCCATCGAGATCGACATGACCGGCCAGGTATGCGCCGATTCGATAGGACACAAGCACTTCTCCGGCGTTGGCGGTCAGATGGACTTCATCCGGGGTGCGGCGCTCTCCCCCGGCGGCAAACCAATCATCGCCCTGCCCGCCACGACGCGCCATGGCGCGTCGCGCATCGTGCCGCAGCTCAAGCCCGGCGCGGGCGTCGTGACCACCAGAGCGCACGTGCAGTACGTCGTCACCGAATACGGCATCGTCAACCTCCACGGCAAGAACCTCCGCCAGCGAGCCGAAGCGCTCGCCACCATCGCCCACCCCGACTTCCGGGAAGATATTCTCCGCCAGGCCCACGAGCTGTACGGCAGGAAGAGCAATTGTTTAATTGATAATTGACAATGGACAATGGGGGCATTTGTAGGGGCAGGCCTCGCGCCTGCCCTCTTTTTGCGGGGAATAGGTCAAACAGGACGCAGATGTAAAAAACAGAAGATTATGCTGCGGGTTCCCCGGAAATTGCCACTCCCACAAACGCGAAACGGCTGCCCCGGAAAAGGCAGCCGTTTCGCGTTTAATCCTGTTTGACCTATAAGTCCTATAAGACTTATTCGACCTATTCTTTTCTTACGGCTTCACCGCCTGAACGAGCAGGTGGTCGTACTTGCGCACCATGGTGACGTCGGTGTAGCCGAGGCTTTCGAGAATCTCTTTGTAGCGGGCCTGCTCCTTGAAGCCGAGCACCGAGAAGGGCATTCCGGCACCGAGGATGTAGTGGCTGAGGTAGTCGAAGTTCGGGTTTTCCGGATCGTCGATCACCATGTCGAGAATCAGCAGGCGACCGCCAGGCTGCATGGCGTCGAACGCCTTCTTGCACATCATGGTTGAAATCTGCTCGTTGGCCGAGTAGAGGATGCGGCAGAACATCACCGCGTCGGCTTCGGGGTAAGACTCTTTGTAGATGTCCACCGCGATGCCGCGCAGACGGTCGGCCACGCCCTTCTCGGCGGCGTTCTCGTTGACCAGGTCGATGGCGCCCGGCAGGTTCAGAATGGTGGAATCGAGTTCCGGGAAGTGCTTGAGCATGGCGGCAGAAATGTCGCCGATGCCGCCGCCTACGTCGATCATCTTCTTGACGCCGGCGAGCTTGGCCTCTTCGACGAGGAGCTGGATGGCGAACTTGGCGTTGCTGCGGTGAATCTCCTCGAAGTAGAGGTTATCTTCGCGCGTGACCGGCGGATAGGGCACCTGGCCCTTGAAGTTTTTCTGACCCCTGACGGCCTGGGAAAGACCCATGTAAAAATCATCGGCAAGGAAGCCCATCGCCTTGGCAACCGGCAACTGGTACAGGTTTGGCTCTTTCGGGTTCGGCGAGAACATGTACTCGGCAAACGGAGTCAATGACCATTTTCCATCCTCAAGGCTGATGACGCGCATCTGGCGGAGCGTCTCGAGGAGCATTTCGAGACGGGGCGGCACCGAAGCGGTGTCGGCTGCCAGCGTCACGAGGTCCTTGGGGCCTTCGGCCATGCGGCTGAAAAGGTCGAGTTCGATAGCGGCTTTCATGCAGCTGAACTCAATGAGGCCCTTGAAGACCAGCTCGTTGGCCCTGTGGTAGTAGTTCAGGAGGTCATTGTTGCTCATTGTCGATAATTGTCTTTATTTGATATGAGAGACGAGTAGAAAAAACGCGAGTGCTGGCGCACGTAAATTTGTCACGCTAATTTATCCCAAAAAGAGCTGTTAACCAACAGCGAGGCCAAGAAATCGTTGTTACCGCCCGCCTGGGCGGGATGTTCTCTGGATTGAAGTCAACCGCGCTCTCCCGTTCGCGGAAGGCGCATAAACAATGGAGTTCATCATGTTATCAAGCCTGTCAAAACTCACCCCGGAGCAGCTCGAAGAGATCCGCTCCCTCGAGCAGAAACTCGGCAAAACGCTGCTGTCGTTTTCAAGCTACGACGTCGTATCGGATGACATCAGCGAAGCCGACCTCGCCACCCTCAAAGCCCTCGAAGAAAAACTTGGCACAATGCTCGTGGCGGTCAGGGGGTTGCAACGGGGTTGAAAACAGAGAAAGCGCCGGAGCAGTACCTTGCATTCAGACGGGCTTTAACCCGTCGAACTTTTTGGCTCTTTACATTCAGTCGCCCCGGCTTTCAGGCCGGGGTGTGTTGATAGCTGTTTACTTTTCCGGGCTTCAGCCCAATTTCTTTATTGCCGACTGAATAACGGATGAGATTGGGCTAAAGCCCCGATGTATTTTTGCTTTATCTGTGTACCCCGGACTGAAGTCCGGGGCAATTGTTCAAGAGTTTCATTGTTCCCTCACCCCGACGAGCGCGAGCATCCGGCCGGTTTTGCCGTTGTCGCGGCGGTAGGAGAAGAAGCGGTCGCTGTCGCGGTATGAGCAGAACTCCGAGCACTGCACCTGCGTCGGCGGGATGCCCGCTTCGATGAGCTGGTCGCGGCTGGCCGCCGAGAGGTCGAGCAGGAACTTCCCTTCACCGGATGGCGACGGCTTGAGATACCGGCTGTCGAAGCGGCCCGCGACCTCGCCGCCGATTTCGTAGCGCTCGCCGGAGATTCCCGTGCCGACCCAGGCGAGGCACTCCTCCGGCCGTGTGCCGAAGGCGTCGCGCATGGCGTTGACGGTCTTTTCGGCGATTCGCCCCGCCGTACCCTGCCACCCCGCATGAGCCGCGCCGCAGCCACCCGTCCGGTGGTCATGGACGAGGATCGGGTAGCAGTCCGCCGTCATGATGCCGACGAAAACGCCGCGAACATTGGTGATAAGCGCGTCATAGCCGTCGAGCTTGCCCGGCGCGGTAACGACGGCGATCTCCGTGCCATGCACCTGCCCGGTCGTCACAATGCTCTCCGGATCGATCTCCAGAAACGCGCAAAGCCGCCGCTCATTCTCCCGAACACGCGCCGAATCATCGCCGACATGCGTCCCGATATTCAGCGAATCCAGCGGCGCACCGCTCACCCCGCCGGTGCGGGTGGTCTGAAGCGCCACCAATCCCGGTATGTTGTGAAAGATGGATGGGTAAAGAGGCTCAATTTTTGGAGGCTGGGGCATAACATTTCGGTTGCGATTTTCGGGAAGGGTGAATGGCGGCCTTGCATTCACTGCTGAAACTCTGGCATTTCATTTTGTGCATCGACGTGCTGCTCTTTTGAGCAAGTTACCAACTTCAGGCTCTGTCTAAAAACCGTGATCCTCTTCAGGCGGAGCAATAATTCCTTCTTTTGAGGCGAAGCCGCCGATTTAACTTGCCAAATCCGGAGCACTGCGTTAGCTTTTGTCAATTTCGCAGGTTGCGCAGCCTTTTCCCCTGTCACTTCAGGTTCACGAATTATGGACAATTCCGCCGAGAGAACATTCTCATCCATCACCAGCAAGGTGACGATGGCACTGGCGGGCCTGTTTCTGCTCGTGTTTCTTGCTGTGCATCTCGGCATCAATATGCTCTTGCTTGTCGATGATGGCGGCAAATCGTTCTCGGCGGCGGCGGGCTTCATGGGCACCCATCCGGTGATCCGGATTTTTGAGATTGTGCTTTTAAGCGGCTTTGCCCTGCACATCGCCTTCGGGTTGATCGTCAGCATCCGGAACCGCATGTCGCGCCCGACGCGCTACCGGCACGCAAGCCGTTCCGAAACCTCGCCGTTTTCAAAGTACATGCTGCACAGCGGCGTGGTGGTGCTCATCTTTCTCGCGCTCCATTTTATCGATTTTTACTTCATCAAGCTCGGCATTGTCGCTCCGCCGCCGGGCATCGAGCAGCACGACTTTTACCGTCGCGCGGTGGTGCTGTTCACCGATCAGACCTCGTCGTCGATCTACATGGTCGCGTTTCTTTTTCTCGGATTTCACCTGAACCACGCGCTTCAGGCGGCCATTCAGACGCTTGGCCTGAACCATACCCGTCATGCCGCCCTAATCAAAGCGGCGAGCACTTTTTACGCCATCGTCATTTCGGGCGGGTTCATGGCGATTCCGCTCCGCTTCACCCTGTTCAACTAACGCCGCGCCGCATGGAGATTGACCGCCGATGATAAAACTGAACGCCAATTCGCCGGGCGTGCCGCTCTCGGAGCAGTGGGACGCCTACAAGGCCGGGTGCAAGCTGGTCAGCCCGAACAACAAGCGCAAGCTCGACATTATCGTGGTCGGCACGGGGCTTGCGGGCGCTGCGGCGGCGGCCACGCTCGGCCAGCTCGGCTACAACGTCAAGTCCTTCTGCTACCAGGACACGCCGCGCCGGGCGCACAGCATCGCCGCGCAGGGGGGCATCAACGCCGCCAAGAACTACCAGAACGACGGCGACAACGTCTTCCGGCTTTTCTACGACACCATCAAGGGGGGCGACTACCGCTCGCGCGAATCGAACGTCTATCGGCTCGCCTCGATCAGCCCGGAGATCATCGACCTCTGCGTGGCGCAGGGCGTACCCTTCGCCCGCGAGTACGGCGGCCTGCTCGCCAATCGCTCCTTCGGCGGCGCGCAGGTATCGCGCACCTTCTACGCGCGGGGGCAGACCGGCCAGCAGCTCCTGATCGGCGCGTACAGCGCCATGAGCCGCCAGATCGCCGAAGGCACGGTGCAGCTCTACAGCCGCCGCGACGTGCTCGACATCGTCATCGTTGACGGCAAGGCGCGGGGCATCATCGCGCGCGATCTCGTGACCGGTGAAATCGAACGCCACTCGGCCCATGCCGTGGTGCTCGCCACGGGCGGCTACGGCAACGTCTTCTACCTCTCGACCAACGCGATGGGATCGAACGTCACGCCGGCGTGGAGCGCCTACAAAAAGGGCGCGGCGTTCGCCAATCCATGCTTTACGCAGATTCATCCGACCTGCATTCCTGTGCATGGCGAGTTCCAGTCCAAGCTCACGCTGATGAGTGAAAGCCTGCGCAACGACGGGCGCATCTGGGTGCCGAAGGAGAAGTCGGACGCCGAGCTGATCCGCCAGAAAAAGCTGCGCCCGGAGCAGATTCACGAGTCGAAGCGCGACTACTACCTCGAACGCCGCTACCCGGCCTTCGGCAATCTGGTGCCGCGCGACGTGGCATCGCGGGCGGCCAAGGAGCGCTGCGACGCGGGCTACGGCGTCGGCTCGACCGGGCTGGCGGTCTATCTCGACTTCAGCGACGCCATCGAGCGCCTCGGACGTGCCGAAATCTCCGCCCGCTACGGCAACCTGTTCCAGATGTACCAGCGCATCGTCGATGACAATCCCTACCGCACGCCGATGATGATCTATCCGGCGGTGCACTATACGATGGGCGGCCTGTGGGTCGATTATGAGCTGATGACCACCGTGCCGGGCCTCTACTCGATCGGCGAGTGCAACTTCTCCGACCACGGCGCGAACCGCCTCGGCGCATCAGCCTTGATGCAAGGGCTTGCTGACGGCTACTTCGTCCTGCCCTACACCATCTCCGGCTATCTCTCGCACGAAATCAACACGCCGCCGATCCCGACCACCCTGCCGGAGTTCCACCTCGCTGCCCGCGACGTCACCGACCGGCTCGCGCGGCTCAAAAAGAGCGGCGGAAAGGAGTCTGTTGACCACTTCCACCGGCGTCTCGGCAAAATCATGTGGGAGCACTGCGGCATGTCGCGCAACGAGGAGGGGCTGACCAAAGCGCTCGGCTTGATTGCAGAGCTGAAGGCGGAGTTCGCCTCGGGCGTCAAGATTTCGGGCGGGCTGAAGGAGTACAACCCAGAGCTGGAGAAGGCGTGGCGCGTGCAGGACTTTATTGAACTCGGCGACCTCATGGTGCGCGACGCGCTGCATCGCAAGGAGTCGTGCGGCGGCCACTTCCGCCAGGAGTACCAGACCCCCGACCACGAAGCGCTGCGCAACGACGACGAGTTCGCCTACGTCGCCGCCTGGGAGCACAAAGGCCGCGACGCCGCGCCGGAGATGCACCGCGAGGAGCTGCATTTCGACACGGTGAAGCTCACGCAACGATCCTACAAATAACGCCCGATCATGAAGTTCACCCTCAAAATCTGGCGACAGAAAAACGCCGACGACAAAGGTCGGCTGGTCAGCTACAAGGTCGATGATATTTCGCCCGACAGCTCGTTTCTCGAAATGCTCGATCAGCTTAACCAGCAGCTTATCGGCAGGAGCGAAGAGCCGGTCGCCTTCGACCACGACTGCCGCGAAGGCATCTGCGGAGCCTGCGGACTCTACATCAACGGTCGCCCGCACGGCCCGTTGAAGGGCACAACCACCTGCCAGCTCCACATGCGAGCCTTCCGCGATGGCGAGACGATTTATATTGAGCCGTGGCGAAGCGGCGCGTTTCCGGTGGTCAGGGATCTGATCGTGGATCGCAGTGCGCTCGACACCATCATCCAGGCTGGAGGCTACATCTCGGTCAACTCCGGCGGCGTACCCGACGCCAACACCATCCCCGTGCCCAAACCCAACGCCGACTCGGCCTTCGACGCCGCGGCCTGCATCGGCTGCGGAGCCTGCGTCGCCGCCTGCCCCAACGCCTCGCCGATGCTCTTCGTCGGCGCGAAAATCTCCCATCTGGCGCTCCTGCCGCAAGGCCGCATCGAAGCCGCGCGCCGCGTCCAGAAGATGGTCGCCGAAATGGACGCTCTCGGCTTCGGCTTCTGCAGCAACACCTACGCCTGCCAGGCCGAATGCCCCAAAGAAATATCCATCGCCAACATCGCCCGAATGAACCGCGAATTCCTCGCCGCCAAATTCGCCGCCGAAAAGGAGCAAACCGGAGGGTTCACGATTTAGGGGGGGGGATGAGTCAGGCTTGTGCGTTTTGCAAAAGACGGGCATCTCGGCAAAGATGCGGGGGGCTTCGGAAGTCAATTTTTCTGGCGCAGTGCCCGCCAATCCCTCCCGGTAATAAGGCGGAGTGAACGCCAGCCTCTGCGACAGAGTAACGGCAAGACCAATCCGAGCGGAACAACGAGAGAGGGTGAACCGTAAGGTCAATTTTGGCAAGGAGTTGATTGATGATAAAGGGAAACCGCATCGGCAAAAAGCTGTTTTCCGTTCTGGCTCGATGCAAGACCGGAGAAGTCACTCAATTTCGAGATTCCGGCTTTTGAAGAGATCGATCTCGCCGCCGAAGAGGTACTTGCCGAACCATGCGAACTGCCCGGTGTGATAGCCGAAATGTTCGATGGCAAGCACGAGAATTTCATATCCCGTGCGCACTTGGCCCTGAACGACATAACTGCGGCAAAGCTCCTCTTCGCCGAGCCTGTCGATAACCGCCCGGCACTCATCGACGGCGTGAAGCAGCAGGCTTTTCAGCGCCTCCCTGTCAAGCGAAGGCTTGCCCGCAAACTCTTTCGACCGCTCACGCACGATGGTACTCCCGACCGCCGAGCGTTTTCAGCACATACTGGCTCAGATTGCCGACAAGATGCAGCACGAGATTGCCGGGACTGGCAAGGTTCGGCGCGAAATCATCCCAAAGCCGCGCCTCATCGACCGCATCGATGCAGGTCGCGAGCCGTCCCGCGATGGTTATGAAATGGCTGGAAATTGACCTGCAGAAGGGGTGTGGCATGTTTCTGTGATAATAGATAACTCTTTCAATCTATACAGATTCTGTTTTAGAAGTATAGGCGGTAGTGTATAGAATTACTCGTTTTTAAGTGGTATTTCTTTTGTATCTATATACTTGATCGAAGTTAAATGTCTTGTATCGCCTGGTTTATTTTTATCAGAAGTGTAGGTTACCATTAATAGTGTATTCCATCCAACAATATTATCTTTAATCTTGATTTTGTTAATATCGTGTAAATATTTTTTCAGCTCATCGATATAATTCCTTACCTTCTTTTCAGCCTCTTCTTTTGACTTGTCATCTTCTTTGGGGTCGGGTTTTTTTGTGGGTTCAGTAAATAATTTTATGGCTCCATATGTGCCGACACCAGTAAAGCCTGAAAGAACCATAACATAATCAGATTTTCCATCCGGAGATGGGTAAGGATTTTTGGCAATTGTTAGGATTATACAGGTTTCTCCTGTTATTTTTGCCTCACCACTATTTGTATTCGGATCGTCATGTTCCTCTAATGCTTTAAACTTATTATTAAATAATACACCATCCTTGTTTGAGTATTCATCACAGGGTTCCTTGTAAAACGAGCTTATTTTTCTGGGATGCTCATCCCGCTCGGTTTTCTTATAAAAGAGAAAAGGTAATCTATTATTTTGGATGGGATTATACGGTTGAATCCCATGGATATCGGCGAGAATTATTTCAGCATAATCGCTAACATCTGGAGAGCCGACAATGACACAGCTCTTATTTATTATTTTATTCCGTACGCTGTCACAAAAATAACTTGTTTCATGTTTATGGTCTTCGATCTCTTTTTTTCTCATCTTATCCATTGGCTCTTCTGCCGTTACTTGTGATGTCTCATACTTTTGAGCTATAAAAAAAGTCAATTCATTTATGCTCATATAATCCCATTTATCAATATTTGTTCTTGTTATGGATTCTGATCCAGGGGTTCCTGGTCGGGCACAAGTGAATACATGCAATTCTTTGGCCATTAAAAAATTATCCCATATCAATCTATAGTTTCGTTCGTTTTTGCCCTTTTCTATATCGGAATCAATTTTTTTTATAGTTGGATGAAGTTCCTCTTCCAAATCTTTATAATCATTATAATACACCTGCCATAATCCACCAACATCAAAAGGCATACTCATATTTTTTTTTCTGTTTATTAGAGGAATGGCAGCCTTTCCTTTAGCATGAGCAAGGCCAAGCAGAAAAAACATATATACGTTAACCGGGTCTTCATAATGGGTCATATCAAGAACGCATATTTTGGAGGCGACAATACTCTCATACATCTTACACATATCACAGATGTTCATAATATCACTAACATAAGAGCTTTTATCAATATGCCATCTATTATTTAAGTTCTGATTAGCGCCATTAATCGCACGCTCATGCAAGTCCATGCTCTGGCCATATTGATTGACAAAGTTATGAATTCTCAGAGCGTCTTCATCAGAGGCTTTTTTATCAGGATTCGATATGTTTTTTTTATCTAAACAGTCCTCAAAATCATTTTTTATTTTATTGAAACAGGAATAAAAGCCATCTGATAAAACATTTTTTTCATCAAAATCTTTAAGGCTGTTATATAGTATAATTTTCCCGACCGATGCACTGTGGCATTGCTCTGGATCGTTATTTTTTTCAGAATTGCTGACAAAATTACTAAATATACTAACATAGCGATTTCTTGAGTTCTCATTTTTTATTAATCCAATTTTTTTATCCAATCCGAACGCCAAGCCAAGCTCGTAATATACATTGCAGTTTGCCTCAGAAATATCTGCATAAATAAATTCTGCGTTTTTTATGCTCTGGCAAATCCTGTGGCACATAACATAGCCAAGCTGAAGTGATTTATCGGCACGCATAACATTTTCCCTTTTCACGTTAATCACTTGCTTGATGTTCTGCTTTATACCCAATTCATACAAATCATCATATGGGAAACCAAAAGGCGCTATTACGAATACACTCCTTATTTTATTTTTATCAGTTTTTGGCCCTTCAAATATACATTCCTTATTCGTGATAAAGCATTTCACAATAACCTCCTTTTATGTGAAGAGATAGAAAAAATACCCAACCAATTCAGCTCAACCAGATACACTCTCCGCTTATATATAGCCTAACTATACTGCTCAACACAAAGTCGTACCGAAAACAAAAAACCAGTATAACAAGTAAAACCGAACACGTTACCTTAATAAAGATATATGCTGCGCCTATACATTAATTTGTAATCAATTATATATAACTCATCGCTATGACTATGTATTGCCATACGAATAGTTCAACCGATTTACAGGGGAAATTATTTTCATGAATTTTACAAAAAATTCACAGAACAAACAAGGATGGCGTATGAGGCGCACCATCAACAATAATCGCGAACATGCGCTGCGCACCCGGGGTTCCGCATTCATCGTTTTCACGCTTTCTTTTGCGGCGGTTTTGGCGAGAGCTGTCTGACCGCGTTGTCGAAATCACCCCCTGCAACATCGGACTCGGCAATTCGCTGTCGATTGAATTTTTCGTACTCCTTCTCGGCATACTCCTTCGCTAACTGGTGCGAAATCTTTCCGGCGTTGGTCAGGATTTCGCGGTCGTTGAGCGTGAGAAAGGCATGCAGCTTGGCGATCCAGTCGTTCATGTACATCGGAACCCGGCGCATTGCCTGACCTTCGGCGAAAACGAGATATTGCTCGACCAGGTTGTTCAGCGCCGCCAACTCCTCTTCGTCGAGGTAGTTCTTGGCGACAGCGACGTCACCTTTCCGAACCTTCACGCCTCGCCAGTTGGTCAGTCCCATGTTCGGCTTGCTGCCATCGGCTCTGGAGTGGACAATCCCGGCGGCTGTTTGCCCGGTAATGGCCCAGTGCATCTTGTTCTGCACCGTCTGGAAAAATTCGATGCTTTCGGAAAGCATCGGGTCGTAATCAACGCTGGTGGCGTAGATGTCAGTGATCTTCTGGTAGAAACGCCGCTCGGAGGTTCGGATGTCCTGAATCCGGCGAAGCAGCTCGTCGAAGTAATCGAACGGCTGATCGGGATTCTTCAAACGTTCGTCATCAAGCACGAATCCTTTGATGATATACTCCTTCAGCCTTTGGGTAGCCCAGATGCGAAACCGGGTTGCCAACGCGCTTTTGACTCGATAACCGACCGAAATGATGGCGTCGAGGTTGTAATAGTCCAGCGTCCGCTGCACTTGCCGAGAACCCTCCTGACGAACTGACAAGAATTCCTTGTGAGTTGCCTCTCGTTGCAACTCGCCCTCGGAATAAATATTCTGCAAATGCAAACTGACGTTTTGCTGCGTCGTCTGAAACAGATCAGCCATGAGTTGCTGAGTCAGCCAAACCGTTTCTCCCTCAAGGCGCACGTCGATTTTGGTTCGTCCCTCTTCGGTGGTATAGACAAGGAATTGCCCCTTCGATTGAGGTGCCTGGTTTGTCGGATCGCTCATGATTTCAGTATCTCCGCCCTATTTCTGGTCATTGTGGCGTCCCGCTCATGGCCTTTGGCGTTAAGTGGTTCACCAGTGGCTACGACTGATGCACAACGCGGATAGGCGCATGATCGCCACATACAACGTAAATAATCGACAGCTCACGAGCAATGGCTTGACCCAACCCCCCACAAAAAAAGCCGGACATGCGCTGCACATCCGGCTTCAAGACTCAATTCCGAAATAACTTACCGCTCACCCCTTCATCACAGCGGCGTCTTCCATGAATTTCTCCAACCCTTTGTCGGTCAGCGGGTGGTTGGCGAGCTGTTTGATGACGCTGTACGGGAGCGTGGCGATGTCCGCGCCGGCCATCGCGGATTCGACGACGTGCAGCGGGTTGCGCACACTGGCCACGATCACCTCGGTGAGGTAGCCGTAGTTGTCGTAAATCGTGACGATCTGGCGCACCAGCTCCATGCCGGAGGTGCTGACGTCGTCGAGGCGGCCTACGAACGGGCTGACGAAGTCGGCTCCGGCTTTGGCGGCGAGCAGCGCCTGCGTGGGCGAGAAGACCAGCGTGGCGTTGGTTTTGATGCCGTTCTGCGAGAAGTGGCGGATCGCTTTGAGGCCTTCGACGGTGAGCGGGCACTTGACGACGACGTTCTTGTGAATGGCCGCAAGCTCTTCGCCCTGAGCGATCATCTCCTCCGACTTGAGCGTGGTGACCTCGGCGCTGACCGGGCCATCGACGATTTCGCAGATTCTGGCGATGTGCGCCTTGAAGTCGGCGTAGGTGAAGTTGGCCGGGTCTTTGACGATCTTGGCGATCAGCGACGGATTGGTCGTGACGCCGTCAAGCACGCCGAGTTCGGCGGCTGCGTTGATTTCGTCAAGACTGGCGGTGTCGATAAAGAATTTCATGGGGCCTCCTCAGGCGTTGACCGGTTTTGCGTCGAGCATGGCGTTGAAGTTACGTGCCGGGCGGCCCTCCCAGTTGCGCTTGTGGTAAGCGTATCCGGCGATGAGCGGCATGGCGACGGTGGCTTCGGCAAAGACCATCTGCTCGTAAACCGTGTCAACCTTGCCCCACGAGCTGGCCTCCTTGAGCGTCGAGCCGGAGAGCGCGCCGTCGCGTTCGTCGGCCACGGTGATCTGCACGGCGTAGGTGTGCATCGACACATCCTCGTAGCCCAGCACTTCGGCAGCCACGACGATGTCCTGCGTGAAGTTCTTCGGCACTCCGCCGCCGATCATGAAGATGCCGGTCTTGTCGTTCTCGATCTTGATTCTGGTCAGCTCGCGGAAGTCCTTGACCGAGTCGATGGAGACGTGCTGCTCTGGGTTGTGCCACTGGTGGTGCACCAGACCGAAACCGGCGGAGCAGTCCGAAAATGCCGGGCAGAAGATCGGCACACCCTTCTCGTAGGCTTTATAGACGATGGAGTTCTTGTCGAGTCCCTTCTCTTCGATGTACTTGCCCATCTCGACGATGAACTCGCGCGACGAGTACGCGCCGGGCTGCATCGAGTTGGCGATGATGGCCATGGTATCGTCGCAGACGCGAAGCTCGTCCTCGTCGATGTAGGTGTCGTAGATGCGGTCGATGGCCAGCTCGCGCAGCTCCGCGTCGTCGGCAAACTGCGAGCCTTTCCAGTGCTTGAAGCCGAGCGCCTCGAAGAAGTCCTGATCGACGATGTTCGCGCCGGTCGAGACGACGGCGTCAACCATGTTGTTGTCGAGCATGTCGATGATGACCTGCTTCAGACCGGCGCTGATGAGCGAACCGGCGAGGGTGAGAATGACGGCGCACTCCTTGTCTTTCTGCATCAGATCGACGATGGAGGCCGCGCGGGCCAGGTTGCGCGCCTGGAAGGCCATGTCGGCCATTTGCTCGACCATCGGCACGACGTTGTGTTTCTTGATCTCGATATGCCGGATCGGCTCCCGCAGAAATTCCGCTTTTTTTGTCATGTTCTCATCCATTGTTGACTCCTGTATCGTTAGTGTTCGGATTCAGATTTCAAAAATTCCAATAAAAAAAGGAGAGCAAGCTGACTATATCACACACTCACATTACCGGATGCTGCTTCCTTCCGGACCTGACATGGTTGGGCAAGAGAATGCTGTATAGGACTTACTCTCCTAAACTCAATATTGTTTTGTCTTAAATTGCCGCTGTACTGGCGACGCAATGTAAAACAAGTCGCCTAATATAGCGTTCTGAAATTAAAATACAAAAACAAAGCTTTTTTCTTTGTTACAACTGTTATAACTTCGTAACCGTCCCGGACAACCGCCTCCGCAAGCGCTGGATAAAGCTCGGAAACCGGCTCCTGCATTCAGGAGGGGTTCAGCCCTCCGGACATTCAGAACTCTTACATTCACATTGCCCCGGCTTTCAAGCCGGGAGAGTTGAGCATTACCATAAACACTATCGAGACCTCCTGCAACACAGGAGCAACAAACCCGACCTCATGTCGATACAACGGATTTTAAGCGGGATGCGGCCTACAGGAAAGCTGCACCTCGGCCACTACACCGGAGCACTCGAAAACTGGATCGCCCAGCAGAACCTTCTCCACCCCGACGGAAGCCGCGCCTACCAGACCTGCTTTCTCGTCGCCGATTACCACAGCCTGACCACGTCGCTCGACACATCGATGATCTACGAGCACTCGCTCGATATGCTGACCGACTGGCTGGCGGCGGGGGTCGATCCGGAGAAAAGCCCGGTCTTCCGGCAGTCGCAGGTCAAGGAGCACTCGGAGCTGTTCCTGATTTTCTCGATGCTCATCACCACGGCGCGGCTCGAACGCAACCCGACGCTCAAGGAGCAGGTGCGCGACCTGAACATGGAGTCGCTGGTCTATGGCCACCTCGGCTATCCGGTGTTGCAGGCGGCGGACATCCTGCTCTACAAGGGCAATGTGGTTCCCGTGGGCGAGGATCAGATTCCGCACGTCGAGATCACCCGCGAGATCGCCCGCAAGTTCAACAGCCACTACCAGCATCCGGCGCTCGGCGACGTCTTTCCGGAGCCTTCGCCGAAGATCACCAAGTTCGCCCGCCTCGTCGGCCTCGACGGCAAGGCGAAGATGTCCAAATCGCTCGGCAACACGATCCTGCTTTCCGACGGCCCGGACGAGGTGCTCAAGAAGATGCGCCCCGCCGTGACCGACACGCTGAAAGTTCGCCGCAACGATCCGGGCCGCCCGGAGGTGTGCCTGGTCTTCAGCTACCACCAGAAGTTCACCGCCGAACCGCAGCTTGCCGAAGTCGAGGCGGGATGCCGCTCCGGCGCTCTCGGCTGCGTTGACTGCAAGAAGAGGTGCGCGGCGAACATCTCGGCGGAGCTGGCTCCGATTCTCGAACGGCGCAAGCACTACGAAGAGCGCCCGGAGATGGTCAAAGAGATTCTGCACGAAGGCGAAGCAAAAGCGCGAAAGATCGCCGGAGAAACCATGAAAGAGGTGAGAGAGGCGATGAGCCTCGGGGAGAGTAACACATGATGAAACAAAACGATAACAGCACGAAAGCCTTCATTTTCGACATGGACGGCGTGCTGGTCGATAACATGAGAATGCACGCGCAGTCGTGGGTCGATCTGTTCGCCGACTACGGCCTGTCGGGCCTCGATCCGGAGCGCTACCTGGTCGAAACCGCCGGCATGAAAGGACTCGACGTCTTGCGCTACTTTCTCGATCCCTCGATTTCGCACGAAGAGGCTGACAAGCTGACCGAGCTGAAGGATATTCTTTACCGCGTGATGAACCGCCACGCCATCGTGCAGATGCCGGGCCTCGAAGCGTTCCTCGACCGCGCCGCCGGAGCTGGCATCCGTCTCGGCATCGGCACGGGAGCCGGGCCGAAGAACATCGACTACGTGCTCGGCCTGACCGGCCTGACGCCGCGCTTCGAGGCGGTGGTCGGCGCGCACATGGTGAGCCGCGGCAAGCCCCATCCGGAGACATTCCTTCAGGTTGCCGAACGTCTCGGCGCTGACCCGGCCTCGTGCATCGTCTTCGAGGATGCGCTTCCCGGCGCTGAGGCCGCCGCAGCAGCAGGCATGAGCTGCGTGGCGGTCACGACGACCAACCGGCCCGAAGCGTTCTCGGCGTTCGACAACGTCATCGCCACCATCGACCATTTCGACGGCCTCATGCCCGAAACGCTGCTGGAACTGAGCGGCACCGCCAAAACCATGTCTTAACGATTCATACCGATGCGAGCCTTTTTCCTTCCCTTCATTCAGGACGCCCTGCACAAAGCGGGCATCGAGACCGACAAGGAGATTCAGATTGACAAGCCGAACGACAAGAAATTCGGCGACTTCTCGACCAACATCGCCTTCCTCCTGGCCAAGGAGGCCCGGAAAAATCCGCGCGAACTGGCCACGCAGTTGATCGCCCTCTTCGCATTTCCGGAAGGCACGGTGACCAAAACCGAGGTGGCAGGGCCGGGATTCATCAACTTCCATCTCGATCCGGCCTTCTTCATGCGCTCGGCTCAAGAAGTCCTGACGCAGGGAGAAAAGTTCGGTTGCACGGATTCAGGCAAGGGACAGAAAGCGATTGTCGAGTACGTCAGTGCCAACCCGACCGGGCCGCTCACCATCGGGCGCGGACGCGGCGGCGTGCTTGGTGATTGCATCGCGAACCTGCTCGAAACGCAGGGCTACGAGGTGACGCGCGAGTACTACTTCAACGACGCCGGTCGCCAGATGCAGATTCTGGCCGAATCGGTGCGTTTCCGCTACCTCGAAAAGTGCGGGCAGGCAATCGAGTTTCCGACGACGCACTACCAGGGCGACTACATCGGCGAAATCGCCGAGACGCTCTTCATCGAACACGGCGACGAGCTGGCCTCGACCGAAGAGCTGGCGATCTTCAAGGAGAGTGCCGAAGCGGTCATCTTCAGCTCGATCCGCAGAACGCTCGAACGCCTCTCGATTACCCACGACTCTTTCTTCAACGAGCACACGCTCTACCAGTCGCGCGAGGGCGAGCCATCGCCAAACCGGCAGGTGATCGACGCGCTCGACGCCAAGGGGTTCATCGGCAATTACGACGGCGCGACCTGGTTCATGACCACCAAACTCGGCCAGGAGAAGGACAAGGTGCTCATCAAATCCTCCGGCGACCCGAGCTACCGCCTGCCCGACATCGCCTACCACGTCACCAAGTTCGAGCGCGGCTTCGACCTCATGGTGAACGTCTTCGGCGCGGATCACATCGACGAGTACCCCGACGTGCTCGAAGCGCTGAAAATTCTCGGCTACGACGCCTCGAAGGTCAAGATCGCCATCAACCAGTTCGTCACCACAACGGTGGGTGGCCAGACGGTCAAGATGTCCACCCGCAAGGGCAACGCCGACCTGCTCGACGACCTCATCGACGACGTCGGCGCGGACGCCACGCGCCTCTTCTTCATCATGCGCGGCAAGGATTCGCACCTGAATTTCGATGTCGAGCTGGCCAAGAAGCAGTCGAAGGACAACCCGGTTTTTTACCTCCAGTACGCCCACGCGAGGATTTGCAGCCTTATGCGCCTTGCCGAAAAAGAGGTCGGCTTCGACGAAGCTTTGGCCAGCGGCGAGAGCCTCCCGCTGCTTGACAGCGAGCCAGAGATCGACCTCGCCTCCTCGCTGCTCGACTTCCCGGATGTCATTCAGTCCTGCCTGCGCCTGCTCGAACCGCAGAAGATGGTCGAGTACCTGCACACGGTCGCCGAGCGCTACCACAAATTCTATCAGGAGTGCCCGATTCTGAAAGCGGACGAGAACATCCGTACGGCACGTCTTGAGCTATCGCTCACCGTCCGCCAGGTGCTGCGCAACGGCTTCAGGATTCTGGGGATTTCCGCGCCGGAATCGATGTGAGGGCGCGATAAGATTTTGAAAGGGAAAGAGATGAGCCGATTGATGTCACCTCACTGATTGGGTACGCCCGGCAATCAAATCGGCAACTAAACGCGATGCGTCACGAACGATACAAACCGTGTTCGGCGATGTATGCCGCAATGGACGGCGGCACGAGGTGGTCAATCGGCTGACCGGCGGCAACTCGCTGCCGAATTTTCGTCGCTGAAACGGCCATGTCGAAATCGTAGTGGTGCGCGGGAAAAAGATGATCGTTGACAGGCGGGTCGGCAGTTTCACCACCGGATCTGCCGAAAACGGCAATCGAGCAGCGCTTCGGAATTTCCGGAGCCGATTTCCACTGCGGCATCTGGCGGTAGCTGTCCTCCCCGACCAGCAGCACCAGCTCGTCGCCGGGATGGAGCGCCGCGACGTGGCGCAACAGATCGATGGTGTACGACGGCCCCGGCTGCTGCAACTCCCACGTGCTCATTTCCGCAAACGCGCCCGCGCTGTTGATCTCCCTGGTGAGCAGACGCGCCATGGCGGCCCGGTCGTCATCGGAGGCGGCGGCAGTGGCTTTGAATGGATTTTTTGAAACTGATACCATGAGCCGGTCAAGCCCTGCAAGCTCTCTTGCAAAGAGGCACAGGGCAAGATGACCGTTATGTGGCGGGTCGAAACTTCCTCCGAAAACAGCAGTTCTCACTCTTTCGTTTTCGGATCGCGCTCGTTTGAGTAGTGGGCGGTAACTTTTCTGGCAGCATCTTCAACCTGTTTGCCCTTTCCCGGAAAAAGCTGCTGGAAGGCCTCTATCGACTGGCGAGCTTCAAACCAGTTTTGATGCTTGATCTCCGAATCGATCTTGCCGATCCAGGCAGGTTCGACCCATTTGGTGTCGGCATACTGGTTGATGACCACATCGTAGAAAATCTCCGCGGCGCGGTACTTCTTGAGTTTGAAATATTGCCGGGCGATAGAGAAGCGGTTATTGGCGAGCTTCTCCCGGAGCGCAGGAACGGCCTGCTGGCTGTATCGCGCCGGAGAGCCGTTTGCGAGCGCTGCCTTCGCGGCTTCGTATTTGTCCCGGTATGAGGCGTTGTCCGGGTTGACCTCCATCAGATTTTTGTACAGCTCCAGATCGCTGGCGGCCTGCGCGGAGTCGTCCAACGGGTACTGGTCGAGGTAGGTTGCGAATTCGTTGATACCCTTGACGGTGTACTCCTGGTCAAGCTCATGGAATGGAGAGAGCTTTTCGTATGACTTGGCAAGCATGAACTGCGCGTCCCTGGCGTAGGGAGAGTCCGGTGTCTGCTGAAGCAACCGGCGGTAGGTGTCGGCGGCAAGGATGTACTCCTTCTTTTTGTAATAGGAGTCGGCCAGGCCCTTCAGCACATCGTCTTCGAGATCGGTCGCCCTGGTCGAAAACATGAGCGTTTCAAGGATTTCAATGGCGTCTCCGTATTTCTTTGTGGCGATCTTTTCGGAGGCCTCGCGGTAGCGCAGCTCGACCGGCGTGACCGTCATGGAGGCTTTTGGCGATTTCGACGACGAACATGAGGAGAGCGGCAATGCAAGACAGAGCAGTCCGGGCAGAATCCTGAGCACCGACTTTTTCATGACCGATTGAGACATAGAGACTCCCTTGAAGCAGGTGAAAAAATAACTATCCAACCTTGCCTGACGGCCAGCCGTCAGACTTTCGTAAACCGGCGCACGAGCGGGAAAAAAGAGACCGCGGCCTGGCGCGGGTTTACAGCAGAATCTTGCGAACCGGACGATTTGATTCCGCGAGGCTGAGCTGCCCGGGCAATCCGGCTCGATTTGCGAAGGAACACCCGAAAAGGCTTCAGTCCATTCGGAGAAGAGAGTCTGTGCCCGGTATCGGGTCACGTTCTCCGCCAACCAGATGAAACCTGCGGGGTTTGTGGAGCTTAGGGGAGTCGAACCCCTGACCTTCTCATTGCGAACGAGACGCTCTACCAACTGAGCTAAAGCCCCAAAAAGAAGAACAATTTACAGCTATTTGGCGCGGGCACAATATAATCTTTTCGCGCACGCAAAAAAAGCCTGCTTGACGGCAGGCTTTTTTTGAACATAATGCTGCGGAATCAAGCCGGTTCAGCGACCAGGGAATGCCTGAGCATCTCAAGCTGATGGCTGATGCTGCCGTCAATAATCGTATCGCCGATCTTGACAGCCACGCCTCCGATCAGTTTTTCGTCGAGCAGCATTCTGGCGCGGATTTTCTTTCCGGTGCGGGCCGAGAGGCTGTTGACCAGCTCTTTGGCCTGATCGTCGCCGAGCTTGACGGCGCTCGTTACGTCGGCATTGATAACGCCGTTGCGCTCGTCGATCAATGCGTTGAATTCATTAACCACACCGACAAGCAGCCCTGCCCTCTTTTTGTGGGCCAGCAGCTTGAGAAAGAGCATCGTTTTCTCGCCGACCTCGTTCTTGAATATCTCTTCGAGAATTTTCGATTTGAGATCGACATTGATGAGCGGGCTTTTCAGGGCCAGAACAAGCTCGTGGCTTCCGGCGATCACTTCCTGTATTTTCCGCAGGTCTTCGGTAACTCTCTCCAGAAAGCCGGCCTCGACGGCCACTTCGAGCAAGGCCACCGCGTATCGACGGCCTGCAATTGCACTTGACATAGTTCCGAGGTTTTATTAATCAGTTACGACTGGAGGCCATTTCCTTGATCATATCGTTGACCACCGCTTTCTGCTTTTCTGCATCGAGGGTGGTGCGAATGATCTTTTCAGCGCCTTTCACCGCCATATCGGCAACCTCGTTCCTGAGCACATCCAGCGCGCGACGCTTCTCCTGCTCGATCTCATCCTTGGCGGAAGCAATCATCTTGCGGGACTCCTCCTGGGCCTTCTCGGTCAGCTCGTTGCGAACCTTGTCGGCCACCTCTTTGGCCTCCCTGATGATTTTGTCTGCTTCGGCATCGGCCATGGCCAGCGTTTCCCTGTTTTTCTTCAGGATCGCCTCAGCCTCGTCTTTGGCCGTGTGAGCGCGGTCGATTGCCGACTGAATGCCTTTGGCCCGCTCTTCGAGCATCGAGACAATCGGGCCCCATGCGGTTTTCCTGAGAATAATGAGAACGATCAGAAAAGTAAGCGCTGTCCAGAATATGAGGCCCGGATTCGGGTTGAGAAGCCCGCCTTCGAGCAGAATAATCCCTGACGTTAGCATGAACGCAGTCCTTTAACAGTTTGATAAAAAACCGTCTGCGGTTTCCCTGAGATACTGCAGACGGATTGATGCTATGGCGAGACGGCCTTACTTCAGGGCGAGAAGCACGCAGATAACCTCACCGAACAGCGCGACACCCTCGATAAGAGCGGCGGCGATAATCATCGTGGTACGGATGTCCGAAGTAGCCTCAGGCTGACGGGCCGTGCCTTCTGCTGCCGAAGCAGCGGCGTTTCCGATACCAATACCTGCACCGATAGCCGCCAGACCTGCGCCGATGCCCGCACCCAAATAACCCAAACCTTCCATCTTTAAATTGCCTCCATTGATTGTTGTTGTAAAATGAATGCTACTCCTTGTAGCAGTTCTAAAAATCTTTGTCAAACAGACTTCTTCAGTTCATCGAAGCAAGGATCAATGATGACCCGAAGCCTCCAGCTCGTGGCCGTCGTGACCGTCGGAGTGCGCTGTCGCCAGACCGATGAAGAGCGCCGAGAGCATGGTGAACACGTACGCCTGCAGGAACGCCACGAAGAGTTCAAGCAGATAGATGAAGATTGCGAACGGAATCGAAACCGCCACGGCCACGATGTAGCTCTTCAGAATGAAGCTGATGAAGAACAGGCTGAGAATGATGATGTGTCCCGCCGTCATGTTCGCGAAGAGTCGAATGGTCAGCGCGAACGGCTTGGTGAACTGACCGAGAACCTCGATCGGCACCATGATGATCCAGAGCGCCCAGTGCGTTCCGGCGGTCAGGTGCTGAAGATAACCCTTGACGCCCTGTGCTTTGAACGCGGAGAACTGGGTAACGATAAAAGTGAAAATCGAAAGGGTAAGCGTAACGTTGATATTGCCGGTCGCCGTCGCGCTGTAAGGAATGAGGCCGAGCAGGTTACAAAGCAGAATGAAGAAGAATACCGAAAGCAGGTAAGGCATGAACCGTTCGTAACCGTGACCGATGTTGGGCCTTGCGACGTCGTTTGCGATAAAATCAACCAACGATTCAAGAAGGTTGGCGACCCCTTTCGGAGCATCTTTGGCGGACATCTTTTTGGCTGCGGCTCCGGCAGCGCTTGCTATAATGATAAGGAGAATTGCAGCGATCCAGAGCATGACGACATGCTTGGTGATCGAAATGTCGAAACCGGCGATTTCGAGGTGCGGCAGATGAACCTCGCCGAACGGCTCGAACACAAAGGTGTGACTGTCGAGAATGTGGTGCATGATAAGGTCGCCCGGCTTCTCTTCGCCATGCGCAGCCTCGCCGTGGGCTGCTGCCACTTCGGCATGACCGGCTGCGGCCTCGGCGGCTGGCGCGGCAACGGTTGACGGCGCGGCATGAATGGCTTCGACCGCAGACCCCGTGACCGGAGACTCACCCTGGACGGAAGTGGCGAATGCTTGACTGTTAAGGCTCAGGAGAACAGGCACGACAAGTGCCAAAATTCTTGAAATCGCTTTCTTTCGCATACCGTCTTGTCAGTTTTTTGCAGCGTTTTTTTTCAGTTGATTCTTCTTCTGGTAAGCGAGAATCTCAAGCACCAGATAGATACAGTAAAATGAGATGAAGGATACGACGAAATCGATCGACTTGACCATGCCCAGCAGATTGATGACCAGTACCAGCGCCATGACGATCAGAAGTCTGAGGGCCACGCCGCCGAAAACGACCAGCGTGAAAATCTTCGACTCCTTGTCAAATCCGTACTCAAAGAGCAGGTATCCCGTGAGGCTGTTGATGATGACCATGAGCCAGGCGACAAAAACCGAGTTAATGTCGATCGGATACCTTGCCGCGCCCCAGTACACAACCCCCCATAAAATGACCGACAAGATAAATAACTTTACAAGAAAATCAAACAAAGCCTTCATGTCCGTCGATCCTTTTCATGGTTATTTGTGGATTGATGATGCGAGCTATCGTGGTCGCGGTTCGCTTTCTGCACGGTTTTGATGAGCACGAGCACCATGCCGACCATGCCGAGCAGCACTCCGACCAGAAAAAACAGAGGCGAGGTGCCGAGCCTGGAATCCGCCCAGTAGCCAATGAAAACGAAGAAAGCGAAACTCGCGGCAATCTGCAAACCGAGTCCGAAATAATCAGACATCGCCCTGACCGACTCGCCAAATTTATCTACGAATCTCTCTTCATCCCTGTCATTGTCGAACATGGCTCTCTCCTTTGGGGGCGTATCCGGTTATCAGGCCGACTCGCAGCAAAACAGCTTTATCGCCCATCGCCACCAGCGCTCACGTCCCGATAGACGTTCCAGGTCGATTCGACCAGCGTATCGAGATCGCTGTGCTGCGGCACCCAGCCGAGCAGCTCGCGAGCCATGGCGGAGGTCGCCACCAGGTTGGCCGGGTCGCCCTCGCGGCGCGGCGCGAATTCAGCCGGTATTTCCCGGCCGGTCAGGCGGCGGGCGGCTTCGAGCATTTCGAGCACCGTGACGCCGGTCTCGCTGCCGAGGTTCACCGACAGGCTCTCGCCGGTTTCGATCACCCGCTCGAACGCCAGCACGTGCGCGGTGGCGAGATCGTTGACGTGAACGTAGTCGCGGATGCAGGTGCCGTCCCTGGTCGGGTAGTCCGTGCCGAATACCGAGAGCGACGATCTGAAGCCGGCGGCGGTCTCCATGATAACCGGCAAGAGGTTTGCCGGATTCTGCTCCAGCCCGTGAATGCGCCCGCGCACATCATAACCGGCAGCGTTGAAATATCTTACCGCTGCGAACTTCAGCCCCTTGAGCTTGTCGTACCATTCGAGGATGCGCTCGATTTCAAGCTTGGTGAAGCCGTAGTAATTCTCCGGCTCCTTGGGATGATTCTCGTCGATGGGCAGATAGGCCGGGCTGCCGAAGATGGCCGCCGAGGAGGAGAAGAGAAAGCATTTGATGCCGCTCGCCAACGCCTGGTTGATGGTGCCGATCGTGCCGCAGATGTTGTGCACGGAGTACTCCTGCGGCTTCTGCATCGACTCCCCGGCAGCCTTCAGCGCCGCCAGATGCACGCAGCCGTCAAACCCGCGATTCATCACGGACGCCAGCATTGCCGCATCGAAAATATCGCCACGCACGAACTCAGCATCGCTGAACAAATTCTCCTCCCGCCCTGTAGAGAGGTTGTCGAACACCGTAACCTCGTAGCCCCGGTCGAGAAACTCGCGAGCCACATGACTGCCAATATACCCTGCGCCGCCGATAACGAGGATTTTCATACCTGAATATTTAGGGGATTGCTATTCAACGAAAGCAGAAGATAACACTTCCCTCCCGAATCCGAAGCACCATGCCAAGAGAGCGTGCGTGCTGCGGAATCGACAAACCCGGAGTACACCAACCAAAAAAAGGAGCTACCCGATATGCGTGCATGTACCTGCTCCTCTTTCGAGCAAGTTACCAACCTTAAACCGCTGTCTAAAAACCGGGGGGGGCTCGTCACTTGATCCCAATCTCTTTCTGCGGTGACTTTTGCGATTTATTGTTGCCGCAGTAACAAAGCAACCGCACGCACGGGACAGGCTTCTGCTCCGGCGATAGGCAACGGAAGGGCGGAGAAAAGAAAACTGCTGCCGGAAAGCTGGCCGAGCGCCGTAAGATTTTCAATCAGCACGAGGCCCGCGCCGAGCAGGGCGCGATGGATGGGCAGCGCCTCGGAGTCCGCCGGGTCGAACGACGGCGCATCGATGCCGATCCCCTTCAGCCCAAGCCCGGCGAGCCACGCCGCCGCGTCCGGCGAAAGCACCGGATAACCCCGGCTGTACTCATCGCTGCCCCAGAAACGGCTCCAGCCGGAATGCAGCAACAGAAACTCCGCCTGCTCGATCCGGGCCCGGCTGGTCAGCAATCGGGCGAGCGAAACCGGCCCGTTCTGAATTTCCCGCAGATCGAGCATCACGCCCTTGCCGGCGAAGTGATTCGCTGGCAAGCCATCGAGCGAGGCCGCGCCCTCGACGAGATGCGCCGGAGCGTCGAGGTGCGTGCCGGTGTGCGACGAGAGTTGCAGCCAGCGCTCGCCAAAGCCGTCACGCCCGATCGTGCAGAGGTCGGAAAACTTCGGCTGCGGCGTACCCGGCCAGAGCGGCATGTCGGGCGAAATCGGGTGAGAGAGATCGATGATGCGCATGACGACACTTCGACGAATGAACAAAGAGGGCGCTCTCAGTAGAGCAGCGAATAGCTCACAACCACTGCGTTGCTGTTGATTCCCCGGTTCGGCTCGCTGGCGCCCGCGTTGGAAAGATGGCGGAAACGGTAGCCGACGGTAATGGCGCTGTTATTGGAAACGGCGACCTGCGCGCCGAGGCCGAACTGGTTCAGGAAATTGAATCCCGCCTCGCCCTGCTCCCGGCTGTCGATGCTCAGGTACATCGGGCCGGAACCGATTTCGCCGACCAGCTTCACCGATGGCGCAACCGGGTGGAGGTAGCGGATGAAAACATCGAGCCCGGTCTCGACGCCCGAATCGGGTTCGGTAACGGGGTTGCAAAACGGTTCGAGCGCAAGCTGGAGCGTACCTTTGCTCTCTTTCATCCCGAACACGGAGTTCATGTTGAAGCCAAAGCGCACAAAGAGCGGCACGGCGTTGAAATCCGCTTCGGTGAACTTCAGATGCCCCCAGGCGTATCCGGAGCCGATGGCGATTTCGTCGAGATAGACGCCGTCATGGGCATCGGTAGCCGCAGCATTGAGTTTGGCGGGAGTGAACACGCACGCAAGCATCAGCGGCATGAATAAACGGAACAACTGTTTTTTCATAGTGTTACGGATTGTGTGGTTTTGAGTTGATACGGCTGGCGACAAACTTCACGGCGGCCTCGACGGCGGCCTTGCGCTCGCAATCGCAGAAAATCTGGTGGTCGGTTTTATCGAACCAGACGATGGACCTGGCCGCCGGCGGCGTGGCGAGAATTCGCGACAGAATCTCGGCGCTCTCGGGCCGCACGATGCTTTCGTGGCGAGCTTGCAGAATCAGCGCGGGCAGGCGGACGCGACCGGCGATCCGCATCGTATCCTCCAGAAGATCGAACATCGAGAGAATGGTTTTTGTCGGCGCCCACTCATACTGCTCCGCAATGATGGCGTTGCCGGGATCGGCAAATTTGGCCTCCATGCCCCACCGGTCAACAAAACGGCTGACGAGCGGCGCAAGGAAATGGAGTGGCCGTCCGGGGCCGAGCGGCGAGGTCAGCCTGATCGGCGGCGTGGCGAGAATGAGCGAATCGACCAGCTCCGGACGGCGCGCGGCAAGTTGCAGGGCGAGCAAGGCGCCCATGCTGTGACCAAGCACCACCGCCTTGCCATCGACGCCGGTCAGCGCTTCGAGCGCCCGCCCGGCGTCATCGAGCCACTCTTGCCAGGTCACGCCGCGCAGCCGCTCCGGCGAATCAGCGCCATGACCGCGCAAGAGTGGCGTGGCCAGCTTGAGATCGAAACGACCAAGCGGGCCGAACAACTCCCGGACGCTTTCAAGATTCGCCGTGAACCCGTGCAGAATGACGATGCCCGTCAAACGCCTTTCCGGCGGCTTGTTTGTCATCCGATTCGTCATGTGGCAAGATTTAACGATGTGCTGCAACAGCGCTTGCAGACATACGGCAGAAAATACTCAGCCCCCAAATATACAAGGGGCTCAGGAATATTCTGCTGAAATGGCTATTTTTTGACGGAAAGGATAGCGATACCATGTCGATATGCAGCCCCCGATCATCACAGACAGACAAAACGATGAAAACGCAAAAACGGATTGGCGCCCTTCTGCTCATGACGCTCATGACTCTTCAGGCCTGCTCGACCTACAAGGGCGCCACAACCACATCGCGCAGCCTCCAGCCAATATCGCCCGAAGAGGCGTACCGGCTCGGCAAGCTCAAGAACACGCCCTATCTCATCGACGGGCGCCTCTACGTACCCATGAGCTTCGACCAGGTCTATGCCTACGAGGAGACCGGCCTGGCCTCGTGGTACGGCCAGGAGACGCTTGACCAGCATAACGGCCAGCCCACCGCCTACGGCGAAGTGTTCGATCCCGGCCTGCCCAGCGCCGCCCACAAATACCTGCCGCTTCCGATGATCGTCAAAGTCACGAACCTCGAAAACAAAGCCTCGATCATTGTGCGGGTCAACGACCGCGGCCCCTTCATCAATGGCCGGGTCATCGACCTGAGCGCCGAAGCCGCCAGACAACTCGGCTTCTACGGCAAAGGCACCGCAAGGGTCAAAATCGAATCGGTGTACCGGTAGGGAGAATTATGAATGATGAGTTATGAATTATGAATTATGAATGTCTGGTGAGGGTCTGAAAATTACTGAACGGTCGTTCCTGTTTGCTGTTCGTATCGTTCGGTTCTGCCGATTTCTTGAACAGCAGGGCAGTGTTTCTCGTACGCTGGCTGGCCAGTTATTGCGATCGGGGACATCGATTGGAGCCAATGTCGAGGAGGCGCAAGCCGGGCAAAGCAAATCGGATTTCACCGCCAAAATGTCCATTGCCCGCAAAGAGGCGCGCGAAACCCATTACTGGCTTCGCGTGCTTGTCGCATCGGATGTCGTTCAGCAATCCAAAATCGACGAGTTGCTCAAAGAGTCAGACGAGCTGGTTCGCATTCTGACCAGCATCGTCAAGTCAGCTCAATGCGGAAAAACCCCCCCACAAACAGTAGTCTCTTGATCCCCCTTCTTCAATTCAGCATTCATCACTCATAACTCATCATTCGTCATTCTCCTCACTTTCCGCAGCATTTTTTGTACTTCTGGCCGCTGCCGCAGGGGCAAAGGTCGTTTCTGCCGGGGTCTTCGGCTTTGGGCTGTTTCGCGCTTTCCGCCGCCTGGTTCCGCGCGGGCATCCAGAAGCTTTTGATTTCAAGCACGGCTTCCGGGATCAGTTTCCAGAGTTCGTACTCCTTCTCCTCATCCAGGCCGAGCTTGTCGCGCAACAGGCCGGAGGCCGCGGAGATGGCGAAGATGGTCTTGGAGCCTTTTTCGTCTCTCAGCAATGGCTGCCAGGAGGCGGGCCTCACGTTCACTCCCTCGATGAAACCGAGGCACCACGATCTGGCGGCGTGGCGCTGCGCCTCGTCGTTGTCGAAGGTGGTCAGGTTCGGCAGCGGCGCGTAGTCGGCGGGACTCTCTTCAAACTGATGCGCAAGCGCGTTCATCATCCGCACGATCAGCCCCACGATCCGCTCCTCCTGCTTGCCGGACTGAAAAACCGGCGCTTCGGCGGAGCCAGCCGAACCCCAGACGTACGGCAGCCATTCGTCACGGGCGATCGTGTCCGGCCCGATGACGAGCGCGGTCAGGAAGCCGTCGAGCGCATCGAGGTTCATCGGATGCTTCAGGCCGGATTCGTGCAGCAGGAAATCCTCCAGCTCTTCGTACTCCTGCGTGGTCAGTTCGTTGTTGGCGTTGTAATGAAAATTGTCAGCCATAGTTTGCTCTGATGAAAGTTATCGATTTACGACGCGGGGCCGCTCGCCATGAACGCTTCGTGGAACGTCGCCGCGCCTTGCCGAACCTGCCCTCCGAACGAGAGGGCGAAAAAGACCTCCGGCGGCACGCCTTCGTGCGCCAGCCCCTGCGGATTCGTGAAGCCGAATTGCCGGTAGTACTCCGGATGGCCCACCAGGCAGCAGCCTTTCGCGCCGAGCGCCTTAAGCCGGGCGAGGCCTTCGCGGACGAGCGCCTTGCCGATGCCCTGCCGCTGAAACTCCGGCAGCACCGACACCGGGCCGAGACCGAACCAGCCGGTGGTTCCATCAGACATGCTCACCGGCGAAAAGGCGATGTGGCCGACCACGCGCCCGTTCATCTCCGCGACGAGCGAAACACTCAGCGCTCCGGCGGCGCGCAACGCCTCGATGACGAACTGTTCGGTATGCCGACTTATTTCGAGCGTCGCGAAAGCCGCGACGGTCACGTCGCCCGTCGCGCGAAAGTCTTCCCGCGTTTCGTCCCTCGTGACGAGCTGCTGACTCATGATGATCTTCGTTGTTTCAGGCGTTCATGAAACGGCAAGGGTGGCGGTCATGCCCGGTAATTTGCTGACCAATATACCAATATCCCTCCGTTTGTCCTGCGCGCCTGCGAAAACCGACGCCTGGCAACCTCACGATCCGGAACGGAAAAAGCGAGGAGCAAGTTTACCGGAGTAACTTTGCAGCCATTGCTTTTACTCTTTACAGTGATACTTTACTTGTGCTTAGCCCCGTACAGGTTCATTGCCAATTTTTGTATATGGCGCGACGCCTGAAGGCCAGGCCGGGAAAAGGTCACTCCGGTTCGTATTGTATTTTGTCGTCTCTGAAACATAACCATCACCATAACGCTCAAGGAGATTCTATTATGAAGATCAAAGCACTGCTGCTTTTTCTGCTTTTCTGCACCATCGCCCTCGTCCAGGATGGACTGGCCGCCGGAAAACCCCGGATCGGCGTCCTGAGGTTCACCAACCACTCCGGTGCGGCATGGTGGAACGGCGGCGTCGGCGCCGACCTGCAAGACATGCTCATTTCGGAACTTGCATCGACCAACAGCTTCCGCGTACTCGAAAGGCGGGAACTCGATGCGGTGCTCGACGAGCAGGATCTCGGCAGGTCTGGCCGGATCAATCCGAGAACACGCGCCCGACTGGGCAAAATCACCGGCGCCCAGTACCTTGTGGCCGCGACGGTTTCCGCATTTGAACAAAACACGAGCGGTGGCGGCGGCGGACTCTCTTTCCGCGGGATCAGTCTTGGCGGAAGGCAGGACAAGGCCTACATGGCGGTCGATCTGAAGGTGATCGACGTGGAGACCGGCGAAATCTACGACGCACGGACGGTCGAGGCGACCTCGAAGTCGAGCGGCGTCAGCGTCGGCGTTTACCGCGACGGCTTTGGCGGCCACCTGAGCGAGTACAAGAACACCCCTGTCGGCAAAGCGATCCGCGCCTGCATCATCGAAATCACCGACTATCTGCAATGCTCGCTCGTGGAGGGCAAAAACAGCGGCTGCATGGATCAGTACAACCGCAAAGAGCAGAACCGCCGCGAAAAGACCAGAGGCTCCATTGATCTCGAATAACCGGCTGGCTCAGCCCGTTTGATTTCAGCAATGCCTGCGCATCGACCGTCAACATGCGCAGGCATTGCTTTTTTTGCCAGGGCCGCGCCCGACAGCCGCAAAAGCTCTGCCCAACGCCCGATGAAGCGCTTTCGAGCGTTACGCCTCGAAACGCCAGGCTTCGTGCCAGGTCTGTTTTTCCAGCCTCCGACAGGTCGTGAACCCCGCATTCCGAGCAAACTGTTCAAGCGTTGAGGCGCATTCAGGGAAGTCGCAGTTGCGGATGTGCTCCTGCACCTGATTCCGTTCGTCGGGCGTAAGCGCCTCCCACTGCGTTCTGACGGCTCTGTTGTAGCGGTAGAGATACTCCTGCCGCGCCTGCTCCTCGTCACGCATCACATCCACGAGAATCAGAACGCCGTTGTCGCCAAGGGCGCGGCGGCACTCGGTGAAGACCGCCTGCTTGGCTTCAGTGGGCAGGTGGTGCAGGGCGTAGCTCGAATAGACGATGTCGTAATGGTTTGCAGTTGCTTGCCGCAAGACTGAGAGCATGTCGTTGCAGCACAGATTGATGACCGCGCCGAACGGTTCGAGGTTTTTGCGGGCTTCGTCGAGGGCGAATTGCGAAAGGTCGCAGCCGCAGTATTCAGCAAGCTGATCGGGCTTGAGGAGCTTCAGAATGTGCGAAGCGTCGCCGCAGCCGAGGTCGATGAAGCGCAGCGGGCCGGAGCGGCGTTCGAACACCGTCGCCACGGCAGCCGTTATCTCCCGGTGAAACATGAGGTTGTGGCTGATGACTTTCTGGTAGGTGCCCCAGGTTTTGCGAAAGATGGTGATCGGGTCTGCGCTCATGATGAAAAATTCGGATGATCGAAGAGGCTTGTGACGAAAGGCGCAAATTACAAAAATGTAGCTCATCGATAACGCATGAAGGCGTTCTCTTCTCCCTCCCGCCACGGCAGCGACGGCGGGTGGCGTTATCCAGACAGAATCGGGGTGAAAGCCTTATATTCGTCGATGGATTCTGATGTTTATCTCATGCGCGGTTGGTTGTCGCAGCCTGTGGCTCCGCGAGACGCTCGATAACTTCCGGAGGATTTTTCATGTCCGACAGGCCCTGGCTCCGCCACTACGACGATGGCGTGCCGCACACCCTGGTGCCCTACCCGGCGATCACCCTGCTTGATATTCTGCGCGACTGCGCGCGGGAGCTTCCCGGCGACGACGCTTTCCTCTTCATGGGGCGCTCGCTCAGCTATCAGCAACTCGATCAGCAAAGCACGGCCTTCGCGGCGGGATTGCGGGAGCTGGGCGTCGTAAAAGGCGACCGGGTGGCGCTCCTGATGCCCAACTCGCCGCAGATGATCGTGGCCCAGTTCGGCGTCTGGAAGGCCGGAGGCATCGCCGTGCCGCTCAACCCGCTCTACACGGAACCTGAACTCGAACGGGCGATTTGCCAGAGCGGAGCCGAAACGCTCGTGCTGCTCACCCCGTTCTATGAAAAGCTCAACCGCATCCGCGCCAGCACCCCGCTCAAACGGGTCGTCACCACCTCCATCAAGGAGTATCTGCCGACGCTCAAGCGCCTCTTGTTCACCGCGCTCAAGGAGCGGCAGGGCGGTCACCGCGTCGAGCTGCGCCCCGGCGACCTGTCGATGGCCGACGTGATCGAAAGGCATCGCGATTCGGCAGCGCCGGAGGTGACGGTTGCGCCCCCGGATCCGGCGCTCTTTCTCTTTTCCGGCGGCACTACCGGCAGCCCCAAGTGCGTCATCGGGCGGCACGAAGCGCTCATCATGACCGCCATGCAGACCAACGCCTGGTTCCGCACCACCCTCGGCGACGACCGGATTGTCATCATGCTCAACCTTCCGCTCTTCCATGTCTATTCGCAGGTCGGCATCATGGCGAGCGGTTTCGTGCGACGCTCGCCGATGGTGCTCATGGCCGACCCGCGCGACACCGGAGCGCTGATCGCCACCATCAAGCGCCACAAGGTGGAGATGCTGCCGGGCGTGCCGACGCTCTTCAACGCGCTCGTCGCGCACCCCCGGCTCCAGCGCGATCCGCAGGCGTTGCGCTCGCTGCGGCTGATCGTCTCCGGAGCCTCCTCGCTGCATCAGGAGACCCGGAACCGCTTCGAGCAGCTCACCGGCGGCTGCATCATCGAGGCCTACAGCCTGACCGAAGCGCTGGTCTCGCCCGTCTTCTCCCCGGCGCGGGGCCGCCAGAAACCGGGCTCGGTCGGCCTGCCCGCGCCCGACGTCGAACTCTGCATCGTCGATGCCGAAGCGGGCGGCGAGGCGCTGGGGTCGGGCGAGGTCGGCGAGATTCTCATCCGCTCGCCCCAGAATATGAGCGGCTACTGGAACAATCCCGATGAGAGTGCCGCCGTGTTGCGCGACGGCTGGATTCACACCGGCGACCTCGGTTATCTCGACGAGGAGGGCTACCTGTTCGTGGTGGATCGCAAGAAGGATGTCATCAAGGCGAGCGGCTTCCAGATATGGCCGCGCGAGGTCGAGGAGGTGATCGCCCGGCACCCCGCCGTGCTCGAAACCGGCGTAGCCGGAGTGCCGGACGACTACCAGGGCGAAGCGGTCAAAGCCTGGATCGTGCTGCGCGAGGGCCAGACGCTCGACCCCGCCGACCTGAAAGCCTGGTGCCGCAAGGAACTCGCCGCCTACAAAGTCCCGAAACACATCGAATTCCGCGACACGCTGCCGAAGTCGGCGGTAGGCAAAGTACTACGCCGCGTGCTCGCCGGGGAGCATAACGCGGGGTGACGGTTGGAGGCAGATGGATGGAAATGGAAGGAAAGTAAACTTAGAATTTCTTAAGTTTACTTTTGAGCCTGAAAGTAAACTTAGAATCTCTTGGAGGCTTCTTGTTATGTCCAATCCTGTTCGAGACATCGAGGCATTCCTTGCTGGAAGAAAAGAAAAAGGACTTGAATATCTCTATTTTGTTCCTGAGCTGGTCAATGTTCAGTGGCAATGGAAAGATGTGCAGTTGGGTGTGTTGCTTGAAAAGGCGTCCATCAGCCTCGGAGAGCTGAACTCATACGCCCGTCTGGTTCCAAACACTGAGTTGTTCATTCAGTTGCACGTCACCAAGGAGGCGGTTATTTCAAGCCGAATTGAAGGTACGCAGACCCAGCTCGATGAAGCGCTTTTGCCGGAAGAAGAGGTGCTGCCTGAACGGCGCAATGACTGGCTTGAGGTCAGGAACTACATGGCGGCGATGAATGGCGCGATTCAACAACTGGAGCATCTGCCACTATCCTCGCGGCTGCTCCGTCAGGCGCATGAATTGCTGCTGTCTGGCGTCCGTGGCCAGCACCGCCAGCCCGGAGAATTTCGCCGGAGCCAGAACTGGATTGGCGGCTCGTCGTTGAAAGACGCAGCGTTTATTCCGCCAGCCCACCATTATATCGATCCATTGATGGGCGACCTCGAAAATTTCCTGCATAACCGGGAGATTGTCGTTCCTTCGTTGGTTCGTATTGGCATAGCTCATTACCAGTTCGAAACCATTCATCCTTTTCTCGATGGCAATGGCCGTATCGGGAGGCTTCTGATTACCCTGTATCTGGTGAGTGAAAAAATCCTTCACAAGCCATTGCTGTATTTGTCCTCGTTTTTCGAGAAAAACCGGATGCTCTATTACGAAAACCTGACGCGGGTGAGAGAA
The DNA here is from genome assembly GCF_004118635.1 of Chlorobaculum sp. 24CR. GTDB lineage: Bacteria > Bacteroidota > Chlorobiia > Chlorobiales > Chlorobiaceae > Chlorobaculum. The sequence continues at coordinate 58,233 of NZ_SDGU01000026.1, read as the reverse complement.
AAAAACGACCTGCTTCACTGGCTGAAATACTTTCTCGTCGGCGTCGATGAAACGGCGCGGAAGGCTGCGCAAACCTTGTCGGAAGTGCTTGTCCTGAAACAGGATACCGAGCGGCATCTTACCGAATCCAGCGGCAGGCGAGCAAAAACGGCCTTGACGTTGCTTTCTCATCTGTTCGTCAACCCGGTCGTCACCGTCAAGCAGGTGCAGCAAATCTGCGGTTTGAGCGCAAAATCCGCCAACGATCTGGTTACCTTTTTTCATGACGAAGGCATTCTGAAAGAGGTCAGCGGCCAGACCCGTTACCGGATTTTTGCCTTCAGCGAATATCTCGATAAGTTCGAGTAGCCGAACTGTCCCATTCCCCCCATGACCCTCGATGAACTCCACAGCCTCTTCGATCCGCAGGTGCTTGCCTTGATCGATGCTCACGCGAGCGACGATCCGGCGGCGTTTGCGTTGCGCTTTCACGGGCGGAGCGATCTGCCGGTACGGGCGATAGCCGAGCAGATTGCCTGCCGCAAGAAGGCCGCCGTGAAGCTGCCGTCGCTGTCGCGCTTTCCGCTGCTCTACACGCGGCTCGCGCTCGAACAGGCTTCGGGCGAGCGGGCGGCGGCGTGGAAAGCCTCGCTCATGCAGGGGCGGCGGGCGATTGAGCTGACCGGCGGCCTCGGCATCGACACGCTCTTCCTGGCCCGGCGCTTCGGCGAGGTGGTGTCGTGCGAGCGAAGCGAGGCGCTGGCGCGGCTGGCGGAGGCGAACCGGCGAACGATGGGCGTGACGAACGTCGAGACGCACGTCGGCGACAGCGCGGAGCTGCTCGACGGATACGACGACGATTCGTTCGACTGCCTGCTGGTCGATCCGGCGCGGCGGGAGCATGGCGGGCGCTCAGCGAGCCTCGTGGCGTCGAGTCCCGATGTGGTGCGGCTGCACGACCTGATGTTGCGCAAGGCGCGACAGGTCTGCATCAAGGCGTCGCCCGCGCTGGAGATCAGCGGGCTTGAGCGGTCGCTTCCGTCGCTCTCGACGGTTATCGCGGTGTCGGTCGAGGGCGAGTGCAAGGAGGTGCTGCTGCTGCTGGATCGCGGGCGCGAAGCTGGCCGGACGCCGGAGGTTCGCGCGGCGTGTCTGGGCGACAAGCCGTTCGAGATCGCCTCATCCGGTGGCGAGCCTCCCGCTCGTGTTGTCGCGGAAACGCCCGGCGCGTGGCTCTACGAGCCGGATGCGGCCATCATCAAGGCGCGACTCACCGGCGAACTTGCGCGGCAAATGCAGCTCGAATTCCTGAATCGCACGGTCGATTATCTCACGTCGGATCGGCTTGTTGAATCGTTTCCCGGACGGAGTTTTCGGATCGAGGCGTGTCGCCCGTTCAGGCCAAAGAGCTTCCGGAAAGAGCTTGCGGAACTGGGAATCACGAATGCGGCCATTCAGCGGCGCGATTTTCCGCTCTCCGTCGAAGAGCTGCGCAAGCGCTGCAAGCTCGGCGAGAGCAGCGAGCGGTTTCTATTCTTCACGAAGGATTCGTCGGGCGACCTCGTCTGGCTGTCGTGCCGCAAGCCGTGACTCTCAGCTCCGACGGCGAAGCTTCTGAAGCTCCCGTTGCGCCACGCCGTAGCGCAGGCCCTGGATGCTGACCGTCAGGCTGCCAACGCCGAGCATCCGCATGAACTGGTGCAAAATCAGCACGCCCATCGTAAAGACGTCGGCGCGGCCTTCGGGAATGCCGAATGCCACGATTTCGTCGATCGTCATCGCGCGGAGCTGTTCGACGAGCTCATGCACCGCGTCGTACTCAAGCCGGAAACCCTGCACCCGCCCGGCGTCGAACTGCCGGTCACCGAGGCAGACCTGCGCGATGGTGTTCAGCGTGCCCGCCACGCCGAACACCTGCTGACGACCCGCGAAGAAGGGCGGCAGCGCGGCGGCGAGCTGCCGGTCGATCTCCTCGCGCGCCGCCTCGAACTCCTCCGGCGACGGCGGCTGCGAGGTGCAGAAGCGCTCGGTCATTCTCACCGAGCCGACGTTCATGCTGACCGCGCTTTCGAGCGCGTTGGCGGTGCCCATGATGATCTCGGTGCTGCCGCCGCCGATGTCGATCACCGTGAACGGCTCCGGCGCCTCCGGCAGTCCGGCCACCGCGCCGAAGAAGGTGAGCGCGGCCTCATCCTCGCCGCTGATGCACCTGATTTCGATGCCGGTCGCGCTTTTCACCGCCGCGATCACTTCGTCGCGGTTGGCCGCGTCGCGCAGGGCGCTGGTGCCGACGGCGAGGATGCGCTGCACGCCAAGCTCGTCGCACAGCTTTCGGTACTCCGTCATGCAGGCGGTCAGCCGTTCGAGCGCTTCGGGGTGGATCATCCGGTGCTCATCGACCTTCTGGCCGAGGCGCACGATGGTCTGGCGGTGATCGACGGTCACGATCTTGCCGGTGGCGGGTTCGAGATCGGCGACCAGCAAGAGCGCCGTGTTGGTGCCGACGTCGATGCAGGCGATGCGTTCGGTTGCGTTGGGCATGGTTTTAAGAATAGGACTCATAGGTCGAATAGGACGAATAGGTGAATATCAGTCTTTTGGTTCGATCAGGGCCGAGAGCCATTCGTCTTCGTAGATGGTCTTGACGTTGGTGTAGTCGATGCGCTTGAGGAGTTGCTTCAGCCACGGTTCGTCATAGACCAGCACGCCCGAAAGCAGCACCTGCGCGGTTGGCGCGTGGCGGCCGATGACCGGCAGGATGCGGTCGAGCACGTTCTTGTTGATGTTGGCCAGAATCAGGTCGTAGCCCTCCTTGAGGTTTGCCACCAGCTCCTCCTCGGCGTCGAGCAGCTCCACCCGAATGTCGGCCACGCTGTTTTCGGCGACGTTTTCGACGGCGTTCTCGGCCGCCCAGGCGTTGTTGTCGAAGGCGAGAATCGGGTTGCGGTTGCCGAGCTTGCGGGCCGCGATGGCCAAGACGCCGGTGCCGGTGCCGATGTCCATGATCTTTTTGTCGGCGAGGTCGAGCTCCTCCATCTGGCGCATCATCAGGCGTGTGGTGGCGTGGTAGCCGGTGCCGAACGACATTTTCGGGTTGATGGCGATGACGATCTGGCCCGGCTTGACCGTATAATCCTTCTGGTGCTGGACGATGAGGAAGCGGTCGGAAATTTCCACCGGCTGCAAATGCGCCTCCCACTCGGCGTTCCAGTTCCGGTCGGCCATGAACGACGCCGTGAAGTGCGGCGCGGAGCCAAAGGTCTCCTGCAACAGCGTTTTGATGGCCTCCTCCTTTTCGGCGTTCCACTCGCCCTCGGGCAGATAGGCCAGCAGCTTTGTGTCCTCTTCGAGAAAATATTCGATCCCCTCCTGCGAGAGCAGGGCGATGTAGAGTTCGTACAGGTCGCTGTCGATCTCGAAGGCGAGTTCGATGTGGTTGTGAGTTTTCGGCGGTTGCATGGAGGTTTTGTTGGTGTATTGCGTGTTGCCAGTGCGGCAAGATAGCAAAACGGCGAGATTGGGACGAATGGGTCTGTTGGGACTTGTGGGACTATTGGGACTATTGGGAATGAACTGCGGAATTCCCGTTCTTCCGTCCACCAAGTCCACCGCGCGGCTACTCCACCCGAATAATTCTCGTGCCGAAGGCGAAGCGGGCGTTGTAATAGCTTTGAAACAGCGTGTTTACGCTGATGCCAGCCTTTGATGAGGCGTGAGCGAAGCGTTGGTTGCCGATATAGACGCCGACGTGGGTGATCTCGTCTCCGGAGGCAAAGAAAACCAGGTCGCCGGGTTGCAGGCGATCCCGGCGAATGATCGGGCCTACCAGCGCGAGTTCGCCAGAGGTACGGGGCAACAGCATCTGGAACGAGAGGTTGTACAAATACTGCACGAAGCCGGAGCAGTCAAAGCCATCCGGCGTGGTTCCGCCAAAGCGGTACCTGACTCCTCTGGAGTCTTCGATGGAATCGAGCATCGACCTGAAGGCGCGTCCGGAGACCTGTACCGGCAGGCTGCACCGTTCCGGGCCTTGCGGCCAGAGGCGGGAGATAGAAGTTTTTCTCTTTTTTAAACTATATTTGCTCTCCATGCGATCGGAGAGTGACCGTGTGCTCTGACATGCGCCAAGCACGAGCGTGAGGCACGAAAGCGCAAGAAGCGCCGCCGTCCTGAGAATGCGTTCTGCATTTGCTCCTTTCGGGGCGAATCGGGTAATCTCGTTCATGGGGCCGGTAAGACTGGGTTTCCGGTGTTCTGGGTTCATGAGTTGTATGCCGATCATGGAAGTATAGTAAATCCGAACCGGAAAACGATCCTGAAACGATCACTATCCACTTCTTTCGATTGAGGTTATGGTAGTCATGAAATTTGGCGGCACCTCTGTCGGCACGGCTGCGGCCATGCGGCAGGTGATCGCCAACGTCGCTGAAAGGATGAGATCGGGCGCGCCGCTCGTCGTTTTGAGCGCGTGCAGCGGCATCACCAACAAACTGATCCGGATCGCCGACACGGCTGGCGCAAGCCGACTCGAAGAGGCCAAACAACTGGTCTCCGAAGTTCGCCGGTTCCACCTCGATCTGATCGGGGAGCTTATCGGGAGCGAGGGGCTGCGGACGGCGGTGATCGAAAAGATCGAGGTCTATCTCACCCGGCTCGAACGGTTGACCGAGGGCATCGAGATCGTCGGCGAACTGACCGAGCGCTCCCGGGACCGCTTCTGCTCCTTCGGCGAGCTGCTCTCGACCAGCGTCTTCGCCGCCGCGCTGAACGAAGCGGGCGTGCGTTGCGAATGGCTCGACGCGCGCACGGTGATGATTACCGACGACCGCTACGGCTTCGCCCGCCCGCTCGCCGAAACCTGCCGCAAGAACACCAGCGAGATCATCAAGCCGCTGCTCGACGCGGGCACGGTGGTGGTGACGCAGGGCTACATCGGTTCGACCGGGTCGGGCCGCACCACCACGCTCGGACGCGGCGGCTCCGACCTGTCGGCGGCGCTGTTCGGCGCGTGGCTCCACTCGAACTCCATCGAAATCTGGACCGACGTGGACGGCGTGATGACCACCGATCCCCGCATGGTTCCTGACGCGCGCAGCATCCGGGTCATGACCTTCTCCGAAGCCGCCGAGCTGGCCTACCTTGGCGCCAAGGTGCTCCATCCCGACACCATCGCCCCGGCGGTCGAAAAGAACATCCCGGTCTATGTGCTCAACACCTGGCATCCGGACTCCAAAGGCACCCTGATTACCAACGATCCGGAGCTGCTGAAGGGCAAGAGCCACGGTGGTCTGGTCAAGTCGATCGCCGTCAAAAAGGGGCAGGCGATCCTGAACATCCGCTCCAACCGGATGTTTGGCCGTCACGGCTTCATGAGCGAACTGTTCGACGTGTTCGAGCGCTTCGCCATTTCGGTCGAGATGATTTCGACCAGCGAGGTGTCGGTCTCCCTGACGGTTGACGACGGCTCGGTGAGCGAGGCGTTCATCAAGGCGCTGGGCGCTCTCGGCGAGGTCGAGATCGAGCACAAGGTGGCCACGGTCAGCGTGGTCGGCGACAACCTCCGCCTGTCGAAGGGGGTTGCAGGCCGGATTTTCAACTCGCTCTGCAACGTCAACCTGCGCATGATTTCGCAGGGCGCCTCGGAAATCAACGTGGGTGTTGTGGTCGATGAGAGCGACGTGAAAGCGGCTGTTTCAGGCCTGCACTGCGAGTTCTTCGCGGAATCGCAGTGCGACGCGATTTTCGAAAAACCGGCGGGAAGCTGAAAATCTGCGGCAGGTCGAGAATAGAGTTGTTAATCCGGCAACAATCAATGGCGACCTCCTCCGCAGCAGCAATTGGGCTGAAGCCCAGATTTATGTTACTGTATTCGCATACCCCGGCCTGAAGTCCGGGGCAATTGTCAGGAGTTTTCATGGCCGGAGCAACAACAGGATAATCACGAAAAAGAACTATGGATTACAAGAAAGCCGGAGTCGATATTTCTGCGGGCGAGGAGTTTGTCCGCCTCATCAAACCTCATGTTCGCCAGACCTTCACCCCGCAGGTGATGACCGACATCGGCGCGTTCGGCGGCTTTTTCCGGCCTGACTTCGCCAACTACGAGCAGCCGGTTTTGGTGAGCAGCATCGACGGCGTGGGCACCAAACTCAAGATCGCCATCGAACTCGGCAAGTACGACACGGTCGGCTCGTGCCTGGTCAACCACTGCGTGAACGATATTCTGGTCTGCGGCGCGCGTCCGCTCTTTTTCCTCGACTACTACGCTTGCGGCAAGCTCAAGCCGGAGATCGCCGCGTCGGTCGTGACCGGCATGGTGAAGGCGTGCCGCGAGAACGGCGCGGCCCTCATCGGTGGCGAGACCGCCGAGATGCCGGGCGTCTATGACGCGGAGGATTTCGACCTGGCCGGAACGATTGTCGGCGTGGTCGATCAGCCGCACATCATCAACGGCTCGCAGATCGAAGAGGGCGACGTCTTGATCGGCCTGCCCTCGACCGGCCTGCACACCAACGGCTATTCGCTGGCCCGCAAGGTGTTCGAAGGGCGGATGAACGAGACCTTCGCCGAACTCGACGGCACGGTCGGCGAGGAGCTGCTGAAGGTGCACCGCTCCTACCTGTCGGTCATCGAGCCGTTGCTTGGCACGGGCGACTTGCGCGGCATGTCGCACATCACCGGCGGCGGCCTGATGGGCAACACCATGCGCATCGTGCCGGAAGGTCTCACGCTGTCGGTGGACTGGAACTCGTGGCCCGAACTGCCGATTTTCGACCTGATCCGCCGCGAAGGCTCGGTGCCCGAAGAGGATATGCGCCGCACCTTCAACCTCGGCCTCGGCCTGGTGATGATTGTCTCGAAGGATCGCGTCGATCACCTTATGGGCTACTTGAAGTCGAGAGAGGAAAATGCCTACATTGCAGGCGAGGTCGTCAAGGCCTGATCTTCAGATCGAGTGTTCGTTCATCATTCAATCCTGATTGACATGCTGACATTTCTTGCCATCGTCGCCGTTGCTTACCTCATCGGCTCAATTCCGACCAGCATCATTGCCGGAAAGTTGCTCAAGGGCATCGATGTCCGCGACTACGGCAGCGGCAATGCTGGCGGCACCAACGCCTTCCGGGTGCTGGGCTGGAAGGTGGGTCTGGTCGTGACGCTCATCGACATCGCCAAGGGAACGATTGCCGCCGTGCCGGTGGTCGCCTTTTTCAAGGCCCATCCCCTCGGCGCGTTTCCTGATATGAACGAGGTCGCCCTGAGCCTTGTCGCAGGCATGGCCGCCGTCATTGGCCACGTCTTCACGGTCTTCGCCGGATTCAAGGGGGGCAAGGGGGTCAGCACCGCCGCCGGAATGCTGATAGGACTCGCGCCGGTGAGTATGCTCATGGTGATCGGCATCTTCCTGCTCACCGTCACGATTTCTCGCTATGTGTCGGTCGGTTCGATCTTTGCCGCCATCGCCTTTCCGCTGATCATCGCCATCCGCAAGTACCTGTTCGATCTCGGCTCCGGCCTCGATTACCGTTTTTTCGACCATTGGTTCGTGCATGACAGCCTCGATTATCACCTTCTCATATTCGGAGGCATTGTAGCCGTGGCGATCATCTACACCCATCGCGCCAACATCAGGCGTCTCTTTTCAGGAACCGAAAACCGCCTGAGCTTCGGGCGGAAGAGCTGAGGAGCCGGAGGCGCGATGAAGATCACCGTTCTCGGCGCGGGGAGCTGGGGCACCACCCTCGCCATTCTGCTGGCCAACAAGAGGCACGAAGTGCGGCTTTGGGCGCATCGCCCGGAGTTCGCCCGTGCGCTGGAGGCTGACCGCGAGAACAAGCGCTACCTGAAGGGGGTGCTTTTTCCCGAAAACCTTCACGTAGTCGAAAATCTTCACGAAGCGGTCAAGCAGGCCGAAATGATCGTCGCCGCCGTGCCGTCACATGCGCTCAGGGAGACGGCTGCGGCGTTTGCCGACCTGCCGCTCAGCGGCAAAGTCATCGTCAACGTCGCCAAGGGCATCGAGCTGGAGAGCGGCAAACGCATGTCCGAGGTGTTGCTCGAAACGCTGCCTGGCGTCGCGCCGGAGCAGATCGCCGCGCTCTACGGCCCAAGCCACGCCGAGGAGGTCGCCCAGAAGCAGCCGACAACCGTCGTGGCCTGCTCCGTTTCGGAACAGACCGCCTGCCTGGTTCAGGAGGTGTTCCACACCAACGGCTTTCGCGTTTATGTCAACACTGACCTCATTGGCGTCGAAATCGCCGGATCGGTCAAGAACATCATCGCCATCGCTGCCGGGGTCTCCGACGGACTCGGCTTCGGCGACAACGCCAAAGCGGCGATCATCACGCGCGGGCTGGCTGAAATCTCACGCCTCAGCACAAAGCTTGGCGCGGATCCGCTGACGCTGTCGGGCCTCTCCGGGATCGGCGATCTGGTCGTCACCTGCCTGAGCCAGCACAGCCGCAACCGCTACGTCGGCGAGCAGATCGGCAAAGGCCGAAAGCTCGACGATGTGATCAGCGAAATGAGCATGGTGGCCGAAGGGGTGCTCACCTCAAAGGCCGTGGTCAAACTGGCCGAACGCCTCGGCGTGGAGATGCCTATCTCGCAAGCCGTCTATGAAATGCTTTTTGAAGACAAACCCGCCCAGCAAGCCATACTCGATCTGATGGAGCGAGAGCCGAAGCCCGAGCATTATTGAAGTTTAGGTCTATAAGGCTTATAGGTCGTATATGACCTATAAGCCTTATGGGACGAATTGCGTACGCCCTACTGTTGACCTGCACTCACTCTTTCTCCGGAAACTCGTACCAGTCGAACCTTCCGCTGCCTTCGGCGGTATCACGCCAGTGATCGCAATCCAGCTCGATTTTCGCGACTCCGCAGGTGTCCATCGCTTCGGCGCGCTGGCCGGTGAGCCAGCCGACGAAGGCGCTGATGGCGGGGTTGTGGCCGAAGAGCATCGCCGTATTCTCCTCGTCGGCGAGCGACCGGACGAGGGCCGCGAGCGCGTCGATACCTCCTTCGTAGATTTCGATTTTCTGCACGATCTCCCGCCGCTCGATGCCAAAAGCGTCCGCGAAAATCTCCGCCGTTTCGAGCGCCCGGCTCGCCGGACTCGAAACGAGCAACTCCGGCGTAATCTTTTTCTTGTGCAGGCGGCGACTCATCTCTTCGGCTTGCTTGTGGCCCCGCTTGGTGAGCGGGCGGTCGAAGTCGGCCATAGCCGGATCGTGCCAGCCAGCTTTGGCGTGGCGGACGAGGTAAAGGGTTTTCATGGGCGTGGAGCGATGGTTCGGGTTTTCAGGGCCATGATGCGCCGGTACGACTCATCAATGCGTTTCGGTGAAATGGCGCCTTTTTCGACGAGGCGGCGGATGATGCTGGTCGCTTTGCTGGCGATGTCGGGATCGTAGCTGACATTGTTGCCGAAAATCAGAATATCGACGCCAGCATCGATCGACAGCCGGATCGCCTCTTCGAGGCCGTAGCGGTCGGCGATGGCCTTCATCTGCATGTCGTCGCTGACGACCACGCCCCGGAAGCCAAGCTTCTGGCGCAAGAAGCCGTCAATCGTCGCCTTCGAGAGCGTCGCCGGGTAGCGGCTGTCGAGCCGGGCGTTGAAGACGTGGGCGGTCATAACCGGATCATTGTACCCCTCGCCGATCAGTTTCCGGTACGGTTCAAGCTCTTTTTTCGACCAGGTGGCGGTGACGTCGGTGAAATCTTTGTGGGTGTCGGTCGTCGAGCTGCCGTGGCCGGGGAAGTGCTTCAGCGCCGCGATGACGCCATGCCGATGGAACGCATCGACGAAAATTCGCGCCTGCCGGGCGACCACCGCCGGGTCGGCGGAGAAGCTCCGGTCGAGCTTGCCGATGACGGGATTGTTCTGGTTGACGTTCAGATCGACGACCGGCGCGAGGTTCATGTTGACGCCGAGGCTCGCGAGGAGCGCGGCGGTCGATCCGGCGGCCTGCCGTGTATTGTCGGCGTTGTCGAGCTTGCCGAGGCGGGCGGCGGAGAGGGTTGGCGGGAAGCCGCGCGACGGCTTGAGACGGCAGACGCGCCCGCCCTCTTGGTCGATGGCGACCAACAGCGGAATCGACGAGCGCTGTTGCAGCTCCGAGGAGAGCCGCCGGAGCTGCTCCGCCGACTCGATGTTGCGCACGGGCGATCTTGACGGTACGTCGTAATCGAAGAGCACCACGGCGCCGATGCCCCGCTCGCGAATATCGGCGGCGACAGGCGACCCCGCTTTGGCCTCCATGCCCCGGAAGCCGATCATGAGCATCTGGCCGATTTTAATCGAAAGACTGTCGGGCTGGCGTGATGTGTCGGCAAGCGCAGAGGTGAAGCTCAAAAGAAGCAGCAGCGCGGCGAGGAGGCTCTTGTTCATATAGCGCAGGGTGGTTATAGCTGCATCCATTATAGCTCCGGCCAGTAATTCTCTTAAAACCATTGCCCCGGACTTCAGTCCGGGGTCGAGAGTTACAATAATACAAATCGGGGCTTTAGCCCAATTTCATCCTGTTACGCCTTTTGTAATTGTTTACGCCGGACGGAACTGCAAGAAGCTCCGTCCAGCTTGCGCTTAAGGGCTACTTTTTGTGCATAACAATGCGCTCGCCCTCCAGCCCGATCTCGACGGCGTCGTTCTCGCCGACCTCGCCGGAAAGAATCATCTCGGAGATGCGGTTGGTGATCTGCCGCTGCAAGACGCGCTTGAGCGGGCGCGCGCCGAAGGCCGGATCGAAGCCTGTTTTGGCGAGCCACATGAGCGCGTCGTCCGAGATTTCGAGCGTGATGCGCTGACGCCTCGCAGTCTCCTTGATCCGGTTGAACTGGATGGTGACGATCTCGCGCAGGTGCTCCCTGTTGAGCGGCGTGAAGAGAATCACCTCGTCGATGCGGTTCAGGAACTCCGGCCTCACCTGCTGCTTGAGGAGCTGAAAGAGCCGCTCCTGCAAACCGGCCATCGCCACGTCAGCATCGCGCCCTTCGAGCTGCTCCATCTCGCTCTGGATGAGCTGCGCGCCGATGTTGCTCGTCATGATAATGATGGTGTTCTTGAAGTTCACCGTGCGCCCCTTGCTGTCGGTCAGGCGCCCGTCGTCGAGAATCTGGAGCAGGATGTTGAACACATCCGGGTGCGCTTTTTCGATTTCGTCGAGCAGCACTACAGAGAATGGTTTGCGCCGCACTGCTTCGGTGAGCTGGCCGCCCTCTTCGTAGCCGACGTAGCCGGGAGGCGCGCCGACCAGGCGGCTGACGGTGTGCGACTCCATGTACTCGCTCATGTCGATGCGGATGAGCGCCTCGTCGTCATTGAAAAGATATTCGGCAAGCGTTCGGGCCAGCTCGGTTTTGCCGACGCCGGTCGGGCCGAGGAAAATGAACGAGCCGATCGGGCGCTTCTCGTCGCCCATGCCGGCGCGGGAGCGCTTGACGGCGTCGCTGACCGCCCGCACCGCCTCGTCCTGGCCGACCACGCGGTGGTGCAGCTCGGCCTCGATGCCGAGCAGCTTCTGGCGCTCCGACTGGAGCATCTTGCTGACCGGAATGCCCGTCCATCGCGAGACGATGTCGGCGATGTCGCCCGCGTCGATCTCCTCCTTCATGATGAGGTCGCCGGAGGCCTGTCGCGCCTCGATCTTGCGGTTGTTCTCTTCCAGCTCCTTTTCGATTCCGGCGATCTTGCCGTAGCGTATCTCGGCCACCTTGCCGTAGTCGCCGCTGCGTTCATAATTCTCGGCCTGTACGCGCAGCTCTTCAAGCTCCGATTTGAGGCGGCGTGAAGTATGAATCAGCTCCTTCTCGGCATCCCACTGCGCTTTGACGGTCGCCTGCTCCTCCTTGAGGCTTGCGATCTGCTTTTCGATGTCGAGCAGCCTCTGTCTGGTATCTGCGGTATTCATAATCAGCTATCTTTGTTGGAGAATGAAAAGATAAATTATTGATTAAATTCAGTGCCTGATTCATCAGAGTCAAAACAAACCGGCCTCACTTGTTGCTGCCGTTAACTCTTGTAATCAAACAGGACAAAGGATGCAAAAGTTCTCGGTTGGCCCTGTGTCGCTGCCTGGCCCGAAGGGGCTGTTCCTCATCGCGGGGCCGTGCCTGATTGAAAACCGCCGGATGGCGATGGAGGTCGCCGCCGAACTCGACCGCATCCGCAAGCAGGAAGATGTGCGCATCATCTTCAAGGGGTCTTACCGCAAGGCGAACCGCTCGTCGGCCTCTTCATATACCGGCATCGGCGACCGCGAGGCACTCGAAATCCTGCGCGAGATCAGGGACTATTTCGGGATGCCTGTCCTGACCGACGTTCACGAAACCTCCGAGGTCGAGCTCGCCGCGTCGTACGTCGATGTGCTCCAGATTCCGGCGTTCCTGTGCCGCCAGACCGACCTGATCGTGGCCGCCGCCTCGACGGGCCTCGCCGTCAATATCAAAAAGGGGCAATTCCTCGCGCCGGAGGACATGGCTTACGCTGCGGAGAAGGCCGCTTCGACGGGCAACAAAAAAATCATGCTCACCGAGCGGGGAACCACCTTCGGCTACCACAACCTCGTCGTTGACTTCAGGGGGCTGCCGATCATGGCCGATTCCGGCTGGCCGGTCATTGTCGACGTCACGCACAGCGTTCAGCTTCCGGGCGCGGGGGCGGGCGTGTCGGGTGGCGACCGTCGGTTCCTGATGCCGCTGGCCCGCGCCGCTGTCGCCACAGGAGTCGATGGCCTCTTTTTCGAGGTGCATCCCGATCCGGCGACCGCCATGTCCGACGCCTCGACGCAGGCCCCGCTCGCCGAATTCGGCGAAATGGTGCGGGCGCTGATGCAGCTCCAGCGATGTATGCAGTCGATCAGGGAAGAATTTCATTCACGTTAACCAGTTACACTCTTGAGCTCTTTCCAGTTTTTCGGAATGCAGCCCTACCAGGCTGACCCCTCTTCACAGATCAACGCCGCCCTTGACGCCGTCAAGGCGCTGGTCATCTCTCTCGACGGAGTCCTCACCAACGGCACAATCACCCTCGACGGCGAGGGGCGCGAAATGCCCGGCGTTTACGCCCGCGACCTCGTCGGCATCCGCGAGGCGTTGCGCCTCGGCATGAAGGTGGCGGTCATCGCCGGACGGCAGGCCGGGGCCTACCGCCAGGTGCTCGAAGCTGCCGGACCGGTCGATCTCTTTCTCGACGGCGAGGAGCGGCTCGAAGCGTACGAAGCGTTCAAAAGCCGCCACGGCTTGCAGGACGACGAGTGCGCCTGCATCGCTGACGACATCGACGATCTGGAATTGCTGAAAAAGGCGGGATTGCCGGTGACGCCGATCAACGGCGCGGAGTACCTGCGCAACCGCGTCGCCTACATCTCGGTGTTCGAGGGAGGACGAGGCTGCGTGCGCGAAATCGCCGAAATGATCCTCGACCACCAGAACCGCTGGGAGCACAGCGAAAAGCCGAATAATTGAAAATTAGGGGATCGGCAATTTTCCTGTAGGGGCAGGCCTTGCGCCTGCCCTGAAGGTTTTTTGATTGCCCTGCAAGGGTAGGCGCAAGGCCTACCCCTACACAAATGCAACACGCTCGATTCTTCCCCTCACTCCTCACTTTTTGAACAAACGCAGCAGTCGGCGTTGAGAAACATCGCCATTTTCGCCAGCGACCTGGTGCCGACGACGTTGGTGCCGTGGCCCGGCTCGATGTGCACGTCGCCGAGGTAGTCGAGGCCGTCGCCATCTTCGATTGCGCGCTCCAGCGCGTCGAGCTTGCCGAGGAGGCTGTAGGCCGCCGATTGCGGCGTCGAGCACGAGACCGGCGGATTGTCGAAGCCGTGCACCACGTAGCCGTCCGGAACCATGTCCTCGTCGGGGTAGTGGTGCCAGTGCGTCATGCCGCAGCCGAAGCGTTCGAGCAGTGCGGGAAAGCGGCTGCCGGGAGCGAGCGCGAGCAGGATGCTTGAGATCATGGCGTTGCCGACGGCGTGGGCGATGATGGTGAGGGTGTCGAACGAGGGCTTCGAGACGAGGCCCTCCGGCAATCCGGCAGGCGTGGCCAGCCATGCGCGGCCATTTTCCAGCCCGATCTCCACCAGGTCGTGGCGCGGGTCGAGGGCCGTTTTCCGGCAGCCCGACCGGGTGGTGAGGATGCGCACGGCAGGCACCGGCACAAGCAGGCGCTTCCCGGCAATCGTCACCGGCGCGAATACTTCGTTGCCTGACGCTTCGCCGCCGCCGTCCGCCTCGATTGCAGGCGCGACCTTCACCGGGAGCTGGCGGGCGAAGAAGCCGTAGCTCATGCCGCTGCGGTCGTCGAGGTAGCGCGAGACGATCTTGCGGCAAAAGCCGTTACGGTAGTCGAGCGACTCGCGCGAGGTGTGGTTCATGAAGCGCGGGTTTTTCGCCCAGATGCGCCCGCACTCCACGAAATCAGCGGCGAACTTCAGGAACTCCGGGGCCCCGGTGTCGAGCGAGCCGGGGCGAAGTTCCAGCTCGCCGTCGCGCGGCGGCACCACCTGCGCGGTGAGCTTCGGAATCAGCGATTCGAGCACATCGCGCGGCTCCGGCAGCGGCGTGTCGAAAGTGGTGATGCCGCCGTTCATGCTGCACACCGTCCACGACGTTTCGGTCACGTAGATAAGCAGATGCACCATCTCCCAGGCGAGCTTGCCGACCACTGCGTCGAGCGTCTCCTGCGGCGTCTGGCCGTTATGCACCGGCGGCGCTTCGTCGTAAACACCGACGATCAGGTTGTTGTAGAGCGTCGAAACGCGGCTGATCGGCAGCTCCCCGTCCGCGAATCTGCCCGGCGCGATGAGCGCCGTGCCCGCCTCGACGCGTGACTCCCGCCCGCCCGCCACTGCCGCCGCCGTCTCGGCCATCGTCACCCCGCACTCCGCGAACGCCTCCCGCAACGCCGCGATAAAGCGGTCGAGGCGCGGGCTCTCCTCCTGCGGCGGGCAGAAGGCCACGCGCAACGTCGAAGCCATGGCGCGGGGGGTGAGCGGCGTCGAGGCGGGAATGCCGAGCAGCCGGTTCAGCCAGAAGGGGGAGAGGTGTCGGGTCATGGAAAAGGTAACTCGTTCGTTGGACGATAATGAGAGGGTATCGACGGCGGCGGCGGTCACTCTCCCGTGGGATGCTCGTGACTCCAGAGCAGCTTTTTGCGAAGAATTTCGCAGTAGTTCCGTTTTTCGTTGGCCACCAGATTGATGTGGTGCGGCGACTTTTTCACCGTGACCACCTCGCCCGGAAGGAGCGATTTTTTCTGGATGCCATCCATTTTCAGCGGAAATTCCCCGGATTGCGAATCGACCGAAACCTTGACCGTCTTGTCGTCGCTGATGACGATTGGCCGGACGGTCAGCATGTGCGGGCAGATCGGGGTGATGACGAAGACGTTCGACTTTGGTGCGATGATCGGGCCGCCTGCCGAGAGCGAGTAGGCCGTCGAGCCGGTCGAGGTGGCGATGATGATGCCGTCGGCGCGGTAGGAGGCGAGCATTTCGTCGTCGAGCCAAATGGTGAAGGCCGGCAGCCGCCGCGTTGCGGTGCCCTTTTCGATGATGACGTCGTTGAGCGAGGTCAGCAGTTCGCCCGATTTCAGCGTAGCTTCAAGCTGCGAGCGCGTATGGAACGAGTAGTTGCCGCTCACCAGATGATCCATGGCCGTCCACATTTCGTCCGGGCTGAACTCGGTCAGAAAGCCGAGGTCGCCCACATTGATGCCCACCACAGGCTTGGAGCGCGAGTAGTGCGAGGCGAGCAGCAGCGTACCGTCGCCGCCGAGCGCGACGAAGGCGTCGCAGTGCTGGCTGAGGTCCGACTTCTCTTCCCACTTTCCGCAGTCGAGCGCCTTGGCCGACTGGGGGTCGAAAGCGTAGTCGATCGAGTGCGCCTCCAGCCAGGCGACCAGTTCGCGGGCCAGCTCCAGCGCTTTGTCTCTGGTGATGTTCACGAAGATGGCGAACTTCATGGGCGGCTCCTCTCCTGAAGGCGTTGATAGAGATCGTTGGCTTCGCGGAATCGCATGTCGAGGCGCTGGACGTTTCCGCCGCGCACCTCTTTGGCGACGTCGCCGAGCAGCGCGGAAAACGCCTCCAGCTCATCGGCGATGTTGTTGCGATTCGTTTCGACAATGTCGCGCCAGACCGCCCAGGGACTGCCGGCCAGCCGCGTCATCGAGGCCAATCCGGGGCCGCCCCACGCGACGTTCTCGCGGCAGTGCTCCATCAGCGCGGTCGAGACGAGTTGCGGCAGGTGGCTGATGTTGGCGTACACCCGGTCGTGCTCTTCGGGAGTCATGAAGAGCTGCGTGCATCCGGCGGCGCGGAGCAGCCCGGCCAGTTCGGCGGCGCGGGCGGTTTCGGGGTTGGCGCAATCGGCGCAGAGAATCACGAGCCGCCCGTCGAGCAGCTCCGGCGATGCCGCGCGGTAGCCCTGCTGTTCGCGCCCGGCGATGGGGTGCATCCCGATGAATTCGATGCCAAGCTCCCGCGCTCTCGTGGCGATTTCAGCCTTGGTGCTCGATACGTCGCTCACCAGTGCGTCCTTGCGGATATGCCGCTTTACCTCGTCGAGCAGGGCGATGTTGGTGACGACCGGCGCGCAAAGCAGTACCAGATCGGCGTCGTAGAGCTTCGCCGGATTCGGCTCGAAGCGGTCGAGGCCGCACTCGCCGGTGATCGCCGCGATGTCTTCGGCCTCAAAGCACGGATCGAAGCCGATCATCTTGATCTTCCGCCCGGTCGCTTCGGCGGCGCGTTTGAGCGCCTGCATCAGCGACGCGCCGATCAGCCCGAGTCCGACGAACGAAATGGTGTGGATGCCCTGCTGCATCTGCCTGTTCAGCCCTGGGGATTGGTTCGGCTGCCCGGCGCGTCGATCGGGACGCCCTCCTTGCAGAGCGGGCACTCCTCCGGCGCGTAACTGACCACCTCCATCGTGAGCAGCGAGAACTGGCGCTCGGCCAGCCGCACCTTGCCGTTGCTGCGGTCAACCACCGAGGCGACGCCCGCCACCGTGGCTCCGGCGGCCCTGACCAGCTCGATCACCTCCGCCACGGAGCCGCCGGTGGTGATGACATCCTCCACCACCAGCACCTCTTCGGACGGATCGATACAGAAGCCGCGCCGGATCATCATGGTTCCATCCTTGCGCTCGGCGAAGATAGTCTTGACGCCGAGCTGCCGCCCGACCTCCGTGCCGACGACGATGCCGCCGATGGCGGGCGAAATGACTGTCGTGACGCCGCTCTCCCTGAAGAACCCGGCGATTTCGCCGCAAATCGCCGAAAGGTAGTCCGGGTATTGCAGCACCTTGGCGCACTGGAAATAGGAGTTGCTGTGGCGGCCTGAAGTGAGCCGGAAATGGCCATCGAGCAAAGCGCCGCTCGACTTGAACATCGCGAGGGTTTCCGAATTGGTCATGGGGGAAAATCGGTCATTATAACATTAGAAGGACAAGCCTGTAAAGATACAGAAGCCCTTGCGAAATGCTAAACCTAAAATCCGGCGGAAGGTCGCCAGAATGCGCTCAGTGGCGACTGTCGAGCCAGCCTTGCAGAATCAGGCAGGCGGCGGCGGCGTCGAGCCGCCCCTTCTCGTTGCGCTTCTTGCGGCTGCCGCCCGAAGCGGCGAGAATCTTCATCGCGCTGCGTGACGAGCGGTGCTCGTCGAAGGTCTCCACCGGAACGGCGGGAAACGCCTCCCGAAGCTCCGCGACGAACCGGTCGATCACGCCAGTCATGCGGTTCTCTTCGCCCCGGTCGCTCAGCGGATAGCCGACCACGATCAACTCGATCCCCTCATCGTCTCGCACCCTCGACAGCGACTTCGCAAGTCCCTCGAAATCAAACGTGCCCAGCGGTCGGGCGAACATCCGCAACGGATCGCTCACCGCCACCCCGATCCGCTTGGCGCCGAAATCGATCCCGATAATACGCTTGTGGGTTGGTGGCATGGTGAATGGCGGTTGAATGGGCTTAACCGTCAAAAGTAACAAAAAATACGAGATCAGCCGGGTCAGGCTGACGATGCCGCGCGAATTCTGCAGGGGCGGCTCTTGTGGCCGCCTTCAGTGTTCAATTCTCCACATCCGCCGTCGTCTCCGCCTCGACTTCGGCGGTGGCGACGAGCACTTCGGCGACTCGGAGGGAGCGGCGGCACTCTTCGATGTCGGGGCGGCGGTCGGCGAATTTGACGAGGTCGGCCCGGTCGAGCAGCTCGATCAGCTCCTGGCGGATGTTGATCTTGCGGTCGGCAAGCTCCTCGGCGATCTCCTGCGTGACCATCTCCATCGCGCCGAAGCGGTAGCGCTTCTGGAGAAATTCACGCAAAATGTTGCTGAGCGATTCGTAACCGTCAGCCGGGACAAGCCCTTTCGAGAGCTGGCGACGGATGGCGCGGAGCTTCTGGCGGGCGGCGCGTACCGGGTCGTCGAGGTGGCGGCGCAAGGCGGTGACGAGCCGGGCGACGAGGTATCCGGCAAGCCCCAGCGCGGCGAGCGCGATGAGCACCGGCGCAAGCAGCCACGCCGGAAACGGCGCACTGACCGGCGGCGCGATGGGGCGCAGCTCCGTGACGGTCGAGTCGCTCATGCCGAGCACCGTCACCGAGGCCGTGGGCGTGATGGCGAGACGCTCCGGGCCTGCCGCCGATGCGTTGCCGGTGACGACCGTGAAGCCAGGCAGCGGCTGGCGGCCCGAACCGAAGACAGCAAGTTCGGCGTCCATGCGGAATTCGGCGCGGCCATCCGGCAGCTTTTTCAAGAAGGATTTGGCGCCGGTGATCTCGAACGGCGTGCCCTGGCCGGTCTTGAGCGAGGCGACGGAGACCGAATCGCGCCGGTCGTGCCGCACGGTGATGACGTAGTGCAGCCGCTCGCCGGCAAAGAGGCTGTCCGGCTCGGCGCTGACGGTGACGTCGCCCGGAACCGGCGCGGCGCTGGCCGGTCCGCAAGCAATCACCAGCAGCAGCGCCACAACCGCCCGGATGTTACACCTTGCGCTCACGGTGGCGGAAGAATGCGTTCAGGCCGCCGATGATCGACTTGCCGGTATCGAGAAAGACCGCATCGACCTTCATGCGGCTCAGTTGCCGCTGCACCGCCTCGCGCTCCGCCTGCCGCTCTTTGGCGTAGCGGGCGAGGAAGGCGCGGCTTCCGGCGTCAACCGTCATGCGCTCGCCCGTCTCCGGATCGACCAGATCGAGCAGGCCGGAGCGGGGAAGCTCGTGGTCGAGGGGGTCGCCGATGTGGATGAGCACGAATTCATGGCGAGTGTTGAGCAGCTTCATGCCCCGCTCGTACTCCGAGCCGCAGAGGTCGGTAAGCAGAAAGATGATCGCCTTGCGCTTCTGTGTGCGACGCAGAAACGAGAGCGCCGCGTCGATGTCGGTCTTGCGCCCGCACTGCTTCAGCGAGAAGATTTCGTTCAGAATCACCAGAGCGTGGGCGCGACCCTTACGGGGCGGAATGTAGGTCTCGACCTTGTCGGAAAAGACCAGCAACCCCACCATGTCGTTGTTCTGCACGGCGCTGAAGGCGAGTACCGCCGAGACCTCGGCGGCCAGCTCCTTTTTCAGCCGCCCGCTGCCGAAAAGCATCGAGCCGGAGCCGTCGAGCACCAGCATCAGCGTACGCTCGCGCTCCTCGGTGAACATCTTGACGTACAGGTCGTTCTTGTGCGCCGAGGTGTTCCAGTCGATGGTGCGCACGTCGTCGCCGTACTGGTACTCGCGCACCTGGCTGAACTCGATGCCGCGCCCCTTGAACGAGGAGTGATACTCGCCGCTGAACAGCTCGTTGACCAGCCGCCTCGACCGGATTTCGAGCTTGCGCACCATCGCGGACAGTTCGCCCGGATCGGGCGCTCCGTTGAGGACGCGAAGGTCGTCAGGGCACCTGGACATGTTCGAGAATGCTTCGGATGAACTCCTCCGGCTTCATGTTCTCAGCCTCCGCCTCGTAGCTCGGCCGGACGCGATGGCGCAGCACCTCATAAACGATGCTCTTGACATCCTCCGGCGTGGCGTAGGCGCGGCGCTGCAAAAAGGCGTGGGCTTTGGAGGCGAGCAAAAGAAAGATCGAGGCTCGCGGCGACGCGCCGTACTCGATCATCGTCGAGAGGTTGCCGAGGCCGTAACGCTCCGGCGAGCGCGTGGCCGTCACCAGATCGACGATATAACGCTGCACCCGCTGATCGACGTAGATGCGATCCACCAGGCTTCGCGACCGGAACACCTCCTCCGGCTGCACGACCGCCCGCACCTCGATGGGAGCCTGCACCGCAGAGGCCCGCTGCATCACTTCGAGCTCCTCCTCGAAGGTCGGGTACTCGACCATGATTTTCATCATGAAGCGGTCGAGTTGCGCTTCGGGCAGCATGTAGGTTCCCTCGTGCTCGACCGGGTTCTGCGTGGCCAGCACCATGAACGGCTCACCGAGCGGGTAGGTGACATCGCCAATCGTCACCTGCTTCTCCTGCATCGCTTCGAGCAAGGCGGACTGCACCTTGGCGGGCGAGCGGTTGATCTCGTCGGCCAGAATCACGTTGGCGAACACCGGCCCCCTGCGCGGATGGAACTCCATCGTTTTCGGATTGTAGATCATCGTGCCGATCAGGTCGGCGGGCAGCATGTCGGGGGTAAACTGGATGCGGTGGAACGAGAGGTTCATCGCCGACGCGAAGGTGCGCACGATAAGCGTCTTGGCAAGCCCCGGCACCCCTTCGAGCAACAGATGGCCGTTGGCGAGCAGGGCGATCATCACCTTGTCGATCACCGCCGTCTGACCGATGATGGTCGTCGAGAGCGCCTGGCGCGCCCGGTCGATAAATGCCGACTCCTCGACGATCTGCCGTCCGAGCGATTCGATATCCGTTTCCTGTTTCATGGGTGAATTACGAATGTTCGGGAGCTTGTGATTCCTCTCCCCGGCTTGAAAGCCGGGGCAACATGAATGTAAGAATTCTGAATGTCCGGCGGGTTGAAACCCGCCTGAATATGGGATCGCCGTTCGCCCCTACAAGAAATTATCCATTGTCCATTATCCATTATCACCTACTCCTGCCGGAAAAGGCCTTTGATGCCGACCGCGAGCAGCGCGAGGCCGATGAGGAGCGCTGGCCAGGATACCATGTCACCCACATAGAACGCACTGTTGAGCAGGCCGATGCCTGGCGCCAGGAGCAGGACGAGATCGGCGCCGATGAGAATCAGGAACGCCTTGAAAAAGCTGATTCTGCGGCGCGGTTTGCTATTGTTCTCCTCTTTGTTAGCTTTGGCCATTACGCATTTCCACTCTTGAACAATGAATATTTTAGGGATAGAAACCAGTTGCGACGAAACCTCGGCAGCCGTGCTCGGCGATGGCGTGGTACGGTCGAACGTCGTCAGTTCCCAGCGATGCCATACCGATTTCGGCGGCGTGGTGCCAGAGCTGGCTTCACGGGAGCATGAGCGGCTGATCGTCTCGATTGTCGAGGCCGCCATAACCGAAGCAAATATAGCAAAAAATGACCTCGACTTCATAGCCGCCACCGCCGGGCCGGGGCTGATCGGCGCGGTGATGGTTGGGCTTTGCTTCGCCGAGGGACTGGCCTGGGCGCTCGGCAAACCGTTCGTGCCGGTCAACCACGTCGAGGCGCACATCTTCTCGCCCTTCATCAGCGACGAGACGGGCCACCGCGAGCCGAAGGGCGACTTCGTTTCGCTCACCGTCTCCGGCGGCCACACGCTGCTCTCGGTCGTGCGGCAGACGCTCGATTACGAAGTGATCGGGCGCACCATCGACGACGCGGCGGGCGAGGCGTTCGACAAGACCGGCAAGATGCTCGGCCTCGGCTATCCCGCCGGGCCGGTGATCGACCGGCTGGCGCGAGACGGCGATCCGGCGTTCCATCGTTTCCCCCGCGCACTGACGTCAAGTTCGCAGACCAGCAAGAGTTACCGGGGCAACTTCGACTTCAGCTTCTCCGGCCTCAAAACCTCCGTGCGCACCTGGCTCGAAGGTCACAGCGCGGAGTACGCCCAAGAGCGCCTGGCGGACCTCGCCGCCTCGATTCAGTCGGCCATCGTGGAGGTGCTGGTCGAAAAGACCATCGCCGCCGCGCTGCTCTATAAAGTCAATGCCATTTCGGTGGCGGGCGGCGTGAGCGCCAACTCCGGCCTGCGCAGGGCGATGCAGGCGGCCTGCGACAGGCAGGGCTTCGACCTCTTCATCCCCAAAACCGCCTACTCAACCGACAACGCCGCCATGATCGCCACGATGGCGCGACTGATGCTGGAGCGCGGCAAGTACCGGCCCGAAATGAACTCCTACGGCGTCGCCCCCTTCGCCCGCTTCGAGGCGGCCAGAAAAGGGGCGCGTTGAAATAGTTCGGGAAATAAATTATCTTCGGATTCCAAAAAAAGCGCCCGATCCGGCCCGAATTCCGCCGGAAAGGCAAGCTCCGAATACCAACCGCAAGCCACTGACCATGTCTGACACCATCCTTGCCCTGATGCTCTTCGCCCCGCCAGCAGGAGGCGCGACGCCGAATCCGTTCGTCCAGCTCGTACCGCTCGTCCTGATCTTCGTCGTCTTCTACTTCTTCATGATCCGCCCGCAGCAGAAAAAACAGAAAGAGCGCGAGTCGCTGCTCAACGATATCAAGCGCGGCGACCGGATCGTCACCATCGGCGGCATCCACGGAACCGTCGCCGGGATCGAAACCGAGAAAAAAACGGTTCTTGTGCAGGTTGCCGACAACGTCAAGCTCAAGTTCGAGCGTTCGGCGATCGCCAACATAGAAAAACAGGAAACCGGCGACAAGCTCGCCTCGAAGGAGTAAGAGAGATCGATGCAGGAAATACCCGCAATTCTGGTTCTTGAAAACGGCTCGGTCTATCGCGGCACGGCCTTCGGCCACGCTGGCGAAGCGACCGGCGAAGTGGTTTTCAACACCTCGCTGACCGGCTATCAGGAGATTCTCACCGATCCCTCCTACGCAGGGCAGATGGTGGTCATGACCTATCCGCTGATCGGCAATTACGGCATCACGCCGAACGACGACGAGTCGAAAAAAATCTGGGCCTCGGCGCTGATCGTGCGCGAGTCATCGAATATTTACAGTAATTACGAATCAACTCGCAGCCTCGACGAAACCCTCAAGGAGGCTGGGGTGATGGGCTTGGCAGGCATCGACACCCGCAAACTGGTGAGAGAGATTCGCCAGAAGGGCGCAATGCGGGCGGTGATTTCGACCGCAGGCGACGACGTCGAGGCGCTCAAGGCGCAGGCGGCGGCGATCCCGGAGATGACCGGCCTCGACCTGGTGCAGCGCGTCACGACCGGCGAGAGCTACACGGTTGACAATCCGGAAGCGAACTATCACGTTGTCGCCTTCGACTACGGCATCAAAACCAACATCCTGCGCCAGCTCAAGGCGGAGGGGTGCAAGGTCACGGTGGTCACGGCGAAAACCACCGCCGACGAGGTGCTCGCCCTGAATCCCGACGGCGTCTTCCTCTCCAACGGCCCCGGCGATCCCTTCGCGGTGACGTATGCCATCGACACCATCCGCGAGCTGGCCGCCCGGAACAGCAAGCTGCCGATCTTCGGCATCTGCCTCGGCCACCAGTTGCTCTCGCTGGCGTTCGGCGCAAAAACCTACAAGCTCAAGTTCGGCCACCATGGCGCGAACCACCCGGTCAAGAACCTGCTCGACAGCCGCATCGAAATCACCTCGCAGAACCACGGCTTCGCCGTCGAGATGGAAACGCTGCCCGAAGCGCTCGAACTGACCCACAAAAACCTCTACGACCTGACCGTCGAGGGAGTCCGCCACCGCGAGCTGCCTTGCTTCTCGGTGCAGTACCACCCCGAAGCCGCCCCCGGCCCGCACGACTCGCACTACCTCTTCAAAGAGTTCACCGAACTGATGGAGAGGTCGAAGAACTGACCCTTCCCGGCGCGGACGTTCCGATATGAGCATCCGCGCCGCTCCTCTTTATTCCGTTCGCGCTCGTACGCATTCCCCCCCCCTTCCGCTCGTACTATTCCCGACAGAAACCGTGATCGACCATCACCGGCTTTTTTATTCGCAATTAGCTTTACTTTAGAAAGACCTTTTGATAAATTACTTCTTTAACGAAACCCGTCACTGATTACGACAGCATGGCTGGTTGGTGAAAAAGTGGCGCAACAGGTTCTTTTTAAACACTCAACAACGACACAACCATGAAACAGACTTCAAAAACGGTGATGCTCGCCGTTGCGCTCTTGGCCGGAGTCAGCGGTAGCGCCTGGGCAAACGGCACGGAAATACCTCCTCCGGAACCTTCGCCTTACACGCCGCCACCCGCTCCGGTTGAAATGCCGGCTCCGCCACCACCGGCGACCGGAGGCTTTTACATCAGCGGCGCGGTCGGCATCGGAATTCCCGGCACCTTCAATACCGATTACAGCATGGTCGAGCGCGCGGTTGAAACGTGCACCAGCGGAGACCAGGGATGCGACAAGCGTGACGGCTACGACAAGCGCGATAAACGAGACAAGCGCGACAGCTACGACAAACGTGACAAACGCGACATGCGCACCAGTCGCTACGTGCCACAGCAGACCTGCACGACTCAAACCGTAGAGGCCCTCGACACGGCGAACGGCTCCAAATTCGACCTGAAATCGGGTCTCGCGCTCAATGGCGCTATCGGTTACAATTTCGGCTCGACCCGGCTTGAAGGCGCGGTGGGCTATCAGAAGCACGACTTCAACGAAGGAGATAAAGACCTTTCGCTTCTGACCGTCATGGCGAACGTCTATTACGACTTCGGCAAAGAGTCGAACATCAGGCCGTACATCATGGGTGGCGCTGGCATGGCCCATGTCAATATGTCATGGACGGATGAAACCGAAGATGTTTTTGCCTGGCAGGTTGGCGCGGGTGTTGGCGTCAAGGTCGCCAAAAACACGACGCTCGATCTTGGATACCGCTACCTGAAGCCCGGCAATTTCGATTCTCATAGCCTGGGTGACGGCAAACTGGAGTGCCACAACATCATGCTTGGCCTCAGGTACCAGTTCTGATGCCCGCCTGAAACATTCGACGCCAATCGGCAGAGGCTGTACCGGAAGCAAAACCGGGACAGCCTCTCTGCCCTTATCCTGCGCTCTCTTTTCAGGCGTCCGCCTCCGCCTCGCGCCATAACCGATGCGCTCCATGATCGGGCATGGAACTATTTTTTTTATCCCAATGTTGTCTTTCTGTTATTAAGAGTGTTCTAAATACTTATATTCTTTCATATGATAGGCCATGAACTATAACGACATGACCGATTATTGGAGTAGTCAGTTTTGCACGCAGTTCTTTTTTAACATGTAACCTTAAATGGAACAACCATGAAACAGACATCGAAAATGGTAATGGTTGCTGCTGCGCTCCTCGCGGGATTCAGCGGTAACGCTTGGGCTAACGGCACAGAGATGCCTCCGGAACCAGCCCCCTACACCCCTCCTCCGGCACCTATGGAAGCGCCAGCTCCCGCTCCGGCTCCGGTTGTGAAAGCCTGTGACGAAGGCATGTACATCAGCGGCGCTGCCGGTATCGGCTTCGCCTCATTAGACTCTGGACAGAATATTTTCAACGACGACCTTGATAGCGGTCTTGTGCTGAATGGCGCACTCGGCTACAATTTTGGTTCGGCAAGGCTCGAAGCTGCTGTTGGCTATCAGTCGCATGACCTGAGTAATTACGATGAAGATGTATCGCTCCTGACTGTTATGGCGAATGCGTACTACGACTTCGATGCAGGCTCAGGCGTCAAGCCGTACGTCATGGCCGGTGCCGGTATTGCTAATGCCGATTCTTCCGATGATGACAGCGAAACGGTCTTTGCCTGGCAGGTCGGCGCAGGACTCGGCTTTGAAGTCGCCGAATGCACAACGCTCGACCTCGGATATCGCTATCTGAAACCGAATGATTTCGATAACAATGTGAAATTCGAGTCTCACAACGTGACGCTTGGTCTCAGGTATCAGTTCTGATACACGCCTGAAACATCAGCGCAAATCAAAACCGGAAGCAATCGCTGCTTCCGGTTTTTTTATTGTGACCATCACGGCTTCCTGCATCATGCTCGTCATTGAGCAACCCGTCAACCGCTTTACAGCTTCCCTGAAATGCTTATATTGTCCCCCTGTCTCAACTTGATCCCCGACCGTTGAATCGCTGTTGGCGGCGGCTTGGTCGAGGCCGGTTTTCACCATCAAACAAAAAGACGCCGTTCAGGCAACGCTTGCTTCATGAAAAAACGACTCTTCACCCCTGGGCCGACTCCGGTTCCGGAAAATGTCATGCTTCGCATGGCTGCGCCGATCATCCACCACCGGAATCCTGAATTCATGGAGATTCTGGAGCGGGTGCACGAAGATCTGAAGTACCTGTTCAGAACGACCCAGCCGGTGGTGGTCATGACCTGTTCGGGCACCGGCGGCATGGATGCGGCCATTTCGAGCCTTTTCCGGCAGGGAGACAAAGTCATCACCGTCAACGGCGGCAAGTTCGGCGAACGCTGGGGCGAGCTGGCCCGGCTCTACACGGGCAACTGCGTCGAGGAGAAGATCGAGTGGGGCACGGCCATTTCGCCCGAACGCATCGGCGAGCTGCTCGACGAGCATCCGGACGCGGCGGGAGTCTGCATCACCCATTCGGAGACCTCGACCGGCACGGCATCCGACGTCCAGGCGCTCTGCGCGGCCATTCACGAAAAGTCCGACGCGCTTATCCTCGTCGATGGCATCACGGCCATCGGAGCGCACGAGTTCCATTTCGACGACTGGGGCGCGGACATCTGCATCACCGGATCGCAGAAGGGCCTCATGATGCCGCCCGGCCTGGCGCTGGTGGCGATCTCGGAGCGGGCGCAGGACATCATCCACAACCACAAGCATCAGCCGAACTACTACCTGAGCCTGAGAAAAGCGCTGAAATCCCATGCGGGCAACGACACGCCGTTCACGCCTGCCGTGTCGCTCATCATCGGCCTTGACGAAGCGTTGCGGATGTTGCGCGATGAAGGAATCGAAACTGTGTGGCAGCGCCACAAAGCGCTTGCCGGAGCCTGCCGCGTCGGATGCCAGGCGCTCGGCATGGAGCTGTTCAGCGACTCGCCCTCGTACGCCGTTACGGCGGTCTGGCTGCCCGAAGGGGTGGACTGGAAGCAGTTCAACACCACCCTGAAGGTCAAAAACGGCATTACGGTCGCCGCCGGACAGGATGAGTACAAGGGCAGAATTTTCCGCATTTCGCATCTCGGCTACTACGACGAACTCGACATGCTCACCATGATCGGCGGCCTGGAGCACACGCTCAGGATGATGGAGATGCCTTTCGAGGTCGGAGCTGGCGTCAGCGCCGTCCAGCAGGCCTTTCTCGGAGCGTAGCTTCCGGATGTTTTGCCGAATGGCCGGGCACGGTTGACTATATTGCAGAAAAATCCGCCATGCAACGAGCTTTGCTGTTACTGATCGCGCTCTCTTCATTCAATGCGATCAAGTCCAATTTTGAGCAGTACAGCCGGTTCCGGGACGCGAACCGGCTGGCCCAGGCCGGTCAGCTCAAATCAGCCGTTCAGCACTACCGGCAGTTGCTCGACCGGTACCCGGACGGCCTCTTGCGATGCGAGGCCTCCTTCAATCTCGCCTGCGCCGAATACCGCATGAAGCACTACCGCCGCTCGGCGGAGCAATTCGCCGCGCTCCCGCCCGGCAACGCCGCGCTCAGCCGGACGGCGGGCTACAACCAGGGCAACGCGCTGGCGATGGAGGCGTTCCGGAACCGCAAGGGCGCTGACCAGCAGGAGCTGCTTGGCCGGGCGCTGGCCTCTTACCGACGCGCCCTGCTTGAAAATCCACAGAACGCCGATGCGCGAATCAACTACGAAATCGTGCTGCGGGCGATGCAGCGCCACCAGCCGCCGCCACCCGCACCCGCTCCGCAAGGCGGCGGCGCTCCGGATGGCAACGGGCAGGATGGCGGTGGCGCGGTCTCTCGGTTGATTCTCGAAAACGCCCGGCAGGAGGAGGCCCGGCAGATGCGCAAATATTTCAAGCCGCTGCCAACGAAGCCCTCGGAGCGGAACCAACCCGACTGGTGAACCAAATGGCGCTGAACAAACAGGTTGCCCTGGTCTTTCTGCCCTCCGACAGCGGCGTGGATGGCGCTCGATCGCTTTACGGCGACACCGAGCCATCCGGCCTGAAGCGATGGCTCGACGCTGGCGTCAGGAACCTCATCAAGCGCACGCAGTTCGCCATTCCGCCGCTCGCCTTGATGATTCTCGCCTCGATCGAGGTCGAGGGGGTGGAGCAAACGCTCTGCGACCTCCGGTTCGATGAGTTCCCGTTCGACCGAAAGTGGGATCTTGTCGGCATCAGTGTGCAGACCGGCATGGCCTCGAAAGCCTTCGAGCTGGCCGGAAGGCTGCGGAGCCGGGGCATCACGGTGGCGCTCGGCGGCCCGCACGTCACCATGTTTGCCGACTCGTGCCGCCCACACGCCGACTGCCTCGTGCACGGCGAAGCCGACGACCTCTGGCGCGACGTGCTCGAAGATCTCGTCGCCGGGTCGCTCAAGCCGGAGTACAGCGCTGAGGCCGCGCCGGATTTGCAGCTTCACCGCCCGGTCAGCCGCGCATTCCTGAAAAAAAGCCGCTACTTCACCACCAACCTCGTCCAGACCGGGCGAGGCTGCCCCTGGCAGTGCGACTTCTGCAACGTACACGTGCTGAACGGGCGAGTGCTCCGGCAGCGCAAAATCGACCACATCGTCGATGAAGTCCGGCGATTCAGCGAGGACGACAAGCGCATC
This sequence comes from Chlorobaculum sp. 24CR, assembly GCF_004118635.1. Lineage (GTDB taxonomy): Bacteria > Bacteroidota > Chlorobiia > Chlorobiales > Chlorobiaceae > Chlorobaculum. The sequence continues at coordinate 29,411 of NZ_SDGU01000026.1, read as the reverse complement.
TTCTTTTTCGTCGATGACTCCATCAACGGCGACCCCTTCTTCGCGCAGGAGCTGTTCGGCAAGCTGATTCCGCTCGGCATCACCTGGTTCGGTCAGGCGACCACCGCCCTCGGCCAGCAGCCGGAGCTGCTCGACACCTTCGCCCGCTCCGGCTGCCGCGCTCTCCTGGTGGGCATCGAGAGCATCGAGCCGTCGAGCCGCAGCGCCCATCACAAAACGCAGAACCGCACCGACGAGCTGGCAGGCAACATCCGGGCAATCCGGCAGAGCGGCATAAGTCTTTACGGCAGCTTCATCTACGGCCTCGACGGCGACACGCTCCAGACACCGAGAGCCATCCTCGACTTCATCCGTGAAACGCGGCTCGACGTGCCCGGCATCAACACCCTGCGCCCCATTCCCGGCACGAAGGTCTTCGACCGGCTTCGGGAAGAGGGGCGGCTGCTTTTCGATCCCGACGACATCACGGCGTTTCGCTACACCTTCGGCCAGGAGATGCTCTACCGTCCGAAAAACATCCCGCTGCCGGAGTTCATCGAAAGCTATTCCGAGCTGACCCGCAAGGTCTTCAACGTCGGCAACGCCTTCCGGCGCGGCCTGGAGGCTCCGGGCATCAACGCCGCCGTGCTCTTCTTCAACCTTTTTTACACCCATCTGTACCGTCTGTCGAGAAACGACCTCCGCAAGCAGCTCGAAACGCTTGGCTACAACTGAAAGTGCTTTGAGAGGAGATGAATTATGATTAAAATGAAATTCATTTTATTTTTTACAGAATAGCCTCAACGCCAACACCGATAAATTCAAGGAGAGAGACATGAAACGTTTTCTGCCATTACTCGCCACCGGACTCATTGTCCTTGGCGGTTGCGGTCTGGAAAAACCGCCAGCCGAATTAGCCAAAGAGATCGACGAGGCCAGCAAGGCTGATCAGCCAAAGACCGAAGCCGCCGCGCCCGCCGCTGCTCCGGCTCCCGCTGCGACCCCGCTCGATCCCGCGCTTGCGGCAGGCAAAGAGGCGTATGACGCAAGCTGCGCCATGTGCCACGACAGCGGTATGATGAACGCGCCGAAACCTGGCGACAAGGCAGCATGGGAACCGCGCCTGGCCAAGGGCATGGATACCGTGATGAAGAACACCATCGAAGGTCTGAACGGTATGCCTGCAAAAGGTGGACACCCGGAGCTGACCGACGAACAGCTTAAGGGTGCTGTGGATTATATGATCAAGGACGTGAAATAAGAGCGCCCCGTTTTTTTGCGGGAGGCCCGTAATTCCAGACCTCCCGCAGGTTTTCATTATGAACGCGACGAACTTCAAGAACAACGTGGACTCCGCTCAACGGTCTGCATTGTCCGTTCACGGTTCTGAAATGATTTGGAGGTCAGCGCTCAAAATGATAAACTCCATATCGTTACATCGTCATTAAGTCATCAAAAAAGCAATAACAACTCACAACGGAGAAAGAACTATGTCCCGTTTCGTTTCCGCCGCCCTCGTTGGTGCAGCTCTCCTGCTCTCCGGCAATGCTTTCGCTTACGATGCTGCTGCCGGCAAAGCCACCTATGATGCAAGCTGCGCCATGTGCCATAAAGCTGGCATGATGGGCGCGCCAAAAACCGGCGACAAAGCCGCGTGGGCTCCTCACATCAAAAAAGGCATGGATGCCATGGTCGCCAATTCGATCAAGGGCTACAAAGGCGCCAAGGGCATGATGCCTGCCAAGGGCGGCAACCCGAAACTGACCAATGCACAGGTCGGCAACGCTGTTGCTTACATGGTTGGCCTGAGCAAATAAATTCTCTTTGCAATACCAACAAAAAACGGGAGTTCGCCTCCCGTTTTTTGTTGCCCGCCAATACCCCGATTCACTCTCGCCTCCCGCCGGTGATCCGATATTTTGTTATCTTTGCCTGTAGCTCGTCACGAGCGAAATCATCATAACGACCGGAACCGACCATGGATACCGAACTGCTCGGCTATGCTGCGGGCATACTGACCACCTTCGCCTTTTTCCCCCAGGCGCTCCGGATGATCCGTACGCGGCAGGCTCGCGATGTCAGCATGACCTGGGCCATCACCATGACCGCCGGCGTGTTCCTGTGGCTTTGCTACGGCATCATGATGCACAGCCTGCCGATGATTCTGGCTAACTGCGTTACCCTCGTGCTGCTCTTCATCATCCTTTTTTTCAAAATCCGGGATCAGGGTAATTCCGAATCCTGAACATCATATTTCCATCATCATGACACGGCTCTCCATAGGTTTCATCGGTACCGGCCGCATCGCCCAGGCGCTCATCTCCGGGCTTTCGCACGACCCGAACATCGTCATCTGCGGCTACGACAAGATGCCCGATGCCCTGCGCTCGGCGTCCCTGCAATACGGCGTCGTGGCGGAGACGTCGATCGAAAGTCTCGCGCGCGATGTAGAGGTCATCGTCATCGCCGTCAAGCCCTACCAGGTGGCCGAGGTGCTCGCGGAGCTGACGTCGGCGCTCCACGGGCGGCATCTCATCATCAGCGTGGCGGCGGGCATCTCGACGGGCTTCATCGAAACAAACTGCCCTGAAGGCGCACGAGTGGTGCGGGTGATGCCCAACACTCCGGCATTCGTGGGCGAGGGGATGACCGCCTTGTGCAAAGGACTGCACGCCACGACGGACGACCTTCTGGCCGCCGAACGGATTTTCAACGCCATCGGAAAAACGGCCATCATCGAAGAGGGCGGGATGGACGGCGCGACGGCGGTGTCAGGCAGCGGCCCGGCCTACATGTTCCGGATTATCGACGCCCTTGCAGAAGGGGGAGAGACGTGCGGCCTCGACCGTGATACCGCGCAACTGCTCGCCGCCCAGACGATGCTCGGCGCGGCCAGAATGGTGCTGTCGGGCTGGAAAAGCCCGGAAGAGCTGGTTCGCGAAGTGACCACCCCCGGCGGCACGACCGAGGCCGGGCTGCAAGCGATGGAGCTGCGCGACCTGCGCGGCGCGCTCATCGAGACGGTCAAGGCCGCCGCCGCCCGCTCGAAAGAGTTGATGAAGTAGCGACCATGTTCACGCGCCTGTTCTTCTGGCTGCTGCCGCTTTTGCTCGCGATTCCTGCGCCGAACGTACGGGCAGCGAACTCAGGAACGCCTCCCGCCGGCATGCTTTTCATCGAGTCAACGCTCGACAACGCCGCGCCGTGGGTCGGCCAGGAGGTGCGGCTGACCTACACGCTCTTCTTCAGCGGCACCGCGCCGCAGATAGAGGACAAAAGCCAGCCGGAGCATCCGGGCATCTGGGCGCATGAACTCCCGCCGGAAAACTATATCGACAGCACCCCGGTGTCGAAAAACGGCGAGCTTTTCCGCAAAGCGGTCGTCAAGCAACTCCGGCTGGTGCCGTTGCAGAGCGGCAAGCTGCCGGTCACCGGCTACCGCCTGCGCGGCCTCGTGCCGCAACAGGGCGAGGCGTCGCTCGACAGCCGCAACGACATCGAAACCATCGTGACCGCGCCAACCGCCACGCTTCAGGCAAGGGCGCTGCCAAAGCCCGCGCCCGCAGAGTTCAGCGGAGCCGTCGGCCACTTCATCCTCACGGTGTCACCGAAGGCCAGCACGGTTCATGCTGGCGAGCCACTGAGCCTTTCCGTCACCATCAGCGGCAAAGGAAACCTCGATACGCCGCCGCCCCTGACAGTGCTGCTGCCGGACGGCATCCAGCGAGAAGCCTCGGCCACGCCACCCGGCGGCACCGCTTCGAAAAAAGCTTCCACCTCGTCAGTCAGCATAACAATGACCCTGATTGCGTCGAAGGTTGGCGCGTTCCGGTTCGTGCCGGTAAAGCTGACCGCTTTCGATCCGGAAACCGGGCGTTACGAAACCATCGCCTCGAACGCCATCGCGATCCGGGTCGCGCCCGCCCAGACGGCGACGACGCCGCCGCCAACACAACCGCAGCCCGCCACTAAAATACCGCCCCGTGGCGATGCGGAATCGCCGGACGCTATGAGCAGGCCGCTCATAGCGATCATGGCCGCCGCGGTGCTGGCGCTCATTTTCGGCCTGCACCTTCGGTTCCTGAAGCGGTACAAGCAAAGCGGGGCCTCTCAAAAAAATCCGGCGGAACCGTCAAAACCATCCGGCGCTCCGCCCGCGCAGAGCGCCGGTGGAGAAAAATCACCGCAAGCGCTCCGAAACGAGCTGTACAGCGCTCTGAAAAAAACCGGGATCAGAAACCCGTCTGGCCTGACCTCGAAGGAGCTGGGCAAACTGCTGAAGGAAAAAGGGGTAAAGACGCAACCCATTTCGGAGATAACCGCGCTGCTCTCGGCCATCGACCACGCCCTCTACGCGCCGGGCGAAGTCTCGCCAAAAAAGCTCGAAACCATGAACCGGAACGCCGCCGAGATTATGGCGAGTCTGTCGAAACGGTGACGGCAATTTGCAGGTAATGCCGTGGACAAGGTTGGCTGCGATAGAGAAAATGGACGAGGTAAAGGATAGCCGAATCAAGTAAAAACCCCGGCCCGGAAACCTCAGACGCCAGCCAGCCCAGGCAGATGCAGGGCGATTTCGGGATGATCGGTGATGAGGCCATCCACGCCAAAGCGTTTCATCCTGAGCATATCCTCCGGACGATTGACCGTCCACGCCAGCACCTTCGCGCCGAGGCTGTGCAGCCGCGATACCAGCGATTCATCGACCAGATCGAGCCGGGGATTGACATACTCCGGCACAAAACCGGGGCACTCCGGAAAAGCGTCCAGCGCCGCTCGATCCTCAACGAGCAGGCCATAGCAGAGATCGGGCGAAAGACGTTTTGCCTCGGCGAGAATACGAGCGTCGAACGACTGAATCCGCACTCGGCGTTCAAGCCCCGAAGCAGCGATCTGCCGGATCACGAGCGAGGCATACTCCTCGGGCGGCGGATGCGCCACGCCGTCCAGCTTCGGCCACGACTTCACTTCGAGATTGTAGATCATCCCTCCCGGACGGCCCGCACGTCGAAGGCGCGCTTCTACCGCCCGAAAAACCTCGCGCAGCTCCGGACGAACCGCCGAAACCCTCTGTTGGAGCGGGAAATCGGGCGACGGGTCGCCGCAGTCGAGCAAGGCGACCTCGTCGTAGCTCATGGCGTAGAGAGAACGCATCGACGAGCCTCCGGCAAGCACCCTCGGATCGTGAGCGACAACCAGGCGAAGGTCTCTGGAAACATTGAGATCGAGTTCAATCACGCAGCACCCCAGATCGACCGCCTTGCAGAAGGCCTGAAGGGTATTTTCGGGATAAAACGCCCTGGCTCCGCGATGAGCCTGAATTTCAAACGTCATGGAAGCAGTTTGATGAACAGCACCGGCCACAGGCAACCCTCGCAGGCTTCCGGCTTTGAAGAATCAGGCAAAAGGCAAATTCCTTTCTCGCGATCCATCAGAGTCACGGCACGCGGTTTCGCCCGTCAGCTCAGGCGCTCTTGTTTCCGTTCGACGCCCTGAACGGTTTGTGCGCTACTGCTTTCTTGTTTCTTTTTTTCTGAAAGTTCTTGCCGGCAGGCTTGACGCCATTGACCGGAACAAGCCCGTGAGTACCGTAAAGACCGGGTGGGGTGCTGGTGCGGGTCTTGTTGAATTTGTTCTTGCGGTACTTTTTTTCAAGGTCGGCATAAGGACTCGGTGGGTCCGGCGACGTATTGAAATTATTATAGTTAGGCTCGTCGAGAGCCTCGTCAGCCTCATCCAGGACCACGTCAGGATGAATCTTGTTGTACAAGTTGGTAGAGCGTTAAGTTTACAAAACCTTGAGCGGCAAACAGCTTTGGGGCGTTTTCGGCAAGGACCCTTAATTAACAATTTCGCCTGAAAAAAGCAAAACGGTGTTTTGCTGTCGCACCCTTATCTGAAGTTGCCGCTCAAAAGAGTCAACGGAAGGCTCGAAAGCGTTCGGCGCCAACGCGGCAATCGGCGTCGAGAAACAAGTTTTTGGAGGTACCGGGGAGTTACGCGGAAATGCTGACCTTCGGCTTAGGCATTGTTTGTTGTTGACGCAAATCGTAAATTTCGTGTCAGCAAGCACAACCTCAAACCTGGAGATCATCATGGACATTCGCCGCCTTATTCTGGCATTCGTTTTGCCGCCCGCCGCCGTTATGAACAAGGAAGCCGGCACCATCATGCTTACCGGCATTCTCACCCTATGGGGCTGGGTACCCGGAGTGGTGGCCGCCCTCGTCATGATATCGCAGGAGCGGAGCCGCAAGGGCGCGGAAGCGTAAAGCCCTTCCAAACTCCAGTAATTACACTGCCGCCGCCATAAGAGTTCCTCGTCGGCCCGGTCTTTCTTTTTCAGGAAAATGCCGGGCCGAACTTAAGCGCACTGCTGAAATGTGTCATGAGCGGTTCGAGCACCGCCCCCGACGTAGCGACAGGGATGCGCAAGAAGTTTTTTAGAGGCGCACTTCATCGAACACTGCACGCAACCCTTTACCCGTGCCATGCAGCACCCGAATATCACCCGGATCAAGCCGAAAGCGAAAGTATTCTTACAGTTCAGGATCACCCTGCAAATGGATAAGCCAGAGGTCTGGCGGGTCATTCAGGTGCCCGGAGAGTACACCTTCTGGGAACTTCATGTCGCCATCCAGGACGCCATGGGCTGGCTTGACGAACACCTGCACGAATTCCGGCATGAGCATCACCCCTCCGGCCACAGCATGCGGTTCGGTATTCCGCTCGATGACGACGAAATAATAGACCCGAACCTCGTCGCGTGCTGGCAAGTCAACATCGGCGATCACTTCCGGAGGCCGGGCGACAAGATGTACTATGTCTATGATTTCGGAGACAACTGGGTGCACGAAGTACTGCTTGAAGGCATCTTGCTCTGGCAAAAAGGAGTGAAGCTGCCCCGGTGCATCGACGGCAGGCGAGCCGCGCCACCCGAAGACTCGGGCGGCCGCGGCGGATACGCTGAACTGCTTGAAGTGCTTTCAGACCCGGACGCTGAAGGACATGAAGAGGTCATGACGTGGCTCAGTAATCAGCACAAAGACGCCGGTTCGTTCGATCCCGAAATCTTCGACATCACGAAGGTAAAATTCAGCAACCCGGCCAAACGCCTCAAAAAGCTGCAGGAGAATCTCTGAGAGGAGGAGATCGCGGGTACCGGCGCGAGATGAACGCCGACCAGATTTTTTTCAAAACAGCAATATCTTCGCTCAGATTGATCGGCCTATCGAGGCCGCCTTGATCTATTTGCTGTATTGGCGACGAAATAGCGGTTGTTCCTCTTGAATCTGTCCATGAAATACGCAGTGGCATCCCTTAGAGAGAGCAAAGCACACTCAGGGCTTCTTCGAAAAAAAGCTCCATTGCCCTCGAATAGCCAAGAGTTCTGCCTTGCGAGTCGAACAGGGCGTGGTGAAATGCTGTGGATGTTCGGGGGATTTTGCATCTTCCGGAAAAAGGCGGCCTGGAGATGAATGGTTGGTTCACGATAGTCAGCGGCATCCGGTTCGATGAACCCTGGTGGCTCTTGCTGCTGCCGCTGGCCGTTGCCGGTTCGGCTGTTTACCGGTTGTTCTGGCGCAAGAACCGGCCAGGCGTACTCTTTCCCTCGGTTTCGGCGCTGCGCAACTCCGGCTTTGCTGCGCTGTCGCTCTTTTCGAAATTTCCCGAATGGCTGCACTGGCTGGTGCTGGTGCTCGTCGTGCTGGCGCTCGCCGGCCCAAGAGCGCCGTTTCCGGCCTCTTCGCGCGATACGACGGGCATTGACATTGTGATCGCCCTCGATGTTTCGGATTCGATGAACACGCCCGATTTCGGCGGCAAGAGCCGTTTCGAGGGCGCTCGCGACGCGGCGATGCGCTTTATCGACAACCGGCCTGCCGACCGGATCGGGCTGGTGGTGTTCAGCGGCGGAAGCTTCACGCGCTGCCCGCTGACGCTCGATCACGATGTGCTCGCGAGGCTGGCCGAAACGGTTTCTCCCGGCTTTTTCGAGGAGCCGGGCACGGCAATCGGCACGGCGATCCTGACGGCCACCAACCGCCTCGGAGCCTCATCGTCAAGAGAAAAGGCGCTCGTGCTGATTACCGATGGCGAAAACAACGCCGGAGAGGTCACGCCGGAGACGGCGGCCCGTCTTGCCGCAAAAAACGGGATCAGAATTTACACGGTTTTCGCCAGCAAGGAGGCCCGCCCGTTCGAGAACGTCAAGGGGGCGGATTTGAGCCGCAAAGGGCGCAACGAGCTGGACGCAGTGGCCCGCATCAGCGGCGGGCGCATGTTCAGCGCCGGAGATGTTTTTGGCTTGATGCAGAGCTTTCGCGACATCGACCGCCTCGAAAAAACACGCCTGAAAGGCAGAATTCCAGGTCGTACCACGGAGTTGTATCCGTGGCTGCTCATCTCGGCGAGCCTTCTTCTACTTGTCGAACAGGCGCTTTCGGCAACCCGTTTCATCAGGATTCCATAACCATGTGCTTTTCAAGGCCCGGCTACCTCCTCCTGTTGTGGCTGCTCGTTCCGCTTGCCGTGCTGGTGTTCTACGGCGTACATCGCAAGCTCTCGGTCTGGAAAAACATCGACGCCACCGGAGGCGTCTCCGGAATCCTGCCTGCCATGAGCTTCAGAAAACTCGTTCTGCGCCGGATCATGCTGCTTTTCTCCGTCGCACTCATGATCGTCTCGATCGCTGGCCCGCAACTGTGCCGAGGCCAGAAGCCGGTGCGCCAGAAAGGGATTGATGTCGTCTTCATGCTCGATATATCCAACTCAATGCTTGCCAGGGATACCGCGCCCAACCGGCTGATGCGAGCCAAATCGGAGCTGCTTCAAATCAGCCGATCGGTCGGCGAGGGTCGAAAAGCGTTGCTGCTGTTTGCCGGAACGCCCGTCGTGCAGTGCCCGCTGACCGACGACGAGGACGATTTCGAACTCCTGCTCGATATGGCGACACCCGATCTGATAACAACGCAGGGCACCGACTACCGCCGCGCCCTCGAAGCGGCCCTGCAACTGACCGGTTCAGGCGCCGAACCGTCGGGCAACGAAACGGTGCTGGTGCTGGCCACCGACGGAGAGGATCACGGCAGCGATCTTGGCGATCTTGCCGCGATGATGAAAGCGCGGGGCGTTCATCTCCATGTGATCGGCGTTGGCGGGGTGCAGCCGGTGCCGATCCCCATGCCGGGCGGCCCGAAGCGTGACCGGCAGGGAAACGTCGTCCTGACTTCGTTCCGGCCTGAACTGCTTGGCAGCCTTATCAAAACGGCTGATGGAAAATTCTACTACAGCCGACCCGATGCTCCGGTACACGATGCCGTCGCGGCCGATATTGCCGCCGAGGCCGCCGACGCCCGCTGGATCATGGCGCCGGGTCAGCGGACGCCGGTGCACGGGGAGACAATTCTTGCCGCCCTCTTGCTTTTCGTCTCCGGCTCGATGATGACCGATGTCCGTCGTCCGCCGAGGCAAAGCACCTGAACTTTCCTGCATGGAAAGAGCGGCGCTGGTATCTTGACGGAAAGATTGTTAAATTCCCGAAAGCCTGAGCTGTAGCGGCTCCGGGCGACGCTCATCTTTTCATTTCACCAGAACAATACGCAGCGATATGGAGCAGCAAGCAACGGGACAGAGAATTCTCGATCCCATCGAACGCGCCAAACTTGGCGTGAAAGTTTTTAATCTGCCCTACAGCCAGGCCGAAGTGCTGATCGACGAGTACGTGAGTGGCAAGAATTACGACCCGGCGAGCGTCGATTTTTTCAAGGATCAGGTGGCCACCCAGATCCATATCCGCGAAAAAGGCGCGGAGCTTCTGGTTACAGGTGGAGAGATCGTCAAACTCATCACTCGCTCCTTTATGCAGAACCTGCCGAAGAATTTCGATCGCGGTTGATCGAAAAAATGCTTTTCGTGACTGGATGACGCATTGGAGTCTGAACGTGGCGTCCGTCACTTTTTTCGGATTCCATGGTGTGACGTTTTTGCTTTTTTGGTGGTTGTTATGATGACAAGGCAAGGCGGCAAAAGCTCTTGAGCTGGCCGCCCCGATGAAGAACGTAACGAAAACAGCAAGAAACGATCCACTATGCATTTCGATCCGAACAAATTCACCGTCAAGGCCCAGGAGGCCCTCCAGGCGGCCTCGATGATGGCCAGCAGCAAGCAGAACCAGCAGATCGAACCAGAGCACCTGTTGAGCGTCATGCTTGGCGATCATGACAACATTGCCTGCCAGATCGCGCGGAAACTCGAAGCACCCATCGATACGCTGCTTAACGTCGTAGATCGGGAGATCGACCGTATTCCCAAAGTGACCGGCGCATCAGCGACCGGCCAGTACATCTCAAGCGATCTTGGCAAGGTGTTCGACACGGCACTCAAGGAGGCCGAGCAACTCAAGGACGAGTACATCAGCTCCGAGCACCTGTTCATCGCCCTCGGCGAGGCGGGCGTCAAGGTCTCGAAGCTCCTGAAGGACGCGGGCATCGACCGCAATGCCATCCTCAAGGTGCTGACCTCGTTCCGCGGCTCACAGCGCGTGACCAGCCAGACCGCTGAAGATCAGTATAACTCCCTCAAGAAATACTCCCGCAATCTGAACGACTTGGTGCGCAAGGGCAAGCTCGATCCGGTGATTGGCCGGGACGACGAAATCCGCCGGGTGCTCCAGATTCTCTCCCGCCGCACCAAGAACAACCCGGTGCTCATCGGTGAACCCGGCGTTGGCAAGACGGCCATCGTCGAAGGCATCGCCCAGCGCATCGTGGGGGGCGACGTGCCGGAGAACCTCAAGTCGAAGCAAATCGCCGCCCTTGACCTCGCGTCACTGGTGGCAGGCACAAAGTTCCGGGGCGAGTTCGAGGAGCGGCTGAAAGCTCTCGTCAAAGAGGTGCAAACCTCCGACGGCGAGGTGATTCTCTTCATCGACGAACTGCACCTGCTGGTCGGAGCTGGCTCCGCCGAAGGCTCGATGGATGCGGCCAACATTCTCAAGCCCGCGCTGGCCAGAGGCGAGCTGCGCTGCATCGGCGCGACCACGCTCGACGAGTACCGCAAGCACATCGAAAAGGATGCGGCGCTCGAACGGCGCTTCCAGACGGTGGTGGTCGATCAACCGAGCGTCGAGGACACCGTCTCGATTTTGCGCGGCCTGAAAGAGAAGTACGAAATCCACCACGGCGTGCGCATCAAGGACGCTGCGCTGGTAGCTGCCGCGGAGCTGTCGAACCGCTACATCGCCGACCGCTTTTTGCCCGACAAGGCGATCGACCTGATTGACGAGGCCTCCTCGCGGCTCAGGCTTGAAATCGACAGCGAGCCGGAGGAGCTCGACCGAATCAACCGCGAACTTCGCCGCCTCGAAATCGAGCGTGAAGCCTTGAAGCGCGAACTCGAAGCGAGCGGCAGCGTCTGAATTCCGCTGCACGGCGCAAGCATCCCCACGAGGCGACTGAACGAGCTTTCAGTCGCCTTCGCTTTGAGGACATCATCAATCACATAACTGAAAAATCGCCCGCCGCCGAGAGCCTTACCATTGACCACTTGCGACCACACTCATGCAGTGGATTGGAGTTATGGCTCCAACAACAATAAGTTGCAAAAGTCACCGCAGAAAGAAATTGAGCTAACACCCTGACTTATTAAGCATTACTCATAAACCTCGTCCCGAAAGCTTTCGGGACGAGGTAATTGTTAAGCGAGTTAATGGACGGAGTAATAATATTCGACTCCATTGCGGTGAATCACTTTTGATACCTGTTTTTTCCAAGCCTTACGTCGTCAGATTCTGTGATGGCAATCATCTTGCGCTTACGCTAATCTCATTCCGTTGCGTTGACCTCTTTAACCTTTTTTTACTATTATGAGGTTTTTGCCAACCGGAAAAGCCATAACAAGTCGGACGGCTAATCGATAATCGCTGAAATAGCAGAAGGCAAACCGTTTTTCTTTAATCCGATTCCATGAAATCTTTAGGATTACCGGATCAGGGCTATCCGGAAAAATGCCCGTATCTCATTTTTTAATATAAAGATAACGCATCAAAACAGTATCCTGATCGGTTGTATTTCAATAGCTCTTCAATCACTCTCTTTCAATGTTTCACGTGAAACAACCTCTTCTTCATGTATGATGTCATAGTTGTCGGCGCTGGACATGCCGGCTGCGAAGCGGCGCTTTCCGTTGCGCGAAGTGGCCTGCATTGCCTGCTCATCACCTCCGATCTTTCGGCTATCGCGCGAATGTCGTGCAATCCGGCGATTGGCGGCGTCGCGAAAGGGCAAATGGCCCGCGAGATCGATGCGCTTGGCGGCGAAATGGCTAAAGCTATCGATGCCACAGGCATTCAGTTCCGCCTGCTGAATCGCAGCAAAGGGGCGGCTATGCACTCGCCACGCGCACAGGCTGACAAGACGCTCTACAGCCTCTACATGAGAAGGGTTGTGGAGCATGAACCAAACATCGACCTTTTGCAGGATACGGTTATCGGCGTGTCCGCATCCGGTGGAAAATTCAGTTCTGTCACGGTTCGATCCGGCCGGGCCATCACGGCCAAAACGGCTATTCTTGCGTGCGGCACCTTTCTGAACGGCCTGATTCATATCGGCATGAACCACTTCCCCGGTGGCCGCAGCACCGCCGAACCGCCCGTTGACGGGTTGACCGAATCTCTGGCGAAACTCGGTTTTTCTTTCGGCAGACTCAAGACCGGTACGCCGCCTCGAATCGATTCAAGAAGCGTTGATTACAACATTGTCACCGAACAACCCGGTGACGACAACCCTGTAGCATTTTCATTTTCATCAACAAGCGTTGCCGACCGAAACCTCGTCTGCTGCTATCTGACCAAGACCACGGAAAAGACTCACGGCATTCTTCGAACCGGCTTTGATCGCTCGCCGCTCTTTACCGGCAAGGTGCGGGGGATTGGGCCGCGATACTGCCCATCAGTCGAAGACAAAATTTTCCGGTTTCCGGACAAAACGAGCCACCATATTTTTCTTGAACCTGAAGGGGTTGATACCATCGAAATGTATGTCAACGGCTTTTCGACCTCATTGCCTGAAGATGTTCAGCTCGCAGGACTACGCTCTATTCCTGGCCTCGAAGAGGCAAAGATGATCCGGCCCGGCTATGCCATCGAGTACGATTTTTTCCATCCCTGGCAGATCAGATCGACAATGGAGACACGGCCCGTTGAAAACCTTTTTTTTGCAGGTCAGATCAACGGCACATCTGGTTATGAAGAGGCTGCCGCGCAAGGCCTTATGGCAGGAATCAATGCCGTTCGCAAGATTCTTGAAAAAGATGCCGTCGTCCTCGGACGCGACCAGGCATACATCGGCGTACTTGTCGATGATTTGATAACGAAGGAGACCAGAGAGCCTTATCGCATGTTCACCTCATCGGCGGAGCATCGCCTGATCCTGCGGCACGAGAACGCCGATCTTCGTCTTCGCGAAATTGGATACAACTGCTCCCTCGTATCCGCTACCGATCTCACGCTGGCTGAAAATATTATCGACCGTGTTCGCCGCTGTCTCGAACTGACGAAGACAATCAAAGTAACACCGACCGAGATCAATAGCCTTCTTTCTGATAAAGGGTTACAGGAACTCAAATCACCCGCAAGCGCGTTGAGTTTGATAAAGCGGCCTGGAATTACACTTCAGGATATACTGGATCACTCTTTTTCTCTTCGCTCTTCCGCAGAAGAGCTTTGCCATGATCCAAGAGTTATAGAGCAGGTGCAGATCGAGATCAAGTATGAGGGCTACATCAAGCGCGAGCAGCTTGTCGCCGATCGGATAGCTCGACTCGACTTCTTGCATATTCCAGAAAATTTCAATTATGATTCACTGAATTCTCTTTCGAACGAAGGGAGAGAAAAGCTCGTGAAGCACCGTCCTGCAACCATTGGGCAGGCGTCGAGAATTCTCGGCGTCTCGCCATCCGACGTCTCGATACTCATAATAAGGCTTGGCCGGTGACACTGTTTCACGTGAAACATTTTTTCAATCTTGCTTTCTGGCACCATGAACAACATTGTCGATTTTTCCCGCGGAAATAATTTGCTTTTCGGGAAAGACCCCGAGGAAAACATTGTTGGTGCGTATCAGCTCAATGATTCACAGATACGCCTGTTCATCCGATCTTCTGACGGCGTTACCCGGCGAGACGAACCATTCTACCCATTTTTTTTTCTTTCCGACAGCGAACTGCTTGACGGCTTCACTCCCTTCGACAAGGAGAAATTCTGGCTGATTCCGCTCGAAGGCGCAAACTATTACCAGCATCTCGCCATCTTCAGAAGCTGGAAAAATTATCGCGCGGCGCTCGATTTTGTTAATTCGGGCAACGCTGACTCCTCTTCGGGTGGCGATTCGCAGAACAGTTCCAGCTTTAACAGTCATTTGACCTACAGCAGGGGTGATGCCATCACACAGTACCTCATGCAAACCGGCAAAACCCTTTTCAAAGGAATGCTGTTCGACGACCTGTATCGCCTCCAGCTCGACATCGAAACCTACTTCCGCCCAGGCAAAAACGATGGCAACCGAAAGGGAATTGGCGAGGATCCGGTCATCATCGTCTCTCTCAGCGACAACCGTTCGTGGGAGCACGTCATTCACTCAAAAAGCAGAAGCGAAAAGGCGTTGCTGGAAGAGCTGGTTGCCATCATTGCACAGAAAGACCCTGACGTTATCGAAGGACACAATATTTTCGGCTTTGACCTTCCCTATCTGCAACGTCGTTGCGAACTGAACGGCGTTCGCTTTGCCATCGGGCGCGATGGCCAGATGCCTCGCTCTTATCCATCAACCATCCGTTTCGCTGAACGGTCGGCGGATTTCCAGTTTTTTGACATTCCCGGACGGCACGTTATCGACACGTATTTTCTCGTCCAGAACTACGACACCTCCAAACGTATTCTCCCAAGTTACGGACTGAAGGCGGTCGCAAAATTTTTCGGCTTTGCCTCTCCGAACAGGACCTACGTCAGCTACAAGGATATCGCCTCGACTTGGGACAACAATCCCGAAACGTTACTCGCCTACGCGCTCGACGATGTGCGTGAAACCCGTGAATTAGCCACCCTGCTTTCCGGCACCAATTTCAGCATGACCAGCATGGTGCCCTACACCTATGCCAACACGTCAAGACTCGGACCTGCCGCCAAGATCGAAGCAATTATGATTCGTGAATATCTCAAAAAGAAAGTCTCCATTCCCCGTCCATCCATCGGTCAGCAGCACTCCGGTGGATTTACCGAAGTTTTCATCAAAGGCATTCTCGGTCCGATTGTCTATGCCGACGTTGAATCGCTCTATCCTTCGATCATGCTTTCGTACGGAGTCTGTCCGAAAACCGACACCCTGAAAGCATTTCCTACTATTCTCAAGGATATCAAAGACTTGCGCTTTTCAGCCAAGAAACGAGCACAAGAGGAGAGTGAGGCCGGTAATCGATCAGTTGCCTACAACTTCGACGCCATGCAATCATCGTTCAAGATCATCATCAACGCCATGTATGGTTATCTTGGCTTCAGCAGTGGTATTTTCAATGATTTTGAAGAAGCTGACCGCGTCACCTCCAAAGGACAAGAGATAGCCAAATCAATGATAAGAGAGTTCGAGTCTCGCGGAGCACAAGTTATCGAAGTCGATACCGACGGTATTTTTCTGGTTCCTCCGACCAACGTCATCTCCGAAGAAGATGAACGCAAGCTGGTCGAGGAGGTTTCATCGACCATGCCTTCTGGCATCAGAATCTCTTTCGACGGCCGTTTCAGAAAGATGATCTCCTACATGAAAAAGAACTACGTGTTGCTCGACTATCATGACAAGCTGAAGCTGAAAGGGTCAGCCTTCGTGAGCCGAAGCGGGGAAAAGTTCGGACGTGATTTCATTCGGGAAGGATTCATTCTCCTGCTCAGGGATGACATTCAGGCTCTTCACGATCTGTACGTCCGCTATCGCGACGACCTCATGAACCATCGACTCAATATCACCGAGTTTTCCAGAACCGAATCTATGAAAACTCCGCTCGATCAGTATGCGGCTGATGTGCGTTCCGGAAAGCGTTCCAAATCAATAACTTACGAAATCGCACTCAGGCAGGGAATGGAAGTTTCAAAAGGCGACCGCATGACCTATTACATCGCCGGAACCGGTAATCCTTCGACGTTCGTTGACAAAGGGCGTCTTGCTGATGATTGGAACAAGGAACAACCTGATGAAAACACCGGTTTCTATTTGAAACGCCTCGATGAATTCACACAGAAGTTCCTGCCATTTTTCAAACCACAGGATTTCAGCACGATCTTTTCCGCTGACACCCTGTTCGCCTTTTCGCCTGACGGTATCGAAGTAGTTCGCGAAATTCGTATTCTTGATACGCAGGATATTTATCGGGATGCAACGCCGTTTTAATTCTCCTAATTTTTTAAACTTTTCATACGATCTTGCGATTATATATCATGATTTTATCAAACAAAATACTTAACATTTTATGATTGACGACAAAATACTCCCGATTACCGACGATGTTTCCTGGATTGGCGTACTCGATCCGGGCCTTATCACTTTCGATATCGTCATGGAAACCAAATACGGCACCACTTACAACTCTTACTTCATCAATGCCGAAAAAAAAACAGTAGTCGAAACCACCAAGCTGAAGTTCTGGCCAACTTACCTCGAGAAAATCAAGAAGGTGGTCAATCCCGAGGAGATCGAATACATTATCGTCGATCACACCGAACCAGACCACTCCGGCAACGTGCATAACCTACTCTCTGTTGCGCCCAACGCCACCGTGGTCGGTAGCGGTAACGCCATCAAATTTCTGCGCGACCAGACCGGTCACGACTTCAAGCACATTGTCGTCAAGAACGGCGACAAGCTCGACCTCGGCAACAAGACGATCCACTTTATCGGCGCGCCCAACCTGCACTGGCCCGACACGATCTACTCGTGGCTCGAAGAAGATCGCGTACTCTTCACCTGCGACTCTTTCGGCTCCCACTACTGCAACGAAGCGATGTATGACGACCTTTGCGGTGATTTCGACGACGCTTTCAAATACTACTTTGACGCAATTCTGAGACCCTTCAGCAAGTACATGCTTCAGGCGATTGAAAAGATTCGTCCGCTTGACATTCACACAATTTGTCCCGGTCACGGCCCGATTCTCCGTTCGGACTGGAAAAAGTACGTCGATCGTTCCCAGCGTTTTTCACAAGCGGCCATCGCGATGCCAAACGAAAAGAGCATTCTCATCGCCTACGTCTCCGCGTACGAAAACACCTCGGTGCTCGCCCAGAAGATTGCCGAAGGTTTGCGGTCGGCATGTGACTTCAACGTCGATGTTTGTGATATCGAGAATATGTCATCCGAAAAGCTCGAAGAGAAGATCGCTCACTCGATGGGCATCATCATCGGTTCTCCGACCATCAACCAGAACATCGTCCAGCAGATTTACAACATCTTTGCTGTGCTCAATCCTTTGCGCGATCGTGGCAAACTGACCGCAGCTTTTGGTTCATATGGCTGGAGCGGTGAAGGTGTGAAGATCATCGAAAGCAATCTGGCCAATCTCAAGCTCAAGGTGTTCGACAAGAACCTGATGGTGAAGTTCCAACCTCACGAGCCTGAATTCGAGCAGTGCAGAGTGTTTGGAAAATCATTCGCGGAAAAGATGATCGAGATGTACAACCTCACCTGCAATATCTGATTAAGTTATTTATTTATAGTAACTTATAATAAACAGGAAACGCTGTGGAAAAGCAGCGTTTCCTGTTTATCTGAAAATGATCGTTCTGATCATCTGGTAACCGATAGCCTTGTTCAGTCGCGCCACAATATCCCGTTTCCGAAAATTGAGTTCCATCCTCCACGATGGATTCCGTACCCTGACATACAACTCACCCTCTTTGATCTTCTCAACCGACGTTACCCTCGATATAGCTTCTCCGACAACGCTCTCCCACATCTGAAGCGTTCTGTACTCTTCGTATGCCTCGGTCATGCCAATTTTCCGACACACATCAGACATGAGTGAACCAAGCGCTCTTGGTGATTTTTTTTTCGTCATTTTTCTTTTCCTGACGTAATCCTGTAATCATCGATTGAAAATGCCGTCATTGCCTCTCCTTCTCTTTTTTCCGTCGATGTGATAATGACCTGTCCCTTCGACGAGAGCGTTTCAAGCATGATGGCCGATACCTTCGAATCCAGTTCGCTGAACAGGTCGTCGAGCAACGCGACCGGCATCTCGTCTGAATGTTCGTGCAGATAGGCGTGCATGGTCATTTTCATCGCCACCAGGAACGCGCGTTGCTGTCCCTGCGAGGCGTATTTTCGTATCTCCCTGCCATTGAGGTATAATTGCAGATCATCCCTGTGCGGGCCTGCCAGGGTCTGTCTTCTCAGCAACTCCTGCCGCTTCAGGGCGCGATACCGTTGGCTGAAACAGGTAAGCATCTCTGCTTTCGAGAGGTGCGTTTCACCGTGCTGAAGCGTTGAGTGATAGGTAATTGCGTTTTTTGCCCCATCCGGATGCCATCGATACACCTCATCGAGCATTACGCTGAAACTGTTGATAAATCGCTCTCTTGCCGCGACGATCTCTACGGCGTGCGTAACGAGCTGATCGGTGAGCACCTCCAGCGATGTTTCGACGGCCGCCGGGTCGCCGTATGAAGCCAACAGGGCATTACGCTGTTGCAGTACTCTGCGATACTGCAACAGATCGGAAAGATACTTCCTGTCGTACTGGCAGATAGCCGTATCGATGAACCGGCGTCGTTCAACCGGCCCACCGGTGATGATGACCAGCTCCCTCGGCGTGAAGGTTACGCACGGAATGAGGCCAATATGCTTTGAAAAGGTCGGTAACTCCTGGTCGTTGACCAGAATCCGCTTCTGCCTCTCTGGCTCGTATGCCACGACGACCCTGGTTTCGCCGCCACGGTCACTCTCAAAGGAGGAGCGTATGGTGAACAGCTCCTCCCCGAACCTGAGGCAATCCCTGTCGCTGTTACCACTGAACCCTCTGGTCAGTGCGCAATAGTGGATCGCCTCGAGTATCGTTGTCTTACCTGAGCCGTTACTACCGTGAATGTTGGTAATGCGTTGTCCCGGCTCGAACTCCAGGTGGCGGTGGTTCCTGAAATGCTCGACGGTGATGTTCTTCAGCCGCAACTCACTTCCAGTCAGTTATTGATTCTGACCGGCATGACCAGAATCATGAGGTCATCCGTCTTTTCCGCGCTTTTCGGTTTGAAAAGCACGGCGGTTTTCGGCGAATTCATCTCGATCAGCACCTCGTCGGTGTCGATATGCGAAAGCGCCGCCTCGACAAATTTCGTGTTAAAGCCGATGGTGATCTCCTCTCCGTTAAAGGTACACCCAAACTCTTCCTGCGCGGACTCTCCCTCGCTGGCGTTCTCGGCCATCACCCTGATCTGCGAATCCTGGGCGCTGAGCTTCAGGTCGCCGATGCTCGAAAACCTTCCGACCCTCTTGACCGAATCGTGCAATTGCCCACGATCGGTGACGAGCTGTTTGTCGTTCTCGACCGGTATGACCGCCTCGTAGTTGGGATAGGGTTCAACGATGAGCGCCGACTCCAGCTCCATGGTATCGGTTTTGAATTTGACGTTCCGGCGTTCCGAGTCGATGGTCATCTTCACCTCTTCGCCGGTCACCATTCTCTGAATGATGGAGAGGACTCGTGCAGGCACGACGATCTTCTGCTTTTCGGTAACTGCTACCACGGCTTTTTTGCGGCAACGGACAAGCCGATGGCCGTCGGTCGATACGGCGGTGATGTGCTCTTCATCGAACTCGAACAAAACCCCCATCATCGCCGGGCGCATGCCATCAACGCTGCACGCAAAGAGCGTCTTGTGGATCATGTCCTGCAACTCGTTGGGCTGAAGCTCAATGGAGAGGTCGAAATTCCGCTCCTGGTTCTCCGGTTTTGAGGTGAAGGTACACGGAATGCGGTACCGCCCCTTGTCGGTAGCGATGTGAATGGTACCGAGTTCGCCGATCGACTGCCGCTCAATATCGAAGGTGACGTCGGTTTCATACATACTGCGCAGAAAATCCTGCAATGTCCTGGCCCGGATAGCAATGTTCCCTTTGTCAGTCGAAGCCACGTCGCACTTCGTGGTGATCGACAGCTCACCATCAGTAGCGTACATCGTAAGCATCCCGTTTTCAAGGGTCATGTTGATATTGTCGAAACGTGCATCCAGTGACTTGGCCGGTACGGCAAGAATGACCCGGTTGGCAGCCTCCTGGAGTCGCTTGATGGTCGTATTGAATTTCATCTTCTTACAATCTTTATTCTTTTATATAAAGGAGTTGTTGTTGTTGTTGATCGTGTGGAAATCTGGACTGCTTGCCGCCCCTTGATTCTATCTTTTTATAAATGAACAGTTTACCGGGATGCTTGAGACGTTTTTTTGTGTGGATGAACTGTGCATTTCTTACCGGGGGCCATGTTGGTGGTTTGTTGGGGCATTTTCATGAATTCCGCTCAGTGTTGATAAGTGCGTACTCATCAAGAATCCGTCAACAGGAATTTAACAGGTTATACACAGTTTACCGGTTACATCGACATGATTTCGATTCTTTTCCTGAGTTCCTCGATTTTCTTGCGCTCATCGTTTGACGCGACGACCTTTTTTTCGATGGTGTTCAGGGCGTGGATGACCGTTGAGTGGTCGCGTCCACCGAAGTGCAGACCGATGGTTTTCAGTGATGAGCCGGTCATCTCTTTGGACAGATACATGGCGATTTGCCGTCCGACGGCAATCTCCTTTTTTTTCGATTTGCCCTTGAGGTCGTTCGGGGTGATCGAAAAATAGCCACAGACCGCTTTTTCAATCGTTTCGAGAGTGAGTTGCTTGGTATTGTACCGGATGATATCCTTGAGGGTCGATTTGGTGAAGGCCAGGTCGATCTCCTGGTTGTCGAGCGAGTGGGCGGCCAGCAGCTTGACGATGCACCCTTCGAGCTCGCGAACGTTGTTGGTGACGTTGGTCGCGATGAATTCGATCACTACCGGATCGAGCGACACGCCACTCTGCTTGAGCTTGCTCTGGATGATCGCCTTGCGGGTTTCGTACTCCGGAGCCTGGATGTCGGTCGAGAGTCCCCAGTTGAAGCGCGAAATGAGCCGATCTTCGATCCCCTTGATCTCCTTGATTGGCCGGTCAGCCGAGAGGATGATCTGCTTGTTGGACTGATGCAGGGTGTTGAAAATGTGGAAGATTTCCTCCTGGGTCTTCTCTTTGCCGGCGAAAAACTGGATGTCGTCGATAATCAGCACGTCGATGTTCCGGTAGAACGACGAAAACTCCTGGATGTTGCCGTTCTGGATTGCGTTGACGAAATCGATGGCGAACTTTTCGCTCGACACGTAGAGTACGGCGTCGGAGATGCGGTTTTCAAGTACCGAGTTGCCGATGGCCTGCATCATGTGAGTCTTGCCCAGCCCCACGCCACCGTAGATGACCAGCGGGTTGAAGGCGTTCTGGCCGGGATTCTGGGCGATCGATTTTGATGCGGCGAACGCCAGCGAGTTGCAATCGCCCCGGATGAGGGTCGAAAAGGTGTATTTCGGGTTGAGGTTACACTCGAACCTGGCGCGTCCGTTTTCGAATCGTTCACGTCTGGTCGGAGCTTTCTCTCCGAAATCCTCTGCGCGCCCCTTTCTTTCCGCCGGAGCGGCGTCGGTCTGGTGGGGTAGTTCGATGGTCACTGGCTGGCCCTGTGATTTGTCCATCACGATGGAGTACATCAGCTTCGCTTCCGGACCGATTACCTGGCGGAGCGCCTGCTTGACGTGCACCGAGTAGTTCTCTTCGATCCACTCGTAGAAAAACTGACTCGGCACCTCGATGGTCAGTTCGCTTCCGGAAAACGAGAGTGGCTTGATCGGCAGGAACCAGGTTTTGAAGGCCAGGCTGTTGATGTTCTCCTCGATCAGCCCGAGACACGCGCTCCATACCTTTTCCGCGAATGGCTTGCCATGCGTCGGGGTTATTTTCAGTTGCTCTGGAGCTTCTTGCTGGATCGTATCGGGCATGGGAGTGGAGCGGGAAAGGCGCTGTTTTGGTGATTCATCAACATTTTCTGTTTACAAGGTACTGTTTTCGGTGGACAAAAAACAATCACGCTACCGATTTTGGCAACAGATCGAGTGTGGTTCGCAAACGGATTTCTCAACATCGTATCCTGTTGTTTTGTATTTACTTATTGGTTTTGTGCGGAAAAGTTGTCCACATATGTTGATGGCTTGGTATGGCGCTGTTTATTGGGTTCTGGTGGGCGGAAATATTTTTATCCACAAGTTATCCACAGTGTGGAAATCTGTTTGGGTCGAGGGTGTTGACAAGTGTTTGAATGTCGAGTTTTCTTGTTTATCAGTGAGTAAAATGATACATTGAACGTCCTGTATTTTTAATCAATCATTTGAGAGGAGTTTTGAGGAGATGAAAAGGACTTTTCAGCCGAGCAACAGGAAAAGGCGCAACAAGCATGGCTTCAGGCAGAGAATGGCTACCAAGAACGGTCGCAGGGTTATTAACTCCCGCCGCGCCAAGGGTCGTCACTCCCTGAGCGTCAGCAGCTCGATGAGCTCGTCGAAACGGTAACGTACAGGCCGGAAGGGAGCCATGCTTCGACTTCCGGACTGTTCAGCGTGCATGAACGGCATGCTTTCGGAAAAACGCTCAAATGCCCTGCCAAAGGCCGAAATAGTCCGGGGAAAAAGCGCCATTTCCCGTCTGTTCAACCAGGGCGGCCGCTTAAAGGGAGGTTCGCTCCTGCTGATCTACTCTTTTACGCAACCGGTCGATCAGGCCCCCGGAATGCCGGTCAGGGTGCTGTTTACCGTTGGCAAGAAGCTTGCCCCAAGAGCCGTTGATCGCAACCGGATCAAGCGCCTGATGCGCGAGGCTTACCGGCTCGAAAAAAATATTTTGACCAGAGCGCTTGCTTCTGAAGCCGGGAAAGTTGATTATCAGGTGATGCTGGCGTTTTTATACCGGGGCCGGGCCGATGCCATTCCGGCGCTGGAGAGGTTCCGGGCTGAAATACGGCACATGCTGAAAAATCTTCTATCGAACAGGCTGCCGCAGGCGCGGGAGGGCGACAGGGTTGAATAATACGGGCAATCAACGGAATAACGGGACGGAAAACAACGGCAGTACCCCTGGTCAACTGCTGAACTTCGTGCCGATTCTCCTGATAAAGTTTTACCAGTCGTTCATTTCTCCGATGCTTGGCCCCTCCTGCAAGTACCATCCCACCTGTTCCCACTATGCCATTGAGGCGTTCCGGCAGCACAATTTTTTCTACGCCTCCTGGCTGACCGTCTGGAGGGTGCTTCGTTGCAATCCGTTTTCAAAAGGCGGTTACGATCCGGTGCCGCCAAAATCAGTGAAATCCGCAGGTAATTCAAAAGATTCGAAGTAATGGACAGAAATTCGGTGATAGGGTTTGCCCTGATTGCTGCGATCATGATCGTATGGCTCCAGTTCATGAAGCCCGAGCAGAAGCTGGGGCTTGAAAAGGCGACGGCTCCACGCGAGGCGGTTCAGAAAGCACCCACGGATTCATTGCCTGCTCCGTCACCGGCAATGGCGGCGACGGCAAAGGCGGACAGCTTCGGTTCGTTCGCACAGGCCTCGGTCGGCACGGAAAAAACCATCACCGTCAACAACGATCTGTTCACGGCGAAGCTCTCCTCCAAAGGCGCCACGCTCAAGTCGCTCGTGCTCAAAAAGCACTTCGATGTGAACGGCAAGCCCTTCAATCTGGTCTCCTCCGGCGATAAAGGCGCGCTCTCCATGCTCTTTTTGAGCAGTGACGGCAAGCGCATCGACACGCGCGATCTCTATTTCAGAAGTCTCGACGCCAAAACCTCCGAAACGGTAACCGGCAAAGAGAAGCTCTCGGTCAGCTATGTACTCGATGTCGATGCCGCGCGCAGCATCACGGTGACCTACACCTTCAGCGGCGACAGCTATGTGGTCGATTACGACCTCAAGCTCAATGGTTTCGGTTCGACCATTGCTGGCAATGCGTACCAGCTCAATTGGGACGGGGGCCTGGTGTACTCCGAAAAGGATAAGGTGGACGAGTCGGCCAACGCGCTTGCCGGCGCTTATCTCGGCGGCGGTCTGCTCAAGCTCGATGCCAGCGACGCCAAGAAATCCTATCAGGAAGAGGAGTCGGGAAAGGCTGAATGGATTGCTGTCAGGAACAAGTATTTCGTCTCGGCAATCATACCGCAGAGGAGCACCGAAGGGGTCTATCTGCAAGGCTCGAAAAAGGCTGGCGGCGAATTCGAGAACTACGTCGCGGCCCTGAAAATGGCGGTTCCGGTGGGCCAGAACGTCGTTGATGACCGCTACCGCCTCTATGTTGGGCCGCTCTCCTACAACACCGTGCGCTCGCTGGGCGTCGGGCTCGAAAAGATCATGGACTTCGGCTGGGACTGGCTTACCCGCCCGTTCGCTGAATATCTCATTTTGCCGATCTTCAACTGGATGAACAAGTATGTGACCAACTACGGTCTCATCATCATCATCTTCGCCTTCCTCATCAAGATGGTGACCTATCCGCTTTCGCTGGCCTCGACCAAGTCGATGAAAAAGATGGCCGCCCTGCAGCCGATGATGCAGGAGCTTCAGGAGAAGTACAAGGACAACCCCGCCAAGATGCAGAGCGAACTCGGACGCATCTACAAGGAGGCGGGCGTCAATCCGCTCGGCGGGTGCCTGCCGACCTTGATCCAGATGCCGCTGCTTTTCGCGATGTTCTACGTGTTCCGCTCCTCGATCCAGCTTCGCCAGCACGGCTTCCTCTGGGCGAAGGATCTCTCTGTGCCCGATTCGATCTTCGACTTCGGCTTCTCGATTCCGCTCTACGGCGACCATATCGCCCTCATGCCGATCCTGATGGCCGTGACCGTGTTTTTCCAGCAGAAGATCACGCCGACCGCGCAGCCCAACGAGCAGATGAAGATCATGCTCTGGATGTTCCCGATCATGATGCTGCTCTTCTTCAACAACATGCCGGCGGGCCTGGGGCTGTACTACCTGATGTTCAACGTCTTCAGCATTGCCCAGCAGGCCTACATGAACGCCACCATCACCGACGAGGACAAGGCCGCTGCGGCCAAGCAGGTTGCCGCCGCCACCAAACCGGCGCAGGGCTCGAAAAAGGGAGGCAAGAAAAAGTAACCCAAGATGGGCGGTCTCGAACAGGCGGATGCGTGGCTTTTCCAGCTCCTGAACCACGGCCTGGTCCGTCCGGAGCTGGACGACCTGATGCTGATGCTGACCAGCCCGAAGCTCTCGTTTCACCTTTTCGTGCTCTTCGGACTCTTCATTTTCGTCAGAAAGGGGAAGGACGCTCTCTACGTCGTTCCCCTGATCCTTCTCGCCATCGGCCTCGCTGACTACACCGCTTCCGGTATTTTCAAACCACTGTTCCAGCGCGTGCGCCCCTGCTTCGCTCTCGACGGGGTGCGGTTGCTGGTTGATCAGACGCGCTCGTGGTCGTTCGCCTCTTCGCACGCCGCCAACTCGACCGTCATCGCGAGCCTCGTCTGGCTCTTCTTCTGGAAGGGCGAAACGGTTGACAAGGCGTTCGCCGTGGTCGTGATTTTCTACGCCGCCATGGTTGCCTTTTCGCGGATTTACATCGGCGTGCACTACCCCGGCGACGTGCTTGGCGGTATCGTGATCGGCCTCGCCTGCGCGGCGGTGATCTATACGGCGTTCGCCTGGTTTGTCAAAAACTTCATCCACCAGCGGGCGATGCGGACAGGAGGCGCGGAATGAATCGCTGGGGAATCGATCTCGGCGGCACCAAGATCGAGGGGGTGATTCTCGACGAAGAATCGCGCCCCGTCTTG
Organism: Chlorobaculum sp. 24CR; assembly: GCF_004118635.1. Classification (GTDB taxonomy): domain Bacteria; phylum Bacteroidota; class Chlorobiia; order Chlorobiales; family Chlorobiaceae; genus Chlorobaculum. The sequence goes on along the minus strand of NZ_SDGU01000026.1, from coordinate 3,485 downwards.
CGCCACCGAATCCCCACGGAGCAGGAGCAAGGCTACGGCCACATCCTGATGCAGATCAAAAGTCTCGTCGAGACGATGGCTGAAAAGTCGGGCCTCGATCTGCCGGAGCAAATCGGCATCGGTACGCCCGGACGCGCTGATGGCAGCGACGGGGTTATCAGCAACTCGAACACCGTCTGCCTGAACGGAATGCCGCTCTTGCGCGATTTGCGCGAGGCGCTCCGGCTGGAGGTACTGATCGAGAACGACGCCAACTGCTTCGCGCTCGCCGAGTCGATGCTTGGCGCGGGGCGCGACGAGATGGCCCGGCCCGGCGCGACGGCCTTCGGCATCATCCTCGGCACCGGCGTTGGCGGCGGCATCGTGCGCGACGGGCGGGTGGTACGCGGCGCGCACGGCATCGCCGGAGAGTGGGGCCACAATCCGGTGCCGGGTGAAAACGCGAAATGCTATTGCGGGTGGCGCGGCTGCGTCGAGACGGTCATCTCCGGCCCGGCGCTCGAACGTCACTACGCGGCTCTCAGTGGTCGCAAAGCCTCACTGAAGCAGATCGCCGCATCGACGGGCCGCGACGACTTCGCGCGGCAGACCATCGAGCGGCTCGTCGAAAAATTCGGCGTAGCGCTGGCCGCGGTCATCAACATTCTCGACCCCGACCTCGTCATCATAGGCGGCGGCGTGGGCAACATCCGCCAGCTCTACACCCCGGAGGCGCGCGAGGCCATCGCCAAAAACGTCTTCAACCACTCGTTCGACATTCCGCTTCTGCCGCCGCTGCTTGGCGACAGCGCGGGGGTCTTCGGCGCTGCGTTGCTTGTCGGCCCGCCATTGCATTCACGATAATCTTTTCATCGAACTCCATTGGAACAACAGGAAATCCGCTACAGAAAAGGCGACATCATCGAACTCAACATCATCGACCACGCCGAGCGCGACAAGTGCTTCGGCAAAACAACCGAGGGGATGGGCGTGATGGTCTCCGGCATTCTCGCACCCGGCGACCGCGTCTCGGCGCAGGTTTACAAGGTCAAGTCGCGCTACCTCGAAGCGAAGGCTATCGAGGTGCTCGAAGCGTCGCCGGATCGCGTCGAGCCGGTCTGCCCGGTCTTCGGCTCCTGCGGCGGGTGCAAGTGGATGCACGTCAGCTACGAGGCGCAGCTTCGCTACAAGCACAAAAAGGTGACCGACTCGCTCGCGCACATCGGCGGCTTCGAGAACCCCGAGGTGCTGCCGGTGCTGGCCGCGCCCGACGCGCTGCACTACCGCAACAAGGTGGAGTTCTCCTGCTCCAACATGCGCTACCTGCTCCAGAGCGAGATCGACAGCGACCAGCTCGCCAAACCCAAAACCTTCGCCCTCGGCTTTCACGCGCCGGGCAACTTCGAGAAGGTGCTCGACCTCGACACCTGCTACCTCGCCAAAGAGTGCATGAACCGGGTGCTGAACGCTGTACGCGACTTCGCCCTCGAACGCGGCCTCGCGCCTTACGCCGCCAAAGCGCACGAAGGGTACCTGCGCAACCTCATGCTCCGCTACAGCGAGCGCTACGATCAGCTCATGGTCAACATCGTCACCTCGTGGTATGACGCGGCGCTTATGCAAGCGCTGAAGGAGCAGCTCGAAGTGGCCATGCCGGAGCAGCAGATGACCCTGCTCAACAACGTTACCACGCGCAAAAACACGGTCGCGGTCGGTGAGCAAGAGTACGTCATCAGCGGCGAAGGATTTGTGACCGAACGGCTCGGCGACCTCGACTTCCGGATTTCCGCCAACTCCTTCTTCCAGACCAACACCCGCCAGGCCGAAACGCTCTACGACCAGATCATCGCCGTCGGCGGCATCACGCCGGAGGACACGGTCTATGACCTCTACTGCGGCACCGGCACCATCACGCTCTACCTCGCCCGCCACTGCAAGCAGGCCATCGGCATCGAGGTGGTCGAAAGCGCCGTCAAGGACGCCGAGATGAACGCCGAACTCAATGGCCTCGCAAACACAGTTTTCTTTCAGGCCGACCTCAAAAACTTCCACGCCATGCAGGAGGCGCTCGAACCCTACGCCAAACCCCGCATCATCGTCACCGACCCCCCACGCGCCGGAATGCACCCCAAAGCGCTCGACACCATGCTCAAGCTTCAGCCCGACCGCATCGTTTACGTCAGTTGCAACCCCGACAACCTCGCCCGCGACGGCAAAGAGATCGCCGCCCGAGGCTATCGCATGAGCTCCGCCCAGCCGGTGGACATGTTCCCGCAGACCAACCACATCGAGACGGTAGCCTGTTTCGAGCGGGTGGGATAGGATTTTACTCCATCGGCATCGGGGAGTATCTCATGAACTATTTTGATGATTCTTTGGTATATTGTACGCGAAAGCCGTGTACACCAAGAAGATTAATTAGGAGTCAAAAATGTTGAAAAACATTACCCTCAGCGCCGATGAAGAGCTGATTCGCAAGGCGCGGGAGAAGGCGCAACGTGAGCATACCACCCTGAACGAAACTTTCAGGGGCTGGCTCCGGCAATATGTGAAGGCGGAAGCGCGGGCAAGGGAGTTCGATGCACTGATGCACTCTCTTAACTACGTCAGGCCGGGAAGAAAGTTCAGCCGGGAGGAGATGAATGAGCGGTAACTATTTTCTTGACACCAACATTATTGTTTACTCTCTGGATCAAGCGAATCCCTCAAAGAAGGAGGTTGCGACCGGCCTCATCAGGAGTGCCTTGCAGGGTGGCAAAGGGGGCATCAGCGCGCAGGTCGTTCAGGAGTTCATCAACGTAGCGACCAAAAAGTTCGAGGTTCCCTTTTCAGTCGCTGATTGCCGGAAATATCTCGATTCGGTGCTTGCAGGACTGTGTCGGGTCAACACAACGATTGATCTCTGCCGGGTAGCGCTCGACGTAAAGGAGCGTTGGGGTTACAGTTACTACGATTCACTGATTGTCGCTGCCGCGCTTCAGGCAGATTGCGATACTCTCTATTCAGAAGACCTTCACAACGAGCACAACATTATGGGCTTGAGAATCGTTAACCCGTTCGTTGGGCGGTGAGTGTTTTACCAGTCTGAGTTTTTGAGCCACTCTTGCTCTTCTTTTGCCTTTGCTCTCAATTCATCTTTTTCCTCATCGCTCAATGCTTGAAGTCCGGGTGCGTTTCTGGCATCGAGACGTTTGACGAGTATGGCTGCAAGACCTAAACGGGATGATGGCTCTTCAGGGGCATATGGTCTTTGATTAATAATGCCACGAGCGATGTAGGGGGATTCGGAAGCCAGATTGGCGAGGAATGAGTGCAGTTGTTTTTTAAAGTCCGCAAGCTCTTTCGGGTTTTGTGGATCGTATCGTTTTTCGCAATGTAACGGTAGCGTTTTGGTGGCAAGGCAGGATTGAAGGCGCTTTATGTCAACAGAGATGTCGCTTTTTTTTGAAAAAAATTGTTCACTTTTCGTCCGGGTTCAGAACCACCTCCCGGTTCATTTCCCATGC
>NZ_SDGU01000025.1 GCF_004118635.1 Chlorobaculum sp. 24CR | reverse complement strand
GCAGCACTTTTTTCAGGACACTGTGTCTCACGGCATGTGAATAACCCATAATTCGCCTCCTCTACTTGAGGCGACATCTATGTTAACACTTAGGGCGGACGATTAAGTTCACTATCCGCTTTAGAAGGAATATCAGTTTGACTTGGAAGGGTTAGCATTTGTTATATAATCAACTTGGCTTTTATGCGTGCAGTAATCCGTCAAGATCAATTGAAAAGTTAGCCTCCACCAACTCTTGTGCCAACTTCTTTTTCCATCCCCCCGCAGAATCAAGTTCAATGTAGAGTACACCCTGATAGTCTGAAGGTATTTCAACCCCATGTTTATACAAAGCACAAACTCTAAATCGTGAAAGCTTGCCCATAAAATAACCAAGTTCAAGAATAACATTTTGGCGAGCACGAGGATTGAGACTCTTTTGATCCTTTGAGGATGCACCGACATCATCAGGCGTTAGAAGTACAACCGCAAAGCCAACGTCTGAAAAAACTTCAAATTTCTCGATAACCGTTCGCCCAGAATTAGGTTGTTCATGAAGAATAACAGGAACAAGACTCAGTCGTTCAATGAAGCGAGCAACTGTTTCTTTTGCCTCATTGTCGTGTCCGTGGACGACAAATACTTTTTTGGTTAGATGTATTGGTGATTTTAATGTAGTCGTAGTATTTTCAGATACAGATGATCCATTTTTGAAATTTTCATCAATAAGGCGAACCGCAAGGCCTTCTAAATGACCAAGTTGTTTTTCCAAACTGGACTTCCAAGATATTAAGTCTAATAAATCACGAAATTTATTTGCTGTATCTTCATCAATTGCAGTTGAAAGGAAAAAATAAACTCTATTTGACCAGCTATCATAATCTGTATAAACTTTAATATTAAAGCCAATACTTATAAGTTCTTCAATTTTAGAAGCAATATTTTTCATATAAGTTTTTTAAATAACATTGCTGGTATAAACTCTATTTTTTCAAAATTTCTCTTATCAATGTAAATACACAAAATCACACTCACAACACTTCCCACCAATCCTCTCCCCCCCCACCACAAAAAAATCCCGCCACCGGAGCACACATTCCGACAGCGGGATTCAGTTTCGTAAGCCGCATCAGCGGCTGAGGTTACAGCGTTCAGTCCTTGAGCGACTGGATCAGTTTTTCAAAGGTGTCTTCGGTGTGGCGGACGATTTCGCCCGTGACCAGATAAATCACCTCACGGGCGATTCGGGTGGCGTGGTCGGCCATGCGCTCGATGTAGCGCGACACGCTCAGGACAGCCAGCAACTGCTCGGTGTCGGTGTTGCAGGCTTTCATGGCGTCGGCCACCTTCTTGAACACAACACGGTGCATCGCATCGACATCCTCGTCCATCTCGCACACTTTTTCGGCAAGCTGTTTGTCGCCAGAGACAAACGCTTCGATGGCCTTCTTCACCATGACTGCCGAGAGATTGCCCATCTTCTCGAACTCGTAGCGCCCCATCACCTCCGGGCCAAGCTCCGGCATCCGCTCGATGATGTGCACGGCCAAGTCACCGATGCGTTCCAGATCGTCGTTGATCTTTATCATGGTCACCATCGTCCGCAAATCGCGGGCGACCGGCTGCTGAAGCGCCAGAAACGCCAGGCACTGCTCTTCGAGCTTTACCTCGGTCTGGTCGATTTCGTCGTCAACGATCCTGATCTTCCTCGCACTCTGCACATCCTGATGAGTGACGGCGTAGAGCGCCTCCCTGAAATTTTGCAGCACCTTGTCAGAAAGCTGGACAAGAGCTTCCGAAAGTTCCTTGATGTACTCGTGTACGGGTCGTTCCGACATGGGAATAAACGTTTTCGTTAGCTGAATCTTCCGGTAATGTAATCCTCGGTCATCTGGTCTTTCGGCTTGGTGAACAACCGGGTGGTCGGCGCATGTTCCACGAGCACGCCTTCGTAAAAGAACATCGTGTAGTCCGACACCCTCGAAGCCTGCTGCATGTTGTGCGTCACGATCATGATGGTGTAGCTGCCGCGAAGCTCCTGGATGAGATCCTCGATCTTGGCCGTGGCTTTCGGATCGAGCGCCGAGGTTGGTTCGTCGAGCAACAGAATCTCCGGCTCGACGGCCAGCGTGCGCGCCACGCACAACCGCTGCTGCTGGCCGCCCGACAAGCCAAGCGCGTTCTTGTCGAGCCGGTCGTTCACCTCGTCCCAGAGCGCAGCCTTGCGCAGGCTCTTTTCGACGAGGCCTTCGAGCGTCTTCTTGTCCTTCACGCCATGCAGGCGCGGGCCGTAGGCGATGTTGTCGAATATCGATTTCGGGAAAGGATTCGGCTTCTGGAACACCATGCCGATCTTCTTGCGCAGAAGAACCTCGTCGGTGAATTTACCATAAACATCTTCGCCATCAAACATTAACGCACCGGTGGTGTGGCAGTTCGGAATCAGGTCGTTCATCCGGTTGATCGCCCGCAGAAAGGTGCTCTTGCCGCATCCGCTCGGACCAATGATGGCCGTCACGTATTTGGAGAGAATATCGGCGTTGACCTTCTTGACCGCCTCGAACTCGCCGTAGTAGATCGAAAAGTTCTTGGCCACCACGTGGGGCGTGCCGCCGCCGGTGATCTTTTTGCGCTCCGGAGGAAGATAAATATCGAGCGCCGGTGAACCGTTGCCCTGTTGCTTGGTGTCGGTAGCTTCGAGTGCCATTGGCATGAGTCTCACCCTTTAAGTTTTTTGGATATGCGCGCCCTGAGGATAATGGCGCTCAGGTTGAGCAGCAGCACGATCATCACGAGCGAGAGCACCATGCCGTACTGGACATGGCGGATTTCGGCAGCGGCCTCATGCTCGCTGGCGAGGTTATAGATATTCCAGGAGAGCGCGGGCGTTGGCGAACCCAGCACGTCGCCCAGCCCGATGGCCGCGCCGACGCTGACCGCCGCCGTGAAGATGATCGGCGCGGTTTCGCCCGCCGCCCTGCCGAGGCTGATGACGCCGCCGGTCAGAATGCCCGGCAACGCCGCCGGAAGAATCACCGTCATGATGGTGTTCCACTTGGTCGAACCGAGGCTGAGCGAGGCCTCCTTGTAGGTTTTCGGCACGGACAGAATCGCCTCTTCGGCGGCGCGGATGATGGTCGGCAGAATCATGATCGCCAGGGTCAGCGAACCGGCCAGCACGCTTTTGGAGTGCGACACATGAATCGTGTTGATGAAAAAGGCCAGACCAAACAGGCCGAACACGATGCTCGGCACGCCGGCCAGCGTACTGTTGGCGCTGCGCAACATGCTGGTCAGAAAACCATCGCGAGCATACTCGGTGAAGTAAATCGCCGCGATCACGCCGAGCGGAAAGGCGAAAACCATCGCGCCGACGGCAAGAAAAATCGTGCCCTGGATTTCAGGCCAGATGCCGCCGAAAAAGTGCGCGTCGAGCGATTTTTCGGTAAAAAATCCCCAGTAAAAGGTCCATTCGGGCATCATCATCTTGTCGAGATTCTCCTCGACATAGGGAAAAAGACCGGCCAGCGAGGTTCCGGTAAATGCGCCCGCGCGGCTCACATCGTAGGGCTTGGCGATCACGTCGGGATTGGAGTAGTCCCACTTCTGCTCGTAGAGCAGGTCATGGAGTTTCTCTTCGGCCTTGTTCCATCTGGTCTGACCGTACTGGAACCGGGTCAGCGCCGGTTCGCTGTCACCGGGCAGCGGGCCGAAAAGCGCACGCAGCGCGGTCTTGACCTGGCCATAGCTGTCGCGATATTTCGACTGCTGCTCGTAATCCATCTTGTCGAGTTCCTGATCGAAGGTGGCGAGCATGTCGAAAACTTTCTGGCGAGAGCGGTTCGTCTCCGCCGCCTCCTTCTCTATCTCCCTGGCATCGCCGCGATGAAACTCGTTCAAAAGGAGCTTCCGGTGCTCGATGGTGCCCTGGAAAACAAACGCTCCCACGCCTTTGGTGACAATCGGCGTGAGCACGACCAGCAGCGCCAGGCCCATGATGACGATCGAGCCGAAACCGAGGGCGGTGAATGAACGATCGAGCAGCTTTCTGGTACCGAGATTCATAAGATCACATCAATTAAATTGAGTTGGCGTCACTGTCCGGAAAGAATCTTGCGCTGACGGACAACGATCCGTTCACTCACAAGATTGCTCACGAAGCTGACGATGAGCAAGAGCAGCCCCATCGCGAACAAAACATGGAAACGCGCCGAACCGGTCACCTGGTCGGCCTCGCCCATGTCACCGGCGATGGTGGCCGTCAGGGTACGCACCGAATCGAGATAGTTGTAAAACGGATCGGGGACGGCTGACGAGTTGCCCGACGCCATCCAGACCACCATCGTTTCACCGAGGGCGCGCATGATGCCGAGAATGACCGCGGCGAGAATACCGCTGCTGGCCGCAGGCAGAATCGTTTTGATGATGGTTTCGGCTCTGGTCGCGCCAAGCGCGTAACTCCCCTCGCGAAGCTCGCGACCAACCGCCTGGAGCGCGTCCTCCGAAACGCTGACGATGGTGGGTAAAGCCATGAAGCTCAGGATGATCGAAACGTTCAGCGCGTTGGTGCCGCTCATGATAACCAGCCCTTGCAGATGCTGACCGACAACGTAGAGCAGCAGAATCGCCAGCAGCCCGAAAACGGTGGAAAGCGCCATTTTGACCGGCTTTTTCATCGACTCTTTGGTAATCGACGACGTCAGAAGTTCCGACACCACTATAACGAAGAGCAAGAGGAACGGCGCTGCGATGACCCACCAGGTCCACATCAGGATAGGGCCGCCCTGGTTCTGAAGCAGCGGCGCGAAAACGACGAGGGCAAAAAATCCGAAGGCGACCGACGGAATCGCCGCCAGCATTTCGATGACCGGCTTGACCAACTGGCGAACCGAGAATGGAAGAATATCGGAGAGGCAGATCGAGGCGATCACGCCCATCGGCACGGCGATCAGCGCCGAACCGAGCGTCACCATGAGGCTGCCGTAAATGATGGCCAAAGCGCCGAAGTGCGGCGGATCGTCAGCCGGATACCACTCAGGGCTGGTGAAAAATTCGGCGAAGCCTCGCAGCCGAAAGAATGGAATGGCGTCGCGGGCGACAAAATAGAAGATGAACAGAACAACTATCGCCACAAAAGACGCAATCAGGAGCAGGGTCGCCTCGCCGGTTTTCTGCTTGATTTTCTGAATCTTGTGCTTTTGCGCACTGACGATGAACTCGGATGACCGACCCTGGCTCGATGCTACCTCATCACTCATACCATTGCTGTTTTGCAGGCTATCGACCTGTGCGGTTCGTGTATGCCAGACATTGGAGGCATCCCCTGTGATTAAATAAAATATATAAGCTCACGCGGCAACTTAACGCCCCAAATCTATGCCTTGAACCGGTAGAAAAAAAGGGCGGATTGTTACAATTCTGGAACATCGGATTGTGCTTCCGGCGACCGATGCCGGAACCTGCAACCGGAGAGGCTTTGGCGGTTGCAGGAAAGACATTGAAATGATACGAGCGTGATGCTGCGAGAGAGAAAATCAGTACTTCGGCACAAAACCCAGCTCGTTGATAATTCTCTTGCCTTCGGGAGTTTTCGGCAGATCGACAAATTTGGCGACCATGCCGGAGGGGCGGCCATTCGTGTACATGAACAGCGGTCGCGAAAGCGGGTAGGTTCTGTTTTTCACGGATGTCACCGAGGGAACAACGCCGTTGACGGCGACCTTTTTGACCGAAGCATCAACATAACCGAAGCCGAGAAAGCCGATAGCGCCCCGCGTCTGCGAAACGCGGTTCTTGACCGCGCCGTTGCTGGCCTGGGTTTCGGCGGTGCGAGCCACCTGTTTGCCTTTCATGACCAGCTCGCGAAAGGTCTCCTGGGTGCCGCTGTTGGATTCACGCTGGATCACCACAATCGGAAAATTCGGGCCGCCGGCCTGACGCCAGTTGGTGATTCTGCCCGAATAAATGCCGGCAATCTGCGCCTCCGTAAGAGCGCGAACCGGGTTTGAAGGATGCACGACAACGGCGATACCGTCGAGGGCGACGACGTTCTGCACCGGATTGACCCCTTTGGATTTTGCCGCCGCGATCTCCTGCGGCTTCATCGAGCGCGACATGTCGGCAATATCGCAGCTCCCGTTGATGAGGCTCTTGGCGCCATTGCCCGAACCGGACTCGCTGACCGTCACCGGCACCTTGTACTTTTTCATGAACAGGGCCGCGAAAGATTTGGAGATCGGCCCGACGGTGGTCGAACCATCGATCACGATCCCCTTCCCGGCGGCTCCGACGTTGCCAACCGTGGTCATGGCCATAATCGCCACTGATGTCAAAACGGTACCCAGCTTTCTCATTCGTTACTCCTTGTCTGTTTGAAAAAAGGCTTTATGTGCCCGGAAATTAATGAATGAGCGCCCTCATTTACAAACGGCATGATCCGCCCGGTTCGTCACGCGAATGGCGGAAAAGATTGCCAGCAAAATGCGCCTGTACCTTTACCAGTTATCTCCATGTCGCATCTCTGGTACGGGCACGCAAACCACCCCTGTACGAGGCTGTATCAAACGCCGGGAAAAACAAAAAAAGAGCATCCTCTTTGCCTTTGAGACAGTTTCCTGCGAAACTCCGGAAAAATCGATCCCGGCAAAAAGCCGAAAGCCTGCCGGGGATATGGGCAGGCTTTCGTTCAAAGAACGGAATCGTTCGTCGTGTCTCGTTCGGATCAGTAGTTGTTCACGAAACCGATTTCGCTGATGATCTTTTTGCCTTCCGGAGTTTTGTTCAGGTTGATGAACTCGGCGACGTTGCCGGTCGGCTGGCCGTTGGTGTACATGAAGAGCGGGCGGGCAACCGGGTAAGAGCCATTCTTGACCGTCTCGACGGTAGGCGCGATGCCATCGACGTTGAGCGCCTTGACCGAAGAGTCAACATAACCGAGGCCAACGAAACCGACCGCGGTCGGGGTAGAAGCCACGCGGCTCTTGACCGCGCCGTTGCTGGCCTGGGTTTCGGAGCGCTTGGAGATCGGAGCCTCCTTGCCCATGACAAGCGATTTGAAGGAGTCCTGAGTGCCGCTGTTCGACTCGCGCTGGATCATGACGATCGGAGCGTTCGGGCCACCGACCGCGCTCCAGTTGGTCACCTTGCCGGAGTAGATGTCGCGAATCTGGCGCCTGCTCAGACCGGACACCCGGTTGCCGGGGTGCACGATGATGGCGATACCATCGAGCGCAACGACATGCTCGACCGGATTGACGCCCTTCGACCTGGCGGCGGCCAGCTCATTGTCCTTCATCGCGCGTGACATGTTGGCGATGTCGCAGGTCTTGTTGATAAGGCTCTTGGCGCCGTTACCGGAACCCGACTCGCTGACGGTCACGTCAACGCCAGTGCTCTTCTTGTAGTACGAAGCAAAAGCCTTGGCGATCGGGCCGACGGTGGTTGAACCATCGAGGGTGATCTTGCCAGCAGCCGATGCATTACCGGCGCCCATCAGACCCATGACAGCCACGCCAAAAACGATTTTCTTGAACAGATTCATAGTGATTGTTCCTGATTTTTAGAATTGATTTGTTTGAAAACATTCGCATGAACATCGCGCAGCTGCCGTCAAAAAAGGTCGCCCGGCCATATCCGGGCGGCCTTCGCAGCAATCCGGATGAGCACCACACGCTCACCCAACGGAGAAAGAACACCACACAAAAAAGAACAGCAGTTAAACTTTAGAACTTCACGACCACATCAGCCTGGAGCAGATGCTGGGTCTGATCCTTTTTAGAACCATCGATATCCTGGAAGTTCATGTAGGTAGCACCGACCGTCATGTTCTGAACAAGATGATACGTGGTGCTCAGTTTGAAACCTTCAAGGTTGGTCGATCTGCCTGCGTTACGATCCGAATCGGTGAAGATCGTCACGGCATCCTCCTCGATATGCACATACTCGGCGGAACCTTCGAGCTGACCGGGGTTCTTGGCCTTGCCGATTTTCAAGCCGATCAGGTAGGCATCACGAGCGTTGTTGTCGATTGCATAGTTGATGGAGCTGTTCGAGGCGGTGTTGAAGGCATACTGACCATAGAGCTTCCATGGCACGGTTTCGGTAATGTCGCCACCAAGGCTGCCAAAGAACTCGACGATGTTAAAGTCTTTGCCGGTGTAGTCAAATACCGGAGTAAACCCGAGGATATTAACTTTGCCATCGTTATCCTTGTCATTATCTAAATCAAAGTGCACGAAATCGTAGTAACCAACGCCGAGATCAAAACCGAGATCGCTGACCTCACCCTTGTACGCCCCCTGGAAAGCGAGCAGGTAAGGGTCTGACTTGGCTTTGTCTTCATCGAGTGAGTACCAGCCGGCAATAGCACCAAAACCGCTCTTCTGCTTGCCGTCGGTATCTTTGCCATACTGAAGGGTCGCGCCTTCAAGGGTCAGATCGCCATCCCAGACCAGATCTTTCTCGATAAAAAGGGTCTTGGCGATATCACGTTTGCCGAGCAGGATGTTCACGTCGCCATTGAGGAACATCGGATGATAGTTGATGTAAGCCTCGTCAAGCATGATATTCTTGGCGCTGAATCCATTTTCAAGGGTCTGGTTGCGAGAGATAGGATCACTGTCATTGCCTGTTGCAAGTCTCAATCCGGCAGAAAGTTCTTCGTTGATCCAGGGGGTCACACCGAAACGAACGCGGATACGGTGGCGATCACGGCTATGCTCGTTATCCTGCTTGATTTCGGACTGGTAACGGTAGCGGATATCGCCTTTCCAGTTCCAGTCAACAGCCTGGGCGTTGTTGAACCCGAGGGCTGTTGCCAGTCCTAAGAGAAAAAGAGTTTTTTTCATGATAAGGTCTTTTGTGTTGTGCTGTACTGTTTTGTGCCGTCCTGAGACTGCGTGAACACGGAGGGCCACCCGGCCCAGTCCTGTAACGGGCACAATCTACGCCGGACTTTATTGAGGAATCATTGAGGGATTGCAAAGAAATTGCAAACAAACGGGCAGAGTCGGCGGAGCGTAAGCCGCCATAAAAAAAGCCGCCCCGACAAGTCGGAACGGCTTTGCAGCAATCCGGATGAGCACCACACACTCACCCAACGCAAAAAGAACAACACACAAAAAGAACAGCAGTCAAACTCCTCAGAACTTGACCACAACGTCAGCTTGGACGCGGTGATGCGTATCATCCGAACCGATGATGTCCTTGAAGTTGAAGTAGTTCACGCCAAGCGCCATGTTCTGGATGAGCTGATAGGTTGCGCTGAGCTTGACGCCTTTGAGGTTCGTCCTTGAGCCGTCATTACGATCCGCATCGGAAAATTTAGAAACAGCGTCCTGTTCGATACGCACGTACTCGGCTGAACCTTCGAGCTGACCCGGATTCTTGGCCTTGCCGATTTTCAAGCCGATCAGGTAGGCATCACGCTCACTATCGGTGATGTTAACGTTATTATCATGCGAAGCGGTGTTGAAAGCATACTGGCCATAGAGCTTCCACGGGACGGTTTCGGTAATGTCGCCACCAAGGCTGCCGAAGAACTCGACGATGTTGAAGTCCTTGCCGATGTAGTTGAACTCTGGAGAGAAACCAAGGTCGTCATTAGCACCAGCAACACCGGTCTGCAAGTTATTCAGATCGAAGTGCACGAAATCGTAATATCCAACACCGATGTCGTACTTGAGGTTGCTGGCTTCGCCTTTGTAAGCGCCCTGGAACGCAAGCAGGTACGGATCCTGTTCCGCTCCGTTTTCATCGATGGCATACCAGCCAACAACCGCGCCGAAACCGCTCTTCTGCTTGCCATCAATGTCCTTGCCATACTGAACCGTGGCGCCTTCAAGAGTCACATCGCTGTCCCAGACCAGATCTTTCTCGACAAAGAGAGTCTTTGCGACATCGCGCTTGCCGAGCACGGCGTTGACGTTGCCATCGAGAAACATCGGATGGTAGTTGATGTAGGCCTCATCCAGCAAAATATCTTTGGCGGTAAAACCATCGCCAAGCGTCTGGTTGCGAGAGGTCGGGTCGTTGGGATCCCCCGTGGCGAGGCGCAAGCCGACGGAGAGCTCCTCGTTGATCCAGGGGTTCACGCCGAAACGGAGGCGGATGCGATGACGGTCGCGGCTGTGCTCGGCGTTCTCGGTAATGCTGGATTCGTAGCGATAGCGGAAATCGCCTTTCCAGTTCCAGTCAACGGCCTCGGCGTTGTTGAAACCCATCGCGGTTGCGAGGGCTACAAAGAAAAGGGTTTTCTTCATGATGCGGTTTTTTGGTTTTGTGCTGTGCTGCTGTGCTGTTTCGTAAGCTTGTGAATACGCGGAAAGCCATGCGACGCTCCTTTACGGACGTAAGCTTACTACCACAATTGTTAAACAATTGTTAAGAAACAAACAAGCAACAATCACATTATATTACCGCATAATTATTTAACTATATAATAAATAACGAGTAAGCGTGAGCACTTTTTTTTGCAAACCATAGCCAGAACCGCTGATTTTTACAAATCTTACCCAAAACCCGCCACCGCGACCATACTGACTGGACGTTTCGTCGCCACCGATTCATGCCATCCGTCACACCTGCGCAGAGAGTCCGCGCCGCTTGGCGTTCCGGGCTTCGACTTTGCCGCGCAACCCCTCGACCAGCTCCTGATACAACCGGCTCCGGCTGTCCTTGACCCGGTTGTAGAGTTTGATGATGTCGAGCGTCAGAATAATGCGCGTCGAGCTGCAATTGAGTTCACCGAACAGATGGCTGCCGATCACCTCGAAGCCGAGCACCCGCGTGTGGAAGTTGAGCGGCGAATGCTCCTCGCCCTCGAAAACGTCGGTGATGAAGTGCGTGTAGCCCCGCTCGATCACCTCGGCGCTGGCCACGCGCATGAGACGCAGGGCGACGCGGTGCTGCCGCCGGAACTGCGGGCGGATCATAAACCTGCCGATTTCGACGTACTGCCCGGCAGCCCGGAGCGTTTCAAGATCGATGCCCGGCGCGAACTTCACCTGGCACGTCTCCGGCAACTCCAGCGGCGGATCGTAGTAGAGGCGCATCACCCCGGCAGGCTGGTCGCCCACTCTGGCCAGGAACCATGAATACTCAAGGTTCCCATCCAGAAACTCCGGAATCTGCTCGCCGGCATCCTTCATCCACTGCTTCTCCCGGACAAACACCTCCTCGATCACCCCGAGCGCTTCGAGCCGGTCTTGGGGCGTCAGCACCTTCGATACGGTTATGACGGACATAGGGCCTCCATTGATGGTTTGAGAGTCGGAATCGGTTCCGGTTCAGATTCGGTGTACGGATAACTCTTGCCGCAGAGCGGCGATATGGCCAGCATCACCTCGTCGGCAATCTCACCGGCGAGTCGCCGCTTGAGGGCGCGGCTCGCTCCGGCGTCCGGCCCGGCCACGGAAGCGCGGTGCCGCTCGAACTGCATCGGCTCGCCAAAACGAAGCACGATTTTGCCGACAAGCGGTACGCGGCCACGCCTGCGGGCGGCGACGAACTCGATGCCCACGGGAATGACCGGCGCGGCCGATTCGAGCGCGATAGAGCCGATGCCCGGCTTCGCTTTGAGTAATCTGAATGGATCGCCGTTGCGCGTGCCTTCGGGAAAGATGCCGATGCTCGCGCCCTCGCGGAGCCGCCGGACGCACTCGTCGCGGCTGGAGGAGGAAGCCGCCTTCTCGCGGCGGCGTTCGAGGAACGCCCAGGTCGAGCGCTTGTGCCAGACGTAAACCGGATCGATCTGCTTCATCAGCCAGCCGACGACGGGCAGGCGACCGAACATCCAGTCAATCACGAAACTGACGCGCCGCCCGCCAAGCAACCAGATGAGCAGCACCGGCACAAAGAGCGATTCAAAAGCATTGTTGTGATTGAAGGCGTAGATGCAGGGCGACGAGCCGTTGCGTTCAAGCCGCCCGGCCCCCTCGACCTCGACGAAAAACAGGTTCGGTGCCATGAGCAGCCTCAGCAGAAAGGCTTTGCCACCCGTGAGATGCGGCAACGGCCTGCAAAAAAGCTCGACGAACCGGTTCATTGTAAATTCTTATAGGACTTATAGGTCTTATAGGTCGTATAAGTCCTATAGGATTGAAGATTGAAGAGGCTGATTGTTTTGCCAACGCTCAAAATTAACCGCCGATTGTTGGGCGTTCGTGGAGGGCGGGCAACGATTTGGCAACTTCTGCCGGGCCGCATGAGGCGGCGGCTCGAATGCCTGCGTTTGCGGCTTTCACTCTTGGCCGGTGAAGCGTATATTGTGCGCAGCCGGAAGCGGCTGGCACTTTGCGATGAACCGTCAAACCGATGAAAAACAATGAGTGAGAAGAGCTGGAGCGATACCGAACGATTTGATAACAAGGCCGCCGAGTGGGACGCCAACGCCGTCCGCGCGGCGCTCGCCGATGGCGTGGCTCGCGCGATCATCGCGCACATGCCGGTCAGCAAACCGGCCAACGCGCTGGAGTTTGGCTGCGGAACGGGCCTGGTGACCACACGCATCGCGCCGCACTGCGCCCGGCTGACCGCCGTGGACAGCTCGTCGGAGATGCTGCGGATGCTCGGCGAAAAGATCGCCGCCGGAAACATCGCCAACATCGAGCCGCTGCATCTCGACTTCAGCCGCCCCGAAAAGGCTGCCGGGCTTGAGCGCGACTACGACTTCGTCTATAGCAGCATGACGCTGCACCACATTCCCGATACCGCGAGCTTCCTGCGCGAGCTCGTCGCTCACCTCTCACCCGGCGGTACGCTCGCCATCGCCGATCTCGACGCCGAGGACGGCCTTTTCCACGACGACGCCACCGAAAAGGTGCACCACGGCTTCGACCGCGCGGTGCTCAAAACGCTCCTCGAATCGGCGGGATTTGCGGGGGTCTCCTTCATGACTGCGCACGTCATCGAAAAGAAAAACCGCGAGGGCAATCTGAAAAGCTACCCGGTCTTTCTTGTCACCGCGCTCAAACCCAAGGCATAACGCATGATGAATCAGTCAGTTACCCAGAAATTCTCCGCCGTGGTGTTCGACATGGACGGCACGCTCCTCGACACGCTCACGGACATCTCCCACAGCCTCAACTCGGTGCTCGAAGAGGAGGGCTACCCCACCCACACGGTCGAGGTGTGCCGGGTGATGGTCGGCTTCGGCATGCGTGAGCTGGTCAGGAAAGCGCTGCCCGAAAGCGCCCACGACGAGGCCATCACCGAGCCACTGCTCAAAAAGATGCAGGCGCGATACGCCGAGCACTGGAACGACAGCTCACGCCCCTACGACGGCGTCGCCGAACTGCTCGACGCCATCGACCGGCTGGGGCTGAAAAAGGCGATTCTCTCGAACAAGCCCGACCGCTTCACCCGCCAGTGCGCCGAAGCGCTGCTCGCGCCATGGAAGTTCGACGTCATCATGGGCTTCCGCGAAGGCATCGCGCCCAAGCCCGACCCGACCGGCGCGTTGATGGTGGCCGAAGAACTCGGCGTCCAGCCCGCCTCGATTCTGTACGTCGGCGACAGCGGCGTGGACATGAAAACCGCCACCGCCGCCGGCATGTACCCCCTCGGCGTCACCTGGGGCTACCGCCCCGGAGACGAACTACTCGCCACCGGCGCGGCAAAGCTCGTCTCGTCGCCAGAAGAGATTATCCCGCTGCTCACCGCCTGACCTCCTAACCGCCGGAAAGAGCAACAGTTAACACGTTCGTAACCTTTCCGGCGGAAACTATTTGCTACTTTTCCCCGTACAAAACAGAAGCAGCCGTTCTGTATGCGGCTACTTGCGCGATTCGATCGCCCGGCCAATGGCCTGGAACCGGATCGCCCTCATCACCGGACTGCATTGCCGCCTTGAAATCCGTTGAACCATCGACTTCCAGCACCATTTCGCGCGTCATGAATCCTCCCAACCCAGAAAACCTTCCGGCGGCATTGCTCACGGAGACCCCGAAACGCAACGGCAACAGTCAGGCCGACAAGCCTGACTTCACCGACCCGTCGCTCTACCTCAACCGGGAGTTGAGCTGGCTCTATTTCAACCGCCGGGTGCTCGACGAGGCGATCCGCCCCGGTGAGCATCCGCTCATCGAACGGGCCAAGTTCATCGCCATCTTCAGCTCCAACCTCGACGAGTTTTTCATGATCCGCGTGGCGGGCATCGAAAAGCAGGTCGAAGCCGGAATCCGCAAAAAAACCATCGACGGCTTCACGCCATCCCAGCAGCTCGAACGCATCCGGGCGGAGGTGCTCGAACAGCTCAGGCTGCGCAACGCCTGTTTCTACGGCGACATCCTGCCCGCGCTGGCCTCGGAGGGGATCACCTTCGTGCGCTTCAGCGACCTCGCTCTCGGCGAGCGCGAGGCGTTGAACGCATACTTCCGCGAGGAGATCTATCCCGTGCTCACGCCGCTGGCGTTCGACACCGGCCACCCCTTCCCCTTCATGTCGAACCTGTCGCTGAACCTGGCCATCGAGCTGAACGACATCGGGCACGGCAGCCTGAAGTTCGCCCGCGTCAAGGTGCCGAGTGTGCTGCCGCGCCTGTTGAAACTCAACGACATCGAGGGGCTGTGCAACGGCCCGTCGTGCCTGCGCTTTCTCTGGATCGAGGAGCTGATCCAGCACAACCTCGGCCTCCTGTTTCCGACGATGGAGATCGTGCAGTCGCACCAGTTCCGCATCATCCGCGACGCCGACATCGAAATCGAGGAGGACGAAGCGGGCGACCTGTTGCAAACCATCGAAAAAGGCGTCAGATCGCGCCGTTACGGCGACGTCGTGCGGCTCGACATCAGCCCGGAAATGCCCGATTTCGTGCGGCAGTTGCTGGTCAACAACCTCGAAATCGAGGAGCGGAACGTCTATGAAATCGACGGCGCGCTTGGCCTCGGCTGCCTGATGGAGCTGCTCAAAATCGACCGGCCATCGCTCAAGGACGAGCCGTTCATTGCGCATAATCCCTTCGAGGAGCCGCGAAACGCCGATATTTTCCGGGCCATCGATTCGGGCGACCTGCTCTTTTATCACCCGTACGACTCGTTCCAGCCGGTAGTCGATTTCATCGACCGGGCGGCGAGCGACCCCGACGTGCTCTCCATCAAGCAGACCCTCTACCGGGTCGGCGGCAACTCTCCCATCGTCAAGTCGCTGATGAAGGCCGCCGAACTCGGCAAGCAGGTGGCCGTGCTGGTGGAGCTGAAGGCGCGCTTCGACGAGGAGAACAACATCGTGTGGGCGCGAGCGCTCGAAGAGGTCGGCGCGCACGTCATCTACGGCCTGCCCGGCCTCAAAACCCACGCCAAGCTCACGCTCGTGGTGCGCCGCGAAGCGCAGGGCCTCAGGCGCTACCTGCACCTCGGCACGGGCAACTACAACCCCTCGACCGGCAAGCTCTACACCGACTACAGCTTTTTCACCGACGACGACCGGCTCTCGTGCGAGGTCTCGGAGCTGTTCAACGCGCTGACCGGCTATTTCAGATATACCGATTACCGCCATCTCCTGGTCTCGCCGATCAACACGAGAAAACGGATCATCGAGATGATCGAGCGCGAAATCGCCTGGGCCGAAAAAGGCGGCGGAAAAATCATGATGAAAATGAACTCGCTGGTCGATCCGGCCACCATCCAGGCGCTCTACCGGGCGTCGCGGGCGGGAGTGCGGGTCGAGCTGGTCGTACGCGGCATCTGTTGCCTCAAGCCGGGTATTCCGGGCGTGAGCGAGAATATCCGGGTCATCAGCATCATCGGGCGTTACCTCGAACACAGCCGCGCCTACTGGTTCTCGAACGGCGGCAAGCCGGAGCTGTACCTCGGCAGCGCCGACCTCATGCCGCGCAACCTCGACGACCGCGTCGAAACGCTCTTTCCGATCCTCGATCCGGCGCTCGTCGAGCGGGTCAAAAACGACCTCGAACTCCAGCTCGCCGACAACCTCAAGGCGTGGAAGATTGAGCCAAGCGGCAACTGCACGCTTTTGCGCAACGACGCGCCGGAGGTCAACAGCCAGGAGCGATTCATGAAGCGCCGCACGCAGAAAAAGAAAGCGACCGGCATCAAGGGCCGACTCGCCATGAACTGAACCGGAACGGCAACGAAGCGGTAACGATTCTGTCAACACTTTGCAACGAAACGAAATATTGCGCGACGGCCAGCTAACTTGGTCGCCATGAATACCGAAAAAACTGTTCAATCCGATGCCTTCCCGAAAGGGCCACGACCGGCATCGCATCATCGTTCCGCAATGATGCGCACATTCAGAGATATAATGGGCAGGCTCGATGGCACAAGCGATATCGACTGCTCGAACCTGGGGCTGACCTCGCTCGAAGGGTGCCCGGAGATCGTCGAAGGCTCGTTCAACTGCTCCGGAAATCTGTTGACCTCGCTCGAAGGAGCGCCGCGAATCACCGGCAGCTTCGACTGCTCCGGCAACGAACTCAGTTCGCTCGAAGGCGGGCCGGACAAAATCAACGGCGATTTCAACTGCTCGTCAAACCGGCTCTCCTGCCTGAAGGGCGCGCCGAAAAAGGTGAAGGGCGATTTCAACTGCTCCGGCAACCGCCTGATTTCACTGCTCGGTTCGCCGAAAAAGGTGAAGGGAGTGTTCGACTGCTCCGGCAACCGGCTCGGTTCGCTCTATGGCGGCCCGCTCGAAACCGGCTCGTTCAACTGCTCATCGAACCGCTTGCGCTCGCTCCAGGGCGCGCCCGACGAAGTCCACGCCGGTTTCGACTGCTCGACGAACCAGCTCGCCTCGCTCGACGGCGCGCCTGAGTTCGTCAATGGAGACTTCCGTTGCGCCGACAACTGGCTCGAAAATCTCGCGCACGGGCCGGTCGAGGTGGCGGGCAACTTCAACTGCTCCGGCAACCGCCTCATGAGCCTCAAGCGATTTCCGAAACGGGTCAGGGGCACGATCGACTGCTCTGGCAACCCGGCCACCGCCTGTAACAGTCCGAAACCGGAGCCAGACCGGAGCTGCATCCGGCTTGTCCGGGATGGCTCGGTGCGCTGCTGCTGCCAGGAAACCGGCGAACGCCATATCAAGGCGCTTTCTTCATAACCGCTGAAACCGAGAGCCGATGAGCGACACCCAGGAAACCCTCTATTTCAGAATCAACGGCCAGACGCCGCTGGTTCAGGCGGTCGGGCAGAACCTGCCCAAGGGGTGGAGCCTTGGGCGGATCTCCACGCGCCGGGAACGCCTGGTTTTTTACGATACTTTCGAGGAGGAGGCGCTGCGCAAAGGCTTGGCGGTGATACGCAAAAAGGGCGTGCTCTCGATCATCGATCTCGAAAGCGGGTTGGCGGAGGCGGAAACACCTCTCGTCCAGACGCCGCCGAGCTTTTTCGCATCCGACCTTCCGGAGGGCATGGCGCGAAAAAAGCTCTTGCAGTGCAGCACGCTCAGGGCCTTCATCAACCGCTGCGCCATCGACCGCTTCATCTCGTCGTGGCGGATTCTGAACCAGGACGACAAAACCGTCGCCACGCTCGATTACGAGTCGCTCCATCCGTCGGACAAAACGAGCGAGACCGTTTTTCCGCACCACTTTTCGATCACGCCGCTCAAGGGCTACCACAAGGAGCTGTCGCCAATGCTCATGGCGCTGCCGGAGCCGGTTGACGCCTACCGGATCGTGAGCGTCAAGGAGCGCTTCATGACCATCATGGAGGCCGCCGAGCCGTTCGGCAAAAACTACTCCTCGAAGCTCCATTTACAGCTCGACGCCCGCGCGCCCATCAACGAAAACATCCGGCGGCTCTTGCAATTCACCACCTCCGTCATGGAGGCAAACGAAGAGGGCATCCGCAAGGATATCGACTCCGAGTTCCTGCACGACTTCCGCGTGGCCGTGCGAAGAAGCCGCTCGATCATCCGGCTGCTCAACGGCGCGTTCGACCCCGAAAAGACCGCCTGGGCGCTCGCGGGGCTGCGCGAACTCGGCAAGCGCACCAATGACTTGCGCGACAGCGACGTCTATCTCTTGCGCCGCGAAGAGTACACGCGGCTCCTGCCGCCTTCGCTCCAGCCGGCGCTCGATCCCTTTTTCAGCGATCTCGAAGCCGATAAACGTTTGCATCACAGGCAGTTCTGTCGCTACTTTACAGGCGGGGAATATCCCGACTTTATGACTTCGCTGAAAGAGTTCATCGCGGATGGGACGCTTCCGGGCGAAGAATCCGCGCCGCTCGCCGCGCAACCGACGGGTGAGGTGGCGACGCGAGCGATCCGCAAAGCGCTGAAAAAGGTGCTCGCGCACGGACGCCGTGCCGGCAGCGAAACAAGCGACACCGAGCTTC
This sequence comes from Chlorobaculum sp. 24CR, assembly GCF_004118635.1. GTDB lineage: Bacteria > Bacteroidota > Chlorobiia > Chlorobiales > Chlorobiaceae > Chlorobaculum. The sequence goes on along the minus strand of NZ_SDGU01000025.1, from coordinate 50,032 downwards.
ACGAGCTGCGCATCGACTGCAAAAAGCTGCGCTACCTGCTCGAGTTCTTCGCGTCGCTCTTTGCGCCGAAAGCCACCGCGCAGGCCATCCGGCAGATGAAGGCGTTGCAAGACAACCTCGGCAACTTTGTCGATCTTTCGGTGCAGATGGAGTTTTTGCAGAGCCGCCTCGAAACGCTTCCGGCGGATCGCGGCGGCATCGGCGAGGCGGCGGCCATCGGCGGCCTGCTCACGACGCTCTACCGTGAAAGGGAAAAAGTCAGGGAACACTTCCACGAAATCTTCTCCGGATTCGACAGCGACAAAACCGGAGAACTGTTTGACGAACTGTTGACCGGACTTGCCGAAGCATGAAAACCATCGCCCTGTACAGCATCAAGGGCGGCGTGGGCAAAACAGCCGCCGCCGTCAATCTCTCATTCCTCGCCGCGACCACCGCAACGCCAACGCTCATCTGCGACCTCGATCCGCAAGGCGCCAGCTCGTTCTACTTCCGTATCACGGCCTCGCGCAAGTACAACAGCGAAAAATTCCTGAAGGGCAACAGCAAAATCCTGAAGAACATCAAGGCCACAGACTTCACCCACCTCGACCTGCTCCCCTCCGACCTGTCGTACCGGAACCTCGACATTGAGCTTTCGGAATCGAAAAAGCCGAAGAAGCTGCTGTCGAAAAACCTCGAAGGACTCGACGCGGAGTACCGCTACCTCTTCTTCGACTGCCCGCCAAACCTCACGCTGCTCTCCGAGAGCGTCTTCCGCGCCGCCGACCTGATTCTCGTGCCGGTCATCCCCACGACGCTCTCCGTCCGCACCTTCAACCAGCTCGTGGAGTTTTTCGACGGCAACGGCCTCGACAGCTCGAAAATCGTCGGCTTCTTTTCGATGGAGGAGAAACGGAAATCGATGCACCGCGAAATCGTCGAAGAGTTCAGCGCCAATCCGGCGATGCTCCGGCAAACGATCCCCTACAGCTCGGAGGTCGAAAAAATGGGCCTCACCCGCGCCCCCCTCAACGCCACCCATCCCAAAAGCCCGGCAGCGCAGGCATACAGCAAACTGTGGGAGGAGGTGAGGGGGAGAGTAGAATTATGAATTGAGAATTGCCGGTCGCAATACCGACTATACACGCTCTTTTTTCTTTCATCCTATTCGACCTATCCGTCCTATAAGCCCTATCCGTCCTATTCTTTCTTTTCTACGCCAGCAGGCGTATTCTTGAAAAAACGTAATCGAGGTGATCTTCGTTGAGCACCACGCGGTAGATGCCGCTCTGGCCAAGCTCCCGCGCTGTATGGAGGCGCTCGCCGGTCGGGCGGCCCCGAAGGCCGTCGCGCGTCCAGTAAACGAGGCGGATCATGCCATCTTCGATCTCGATGGCCGTGATGCCGCGCTTGCCGATGCAGCAGCCTGAATTGAAAATACTCGGAATGGCGATGGCGTCGTACCGCCCGCTCCGCAGGCTTTTGCGGAAGCCGTTGCGGTAGCACGATTCGAGTTCCGCCCTCACCTCGCCGATTTCGGCCTCGATTGCCTGCCGTTGCGCAGCGTCCGCCGGAGCATAGCCGCGGCACAGCGCTTCGAGGCGATAGTTGAGGTAGTCGAGCTTGGACATCGACTCGAAGAGCGGGCGGTGCGTGTGGCCGATGATCGAAATGAGCTTGAAGCGGTTCGAGAAGTCGTACACCGAGCGTTCAATGGCAAACCGCTTCCGGCTGCTGTAAGAGACCGAGTAGTTGCGAAAGCCGAAGGGAAGGGCAAGGTAACGCAGAATATAGAAGAGGATGCGGCTGAAAATCGACGAGGGTTCGTTGAGGTAGGGCGAAGCCTGGTGGCCGTGAAAAAGCAGAAGAGTCTGTCCCTCGTAACGCAGCGCGAGCGACTCGACGAGCGCGGAGGCGAGTCTGTAGTCGTGGTGATCGAGCAGGCCGTGGTCGTGGTTGCCGTACAGCTTCCGGAAGAAACCGTTGCGCCCGAACGCGAGCAAAAGATCGTACAGCCCGTCCCAGGCGGAGGCGATAGCGTCGAGGTCGAACTTGAACAGCTCCTCGATGTCGCCGTTCAAGACGAGGCTGAAGCCGCCCGCCAGGTAGCGCTGGCGCAGCACGGTCTCGAAGAGCTGGCCGTTGTGCCGGAACTCGTCGTTGCGCCCGCCATCGCCGAGATGCAGATCGCTGACTACCACCACCCGCGAAGCGCGGTCAATCCCGATCGTTTCCGAGGTGTGCAGCAACCGTTCAAGATTGGAATAGCGAGTCATGCGCCGCCTGTCGGGTGAAAAAGAGCTGTTTGCCTCGGCAAAGGTAAACCTTTCCAGAACGATGCGTTGCAAACTTCCGGCAAACTCTTTTCGCCGGATCCGACCGATCCCCCTCAGGCCAGCAAATGAATCCGCGAAAAGACGTAATCGAGGTGATCCTCGTTGAGCACAATGCGGTAGAAGCCGCTCTGGCCAAGCTGTTCCGGAGCGCTCTCGCGGTCGCTGACGAAGCGCCGCCCCTGCTTCTCCTTGAACCAGTAAACCAGCCGGATGCGGTCGCCGTCGATTTCGAGCGCCGTGACGCCTCGCTTGCCGATGGCGCAGCCCGAATTGAAAACGCTCGGTATGACAATATTATTATACCGCCCGCTGCGCAAGCCAATCTTCTTGCCCTCGGTGAAGCAGGCGTCGAGCATCGCCTTCAGGTCGCCGATCTGCTCCTCGATGGCGAGCCGCTCCTCCGGCCCGGCGTCGGGGTACTGGCGGCACAGCTCCTCGATGCGGTAGTTGAGATGATCGACCTTCGAGAGCGACTCGAACAGTGGCCGGTGGGTGTGGCCGATAACCGAAACGATCTTGGCCTGGTTCGAGAATTCGTAGATCGAGCGCTCGATAGCAAAGCGGCGGCGGCTGTTGTAGGCGGTCGAAAAGTTGCGGATGCCGATGGGCTTGGCCACGTAGCGCAGGAACAGCACGACCGCGCGGCTGACCAGCGGATAGGTCTCCCAGAGCAGAATCGAGGCCTGGTGGCCGTGAAAAAGCAACATCACCTCCTCTTCGTACTCAAACCTGATCGATTCGAGCAGATGGTTCGAGAGCGGGTAGTTCCGCTCCTCGAAAAGATCGGAGTCGTGGTTGCCGTAGGTCTTCCAGAAAAATCCGTTCTTCTCGAATTGCAGAAACAGTTCGTACATCTCGCCCCAGCGGCTGACGATATCCTCTACCGAAAACTTGAACAGCTCTTCGACGTCACCGTTCAGCACGAGGCTGTACTCACCCGGCAGGTAGTGCTCCTGAAGCATCGAGCGCACCAGCTCAGAGTTGCGCCGGAACTCGTCGCGCCGCCCGCCGTTGCCCATGTGCAAGTCGCTCAGGATCAGCACCTTCGACGAACCGTCGAGCGTGACGGGCCTGGACGTTTCAAGCAGTTTTTCAAGATGGGGATGTTTCTTCTGATGCAGACTCACTGATGCAAACTCATGGTTTCAGACACATTTTTCCGGAAGGATTTTACCGCTTTCCGATACAACAGAGCGCGCCGTTCAAAGGTTCTCGCCCTCGAAACCCCGAAGCCCCCCGGCTCTGATTTTGAAACTGAATATACCTTCAAGCCAGCCATTAACAACACATTGCCGAGGAAAGCGCCCGAACGGATGAGTGATTGAAAAGTTAACGAAAAAACGCTTTCTTGACCTGAAGCTCCATCAACCAAACCACGCCCCATTGGTCTCACCCGAACGATTCCGGAAAATCCGCGAGCTGCTCGAAAAGCGGCAGACCGACCTGACCCTCGTCATGGACAACGTCAACAAGGCGCACAACCTGGCCGCCATCATCCGGAGCTGCGACGCGGTCGGCATTCACCGGGTGCACGCCATTTCGTACCGCTCCTCGATCAGAACCAGGCAGCACACAGCGGCGGGCGCGAGCCGGTGGGTCAAGGTCGGCCTCAGCGAATCGGTCACGCCGGTTGGCGAAAAACTTCGCTCGGCGGGAATGCAGATTCTGGTGGCGCACTACTGCCCGGAGGCGGTCGATTTCCGCACCATCGACTACACCCGCCCGACGGCCATCGTGATGGGCGAGGAGCTGACAGGGCCTTCGCGAGAGGCGCTCGACCTCGCTGACAACTTCATCTATATCCCCATGGTCGGCATGGTCGAGTCGCTGAACGTCTCGGTCGCCGCGGCCCTCATTCTGTTCGAAGCGCAACGCCAGCGCCAGGCCGCCGGAATGTACGACACGCGCCACTTCAGCGACGCCGAATTCGAGCGCCTGCTCTTCGAGTACACCTACCCGCGCCTTGCCGCCGTGCTGCGCGAGCGAGGCAAACCCTACCCGGAGCTCGACGAAAACGGCGCGTTCGAGAACGACGGAATCACGGAGTGAAACCGCCGCATCCCGCTGGACTATTTTTTAAAACAGCAAACGCATATACACTACACATAGAATCAAACACAATAAACCCCCTTTCCATATATACAACAGATAGTTATCTCATTTTTTCATTTTGCCCGGCGCGAAAATATTAGTAGCTTTTACACGTATTTTATTGCAAGCATCCTTCTTCATCGACTTGCGTCGATTGTTCATACCCGGCACGCAGGTCAGCAGCCAACTGTTTTTTTGAAAAAGTTTGCCGTTTGTCGAGTGTTCGTCTCCGGTATCGTAGTCGGAAAAGTCACTGGCATGGGCTGTTTTTTGAAGCCATCTTCGCTTTGGCCTGAGATCGGCGCTGAAAGCGAAACCGTTGTTCGATTCGACTGTAAACGGACAATCGGCACAAGCTTTTCCCGGTCAACCTGAAGAAGAGAGAGAGTGCGAAGCAGGTTTCGTCAAACCGTCAAACCAACGATGACCAATGATTTCTCATGCCCTGACAATCGTGGTCAACGAACTGAATTCGCATCTGCGGGACGCCTATTCGATGGATACGGACAACGCGCGGCTGGGCAATCCCTCCGACGGGTTCGACACATCAAGCAACGGCATTTCGAGAGATTCGGTGCTCTTTTCGGTCATCAATGTGCGGGAGGAAAAGACGCTCAAGAACCAGCCAAACTACCGGCGCGACGAAGCCAACCTGACGGCGCTGTACGAAAATCCGCCGCTCTTTCTGAACTTCCAGATACTCATCATCGCGCCACACGCAAGCTACTCCAACGGCCTGTTGATGCTCTCCAGGGTATTGCGCTTCTTCCAGTTCCGGAACGTCTTCACCCAGGACAACGTCAGCCCGGCCTCGATTACCGGCAACGCGCCCACCAACGACCTCGATTGCCTCGAATCGTTCAAGCTGATCTTCGACCTCCACTCTCCCTCGATGGAGGAGATCAACCACCTCTGGGGAACGCTCGGCGGAAAGCAGTATCCCTTCGTCATCTACTGGATGCGCATGCTCGACCTGAAGTTCAGGGCACGCCCGAAGGAGGGGAGGCTTGTCACGGAGGTCGTCACCGAAATCAGCCATAAACTCTGAACTGTCATGGCCGAGCGAAGCGAAAAAGCATACCGCAAACTCTTCGAGGTGCGCCTCCTTCACCACTACTGGCTGGACGATGGCCCGACGCTGTTCGACCGCCTTCCGGCTGCGCAGCAGGAGCGTTATCTGTTGAATTATAACGTGGGCGCATTTCTGGAGATCACACCGACGGCGGCGACCGAAAAGAGGCTGAAAGCTTTCGGCGCGCTCTGGCGAAAGACGAAGAGCGGCTTCATCGCCGCCGCGCCAAGCGACGCGGCTCTGCCTCTGGACACGGTGCTGGAGTGGAGCCTCAAGGTCATCGACCCCGAATTTTTCAACTACACGGCGCTCACCTTGCGGCCGCAATCGATTCGCGAATGCTACACCGGCGACAAGAGCACCCGCTACCGTTTCAAAGAGAACGTGCCGGTGTTCGGCAACCTCACCGGCGCTTCGAGAGCCAGCGGCGAAAGCAAGCGGCTCTTTCTGTCGAAAGAGATCGAGACGCTCGACGCCGGAGACGGCATTGAAGCGCTTTTCGAGGATGGCGGCGCCTTCTGCCAGCTCACGGCTGACCAGACCGGCACCGCTCCGGCCTTTCAGACGCTCGACGCGGACAAATCCGCGATGCCGGTTTTCGCCAACCAGAACGACGTGCCGGAAATCGCAGCGCCGGAGGGCGTAACGGATGCGCCATCGAGAGGCCTCCTCTTCAACGCCAATCTGCCCGCCGACCTCTTCGCGCTCATCCGGCTCGCGGCAACGCGCGGCGACGACGGCGATTTCAGCTTCATCGACGGCGACGGCAAACCGCTGGCGAGCGGGCCGGTCTTCGAGGTGCGCTTCAAGAACCGCCACACCTGGTGGAAGTGGATCGAAAGTGACGGCACGGAAAGCCTCTCTGCCGAACCGCTGCCCATGACCTTTTACGGCAACGCTTCCGGCGCGACCGGGCCAAAGCCCTCGGTGGAGACGGTCAAAACCGAAATGGCCGGAGTCGCCCTATCAAAAATTGTTTCGGAAATAGTTATCTGACCCAACCTCAACCTAAAACGGGATACATCATGGCAACAACGTACAAGACCCCCGGCGTCTATATCGAAGAGATCCCGAAGTTCCCACCTTCGATTGCACCCGTGGCGACGGCGATTCCGGCCTTTATCGGCTACACCGAAAAGGCGCTCGAAAACGGCGAGTCGCTCTTCAACAAGCCGACCAAAATCGAATCCATCGCCGAGTACGTCGAGCTGTTCGGCCAGGGGCCTTCGCAACAGATCGAGCTCTATCTCGACTCGAACAACAACTACGCGGGTTGCGGACAAGCCTCCGCCGGCGGGCGCATGCTGTACGACAGCCTCCGGATGTTCTACGCCAATGGCGGCGGCAACTGCTACATCGTCTCCGTCGGCAGTTACAGCGACAGCCTCGACAAACAGGCATTCCTCGACGGCCTCGAAGCGGTCGAAAACGAGGACGAACCGACCATCCTGCTCTTCCCCGACGCCGTGAACCTGTCGGGCAACGGACTGCACGACGTGCAGGTCGCCGCGCTTTCGCAGTGCAACAAGCTTCAGGACAGAGTGACCTTGTGCGATACGGTCAAGTCAAGCGACTTTAGCGCGGACGTGCAGCAGCTCCGCGACGGCATTGGCATCAACAACCTCAAGTACGGCGCGGCTTACGGCCCCTGGATCAACACCAGTCTCCCCCGCTACTTCTACTTCCGCGACCTCACACTCAAGCGCGACGACGCCTCCGGCGCAGCCGTTCCCGCCACGAGCCTGACCAGCGACACCTCGATCCTTCAGATGCTCTCGGATGTGAGCGAAGCGCAGGACGCGGTCGATGCGCTCGATGCCGCCGAAACCGCCGCCGCGGGCGCGGGCAAAAGCTGGGCGGATCAGCTCAAAGCGCTCTCCGACGCCTACAACGCTTCCCCAGCAACCACGCTTGCCGCCCTGGAAGCGCCATTGCAGAACATCTACGACCTGCTCGCCGAAATCGTGGCCGATGTGAGCGACATGATCGACGGACTCCCGGCAGTCGTCAGCGCCTCGCCCGACCCGTCGGTTCCGGAGACCAGGGATTTTATCCTCAAAAAAGACATCGAGCAGTACCTCGGCAGCTCCAAACTGAAAGCATCAGTCTTCGACGTGCTGGCCGCGCACTACAACTACCTGCTGACCAACGGCTCGATCAACCTCTTCTCCGACGATCCGATTACCGCCTCAACCGATCTTGGCAAGGCGATTATCCTGCTCGGCTACACCACCGCAGCCTCTTACGATACGACTTCGTTCACCACTGTCACCAGCGCCTCGGTCACGGCGAAATACACCGTTCCGGGCATTACCGAAAAACAGCAGGCCGACGTCGCCAAAAACGCCGCCGTGCAGGCCGCCAGCTCCATCATCGCGCTCTTCCGCTTCGCCGAAAGCTCGGCTGCCGAGTATGAGAAGAAGTTCAACGACGCCCTCCTCAGCGGCTTCGGAACCTACAAGAGCCTGGTCAGCAAGGCCATCGAGTCGCTCAACCAGCTTCCCCCGTCGGGCGCGATTGCCGGTGTGTACGCGGCTGTGGACTCGGATCGCGGTGTCTGGAAAGCCCCGGCCAACGTCAGCCTCAACTCGGTGGTCAGCCCGGTCGCCAGAATTTCGCAGGAGCAGCAGGCCGACTACAACGTCGATGCGAACGCCGGCAAGTCGGTCAACATCATCCGCAGCTTCACCGGCAAGGGCGTGCTGGTGTGGGGCGCGCGCACGCTGGCGGGCAACGACAACGAGTGGCGCTACGTCAACGTCAGGCGCTTCTTCAACTTCGTCGAGGAGTCGGTCAAAAAAGCGACCGAACAGTTCGTCTTCGAGCCGAACGACGCCAACACATGGGTGCGCATCCAGGCCATGATCGAGAACTTCCTGACGGTGCAGTGGCGACAGGGCGCGTTGCAGGGCATCAAGCCCGAACACGCCTTCTACGTGTCGCTCGGCCTCGGCAAAACGATGACCTCGCTCGACATCCTCGAAGGCCGCATGATTATCGAAATCGGCATGGCCGCCGTCAGGCCCGCCGAGTTCATCATCCTGCGCTTCTCGCACAAGATGGCCGAGTCGTAACCGTCGAACGGAGCATTCGATAACCAGTTTTTTCAATCCATAAACTTCACACGACTATGGCACAGGAATATCCGATACCAAGGTTTCACTTTCAGGTTGACTGGGGAGGCGCCAAACTCAGCTTCACCGAAGTCACCGGGCTGGTGATGGAGCGCGAAAAGATCGAGTACCGGCACAGCGACAGCAAGGACTTCAGCAAAATTGCCATGCCGGGCATGGTCAAGAACAGCAACATCACGCTCAAGCGCGGCAAGTTCGAGCAAGACTTCGACTTCAACGGCTGGCTCGACGAGGTGGCTAACGAGCGCGTCGAGAACCGCCGCGACGTCACCATCCGGCTGCTCAACGAGAAGCACTCGCCGGTGGCGGCCTGGACGGCGGCTCGCTGCTTCCCGGTCAAGATCACCGCTCCCGACCTCAAGTCCGACGCCAACGAGGTAGCCATCGAGAGCATCGAGCTGGCGCACGAGGGACTGAAACTGATGAAGATCTGAGAGGAACGACGTTATGGTTGATTACTATCCTCCGTGGGGGTTCTATTTCCGGGTGGTCTTTGGCATCAGCAAAGACAAGAACGACGCGCGTTTCCAGTCGGTCTCCGGCCTGTCGGTTGAGTACGACTTCGAGACCTTCAAGGAGGGCGGCGAGAACCGCTTCGAGCACAAGCTGCCGACGAGAACAAAGTACGCCGACCTGGTGCTCAAGCGCGGCCTGTTGACCGATTCGTCGGTCATCGGGTGGCTGACCGACGCCTTCCGGAACCGCTCGTTCACCCCCACGGACCTGTCGATCAACCTGCTCAACGAAAAAGGCGAGCCGCTGCAAACCTGGAACGTGGTTCACGCCATTCCCAAAAAGTGGCTCGTCAGCGATTTCAATGCGAACGAAAACAGCGTCGTCGTCGAAACGATGGAGCTGAGTTACCGTTACTTCACCGTCCAGAAAGGATAGGGCCATGCCGGTAGAGATCAGGGAGCTGCATATCAAGGTGACGGTCAACGAAGCGCCGCAGGACGAAGACGCACAGGCCAGCCGGAACGGCGCGGAGCGAAGCGGCGGCGGCGCAGGCGGCGGCGCGGATCGCGAAGCGATCGTGGCCGAGTGCGTCGAACAGGTGCTCCGGATTATGCAAAACAAACGTGAACGCTGATGGCTGAGAGCGGAAAACTCGAAAAGATGCTGATCCTGGCCTTTTCCGATTCGAAGAAGGCCGAAAGCGGCGGCAAAAAGGAGGCCGACGACTACGTCGAGGCGCTCATCAACCCGGAGAGCTACACGCAGAGCTACAAGCTGAAGTTCTCGAAATCGGGTCAGGGGCAGGGTACGAGCGGCCAGCAGCTCAAGTACGAATACTCCGAGCCGGGCGAGATGAGCTTCGATTTTCTGTTCGACAACACCGGCATCATCGACGGCATTCCGCGCGACTCGATCACCGAAGATATCAAGAAGTTCCGCTCGGTGCTGATCGATTACAAGGGCGATGCACACGAGCCGCGCCACTTCAAGCTGGTATGGGGCGAGAACTCGATTTTCAAAGGGCGGGTGACGGAGCTCGAAATCACCTACAAGCTCTTCAAGCCGGACGGCACGCCCCTGCGCGCCTCGGCCAAAGTGACCTTCAAGAGCAGCATCGAAGAGGAGAAACGCGCCGCCTCGGAGGACAGGCAGTCCGCCGACCTGACCCACATCCGCAAGGTCAGAGCCGGTGACACCCTGCCGCTCATGTGCTTCCGGATTTACGGCGACTCGAAGTACTATCTCGACGTAGCCGCGGCCAACGGGCTGGACGACTTCCGCTCGCTGGCGCCAGGAGCGGAGATCAGGTTTCCGCCCATCGACAAAACAGCAAAGTCATCGTGAGTCCCGAAAACACCATACCGACGCCGGCGACTCCGGATGTCTGCACCTCCGCGGTGCTGATTGATGGCGCGGAAATTCCCGGCAGGTTCCAGCTCGTGGCGCTCTCGGTGTCGCACGAACTGAACCGGATTCCCACCGCCGAGCTGCATCTGCTCGACGGACAGGCTTCGACCGGAACCTTCGCGGCAAGCGACGAGGAGCTGTTCATACCGGGCAAAGAGATCGAGATTCAGCTCGGCTACCGCTCGACGAACGACAAGGTGTTCAAAGGGCTGATCGTCAAGCAGAGCGTCAAAATCCGCAAGAACGGCAGCTTCCTCGCCATCGAGTGCCGGGGCAACGCGGTCAAAATGACGAGGGGACTCAAAAGCCGCTACTTCGCCGACATGAAAGACAGCGACGTCATGGAGGAGATCATCGGCGAATACGGGTTAACGAGTGACGTAACGGCGACCACTCCGGAGCCGGGTTCGGTGGTGCAGTACGAATCGACCGACTGGGACTTCATGCTCTGCCGCGCCGAGGCGAACGGCATGGTGGTGGCGGCATCGGACGGCACGGTGACGGTCGCCCCGCCCGACCCCACCGCCGACCCGGCGGTGACGGTGCGCTTCGGCGCGACCGTGCTGGAGCTCGACGCGGAACTCGACGCCCGCGTGCAGGAGACCGGCATCACCGCTTCGTCGTGGAACCCGGCGGATCAGGAGCTGGTGAAGTCTGAGGCGAGCGAACCCTCGACCACCGGCAACGGCAACCTCTCGGCGGACGACCTCGCCGAAGTGCTCGGCGGTGACGCGGCGGTGATCCGCCACGGCGGCAACCTGAGCCAGCCCGAATTGCAGGCGTGGGCCGACGGACGGCTCCTGAAAGAGCGGCTCTCGAAGGTGCGCGGACGGGTACGGTTTCAGGGGATGGCCTCGATTCTGCCCGGCCAGGTGATCGAGGTGACGGGCATCGGCGCGCGCTTCGAGGGCAAGCTCTACGTCTCCGGGGTGCGGCAGTCGGTGAGCGGCGGAAACTGGGAGACCGACGTGCAGTTCGGCCTCGATCCGGAGCTTTTCCCGGAGCGCTACAACCTCCGCCCGCTGCCCGCATCGGGCCTGTTGCCCGGCGTCGGCGGCTTGCAGATGGGCGTGGTAACGGTGCTGGAGGGCGACCCGGCGGGCATGGAGCGCATCAAGCTGCGGCTGCCGCTCATCAGCGATTCGGACGAGGGGGTCTGGGCGCGGCTCGCCACGCTCGACGCGGGCGACGGGCGCGGCACCTTTTTCCGTCCGGAGATCGGCGACGAGGTGGTGGTGGGCTTCATCGCCGACGACCCGCGCCATCCGGTGGTGCTCGGCATGTGCCACAGCGCCGCCAAAACCGCGCCGGAAGCGGCCTCGGACGACAACCACCGCAAGGGCTACGTGAGCCGCGAAAAGATGCTGCTCACCTTCGACGACGACAAGAAGATCATCCACCTCGAAACGCCCGGCGGCAACAAGCTTTCGCTGTCGGACGACAGCAACGGCATCATCGTCGAGGATATGAATGGCAACAAGATCACCCTCGACGACAAGGGCATCACCATCGAGAGCGCGAGCGACATCGTGCTGAAGGCGACCGGCGACCTCAAAGCCGAGGGGGTGAACATTGAACTGGCGGCGCAGAGCGGTTTCAAGGCCGAAGGCTCCGCCACGGCGGAACTCTCCGGCGCGAGCGCGGAACTCAAGGGCAGCGCCACGGCGAAGATCAGCGGCGGCATGGTTCAAATAAACTGACAAGGGAAAAACGAAATGGCATTCGCAGCACGAGTCGGCGACATGATCGTCAGCACGGCAACCCAGGGCGCTCCGGTGCCCATCATCCCACCCGGAGCGCCCACCGTGCTCATCGGCGGAATGCCGGCGGCGCGGCAGGGCGACACCTGCGGCCCGGACGCCATCGCAATGGGTTCGACCACCGTGATGATCGGCGGAATGCCCGCCGCCAGAGCAGGCGACCCAACCGCCGGAGGAGGCGCAATCATGCCCCCCGGCGCACCAACCGTAATCATTGGAGGGTAGCGCTTTGAACGAAAATGTAGGGGCAGGCCTTGCGCCTGCCCAGCCCGGAAATTCGCGAATAGGTCTTATAGGTCCTATAGGACTTATAAGACCTATAGGACCTATAACTCTTTCCTAACATGCAGTACCCTTTTCTTGGACGTGGCTGGGCTTTTCCGCCGGTGTTCGACCGGAACCTGCCGGGCGCGCGGATGCTCGAAGACGAGGCGGACATCGCGTCGAGCCTTGCGGTGCTGCTCGGCACGACGCAGGGCGAGCGGGTCATGATGCCGTGGTACGGCTGCAACCTCGACGAGCTGATCTACGAAAGCCTCGACACGCGCATCAAAACCCTCGTCGCCGACAAAATCGAATCGGCCATTCTCTACCACGAACCGCGCATCCGGCTCGAAAAGGTCTCGATTGAAAAAAGCGACGAGAACGAAGGCATTCTGCTCATCAGCATCGATTACACGGTCAAGACCACAAATTCGCGTTTCAACATGGTTTATCCGTTCTACATCCAGGAGGGCACCGACATCGACATGGCAATAACCGTCAATCCTTTGGGGGAGAACTGAAGCATGGCCGACGGCAAAAAGTGCACGATGCAAACGGATCCGAACAGGCTCAGGCGTGACGGCACGAGCCGGAAGCAGCGCTTCCCCGCCGCGCTCGATCCGTCGAGCGCGCCCATCGACGGGCGGACGCCGGAATCGCTCATCGCCTTTGCCCGGAACTACGCAGCCTCGGTGCGCTACTACGACCTGAACAACGCCGAGATCGACGACTGGACGCGCTTTTTCAGCGACGACCCCGCCGTCCGGGTCGCCTGCGTGGCCATCGAAAAGGTCGATCTGTACCGCAAGCGCGTCAAGGAGCTGCTCGACATTCTGAAGAACGATGGCGGCTTTGCGTCGGACGTGGAACAGAAAATCGCGCTCGGCTGGCTTTTCAGCGACATCGGCACGCTCGCGCGACAGCTCGACCAGCTCAAGGACGACCTCGATCCCGCCGTCAAGCTCAAGGCGACCTTGCAGAACCTGATCGTGAGCCGCCTCGCCCCGGCCTTCGGAAAACTCGTCGCCGCCTTCAAGGCTGGCGTCGCTCTCGGCTTCATCGAAAACGAGACGGAGGCGGGTAGCGAGATCGTCGCAAAGACGACGCCGGACAGCGAGCTTGTCATTTTCGAAGCGGCTCCGGAGCCGTTCGAGGCGATCTGCTCGGCGGGTCTCTCGAAAGAGTGGATCATCGGCGCGGCTACGGACTGGAGAACGTACTTCGACGCCATCGAGGCGAACGAATCGCTCTACGCCACGCTGACCGGCCTCGACGCCTGGAGTCGGCTGGCGAGGCACAACCTCTTCACCTCGCAGCTCGATCTTTTCCTGAAAGCCTACGCCCGCATCGTTGCCGACGCCAAAGCCGCCCTGCCGGAGCTGCTCACCGGGCGCGACGACCACCAGCCGCACTACGCGCTCTATCTCGCCTTCGTGGAGCTGATGGAGCTGTCGCGCCGCCACCTGAACACGCTGACCGGACGCCATCTCGATTTTTACTACAAACAGGTGCTCAAACTCGCGCCGAACGCCTCCGAGCCTGACCGGGTTCATCTGCTCTTCGAGCTGGTCAAAAACAGGGAGAGCGCCCGACTCGAAGCCGGAACCCTCTTCAAGGGCAAGGACGAAGCGGGTCAGACCGTCGAGTACGCGCTCGACGAGGAGCTGGTCGCCAACCGGGCCACCATCGAGGCGATGCGGGCCGTGCGCCACTCGCTGAGCGACGACAAACCCCGCCTCTACGCCTGGCCGGAGATTAACTCCGGCGACGGCATCGGCGGCGAAATCACCGCGACCGACGGCCAGTGGCATCCGTTCCTGAACGACACCGGCGTGACCAGCCTCGCCGAAGTCGGCTTCGCCATCGCCTCGAACTACCTGCTGCTCCGGGAGGGGAACCGCGAAATCACGCTCACCCTTGAGTTCAGCGGAGGCGAGGTTTTGCAATCCGCGTTCTGCAACAGCTTCGACTTTTACCTCTCGACCGGAAAGAAGTGGGTGCAGGCCACGCTCGACACGGCCAAGGTGTCGGCGTCGGCGACGCTCTCGAAAAAGGTCAGAATTCCGCTCACCTTCGACGGAGCGCAACCCGCGGTCGAACCGATGACGGAGGCCGAGCCGGGCAACGCGCTTCCGGCGACGCTGCCGATGCTCAAGGCGGTGCTCAAGCAGGGGTCGGCCAAAAGCCTGTCGCTTTCGACGCTTCAGGAGCTGCGGCTCGACGCCGCCAGATCGAAGCTCGACATCAGCGTCGGCTACGGCAGCGGCAACCAGCCGGACGGCAACGGCCTGAAAAGCCTCGCGGTCTCGAACAAGTTCGGCGGCCTCAAGACCGACAAGCCATTCCAGCCATTCGGCGCGACGCCCGAAAGCGGCGACTGGCTGCTGGTCGGCTCCGACGAGCTGTTCCAGAAAAAGGGCGCCCGCTTCCAGTTGCGCATCGTCTGGAAAGGCCTTCCCTTCTGGAGAGGCGACATCGACTTTGACTGGGTCAACGAATTTTATCCAAAGGCCGATTTCGCCTTCCTCAAACAGGGTTCGTGGCCGGAGAAAAACGACCTCGAAAACCAGAAGCTTTTCAGTTGGAAGTATGCCGAGGTTGCGTTTCCGGAATCGAAAACCACCCTGCCCGCGCAGGCGTTGACGGATACGCACTTCGATACGACACGCTACACGCTCGACAGCCGCAGCGGCTTCATGAAACTGACGCTCGACGGCGATTTCGGCCACAAGCTCTACCCGCTCACCTTGAGCCGGTATATGATGCGCGTCGCGGCAAATGACGACGAGCTGGTCGATGACTGCATGACCCTCTGGAAGAAGGAGCGCCATGACCTCTATGTCTGGAAAGATGGACGGAAAGAGCCGAAAAATCCGAAGAACTTCACCCAGCAGTTTGTCGAAACCTTCTCGAAGTGCCTGCCGGTCGAACCCTACACGCCGGTGATCGAATCGCTGACGCTGAGCTACACCGCCTCCACGCGGCTTTCGGATGCGGCCCTCTACCAGCTCGCGCCGTTCGGCTGCAAAGCGATGAAGCCGGGCAAAAAATCGCCCCTCTTCTACCCGTTCAGCAACGAGGGCGAACTCTACATCGGCATCCACGGCTTCACGCCGGGCCGGAACCTCTCGGTGCTCTTCCAGCTCGCCGAGGGCAGCGCCTCGCCGACGGTCTCGAAGCCGGAAAAGCATGTCGCCTGGAGCTGGCTCGGCTCGAACGAATGGGTCGATTTCGAGACCTCCGAGCTGTCGGACGACACGGCCCAACTCACCCGTTCCGGCATCATCCGCTTCGCCGTGCCCTCGTCGGCCACGAGTGGCGACTCGCTTCCCGGCGCTGAAGAGCTGCACTGGCTGCGGGCGACGGTCAAACAGACGCCGGAGGCGGTCTGCAAAATCATCGGCGTCGCAACGCAAGCCGCCAGAGCGACGCGCGTCACCGGCGGCGACTCCGCCGGAGAGTCCGCCGGTCAGCTCGCGGCACAGACCGTCAAAAAAACGGTCACGCCCGATGCGTCGATCAAAAAGATCACCCAGCCCTACGCCAGCTTCGGCGGGCGGAAGGCCGAGGATGAAACCGCCTTCCGCACCAGAGTCAGCGAGCGGCTGCGCCACCGGAACCGCGCCATCACGATGTGGGATTACGAACGGCTGGTGCTCGAAGCCTTCCCGCAGATCTACAAGGTCAAGTGCCTGAACCACACCCGCTACGAACCTGGCGAAACCGGCGTCGGCATTTACCGCGAACTCGCGCCCGGACATGTCACCATCGTGGCGGTGCCGAACCTGCGCAACAACAACGCCATCGATCCGCTGCGCCCCTGCACCAGCCTCGGCGAGCTCGACCTGATTAAAGCCCGGCTTGAAAAGCACGCTTCGGAGATGGTCGTCCTGCACGTCGAAAATCCGGTGTTCGAGACGGTCAGCACCGAATTCAGCGTCCGCTTCCGGCAAGGCGTCGATGAGGCTTTTTCCATCGGGCAGTTGCAGCAGGAGCTGGTGAAGTTCCTCTCACCCTGGGCCTTTGAGGAGGGGATGGACATCGCGTTCGGCGGCAGCATCCACAAATCCTCGCTGATCGATTTCGTCGAGGAGCGCGCCTATGTTGACTACGTCACGGGGTTCAGGATGTTCCACACCGACGGCAACGGCAAGACGAGCAGTGACCTTGACGAAGCCTCGGCCTCCCTGCCGCTTTCGATCCTCGTATCGGCGGAGGCTTCGGGGCACACGATCACGCCGATCTCCGGAGACTCCGAAGGATAACCAACGATAAACCGTGACGAAAAAAGAATTTCCGACATGGCTGTAACGACCGGAACCATACAGAAAGAGCCTCGGCGCGAGCCGGATCAGGAGTTCACCGCCCTGCGCCGCAAGGGCATCGAACTCATCGAAGAGATGAGCCACCGGTGGTGGACGGACTACAACAGTCACGATCCGGGCGTCACCATGCTCGAAGCGCTCTGTTACGCCATCACCGACCTCGGCTACCGGATCGGGTGGGATATCACCGACCTGTTGCAAAATCCGCCGGGCGACGGCTCGGATTACGCCATCCAGCCCTTCTTCACGGCCAGAGAGATTCTGACGGTCAATCCGCTCACGGCGGACGATTTCCGTCGCCTGCTCATCGATCACGAAGGAATCAGCAAGGCGTGGATCGCGACCCGGAAAGGAGCGTGCGAAAGCGCTTGGTACGCCGACTGCAAGCATGACTACCTGAGCTTCATGCCGTCGGGCGCGCAGACCTTCGAGCTGGACGCCGTCTCGCCGCAGGGCATCCGCGATGTGTTCCTGCAATTCGAGAACGATCCGGAACTCGGCGATCTGAACGACCGAAAAATCCGCCACGCCTTCGCGATCAAAATATCGGACAAAATATCGGGCAAAGAGGCGCTGGAGGTCACGGTGGAGTTCCGGATGCCCGAATGGTCAACCGCCAGACTGGGCGAGGTGTCGAAGTACGTCGATAGCAGCGGCAAGCTGCTGCACGCCCTGACCAGCGTCGAACTGACAAACATCGCCGAGGGCGAACGGAAGCAGAGCTATCTGGCCGATATCGAAATAGTGTTCGACAAAGATTCCAAGGATGCGGACGAGGCGGCGGAGGTTATAACGCTCGATCTCCCGGCTGTGCCGGTCAGGCTCTACGGCTCCACGTCGGAGCTGAAGGGTTACGGCGACGCCTGGACTTTTTCGGATTTCGACAGCGCCGAGCTGGCGAAGGTCGTGGCCGAGCCGTTTTTGCTGAAATCCGCCGCCGTGCAGCGCATCACCGCCGAGGCCGCCGCACTGCTCCGGGCGCACCGGAACCTGTGCGAAGAGTTCTGCTGCATCGAGCCGGTGCGAACCGAAGAGGTGGCGATCTGCGCGGACATCCTCCTCGAACCGGAGGCCGACATCGAGCAGGTGTTCGCTACGATGCTTTTTGCCATCGAAAACTACTTCAATCCGCCGCTCCCCTTCCACTCGCTCGACGAGCTGCTGAAAGAGAAGATGGCGGTCGAGGATATTTTTGAAGGCCCGATGCTGACGCACGGCTTCCTCAAACAGGGGGAACTCGAAAAGGCGCGACTCCGCAAGACGCTCCGCACCTCCGACATCATCAACGAAATTGTGGAGATCGAGGGAATCGTGGCGGTCAGGAGCCTCCGGCTGACCCGGTACGACACCGCCGGCAACCCGGTCGGCGGCGTGGCCGACATCGGGCGGGGCGTTGACGAAAAGAGAATCAGCGCCGAATGGACGCTCGAAATCAGCGAGAACTGCCTGCCGCTGCTTTCGGTCGATAACTCGGCCTTCCTCTTTTTCAAAAACGACCTGCCGTTCGTCGCCGACTTCGCGGAGGTGAGCGACACGCTCGCACAACTCCGGGGCCAGACGGAGCGGCTCAAAGCGCAAAACTCCGGTTCGCTCGACCTGCCGGTGCCGACTGGGCGCTACCGCGATCCGGAGCGCTACGTTCCGGTGCAGTACTCGTTGCCGGAGTGCTACGGCGCAGGCCCGGACGGCGTGCGCGAACCGGCCACGGCGGAGCGGCGGGCGCAAGTCAAACAGCTCAAGGGCTACCTGATGGTTTTCGAGCAACTGCTCGCCAACGCCTTCTCGCAACTGGCGGGCGCGCGCCACCTCTTTTCGCTCGACCCGGCAGTGCAGCAAACCATGTTCGTCCAGAGCCTGAAAAACGAAGAACTCATTGGCGGGGTCACGGACATTCTGAAAGAGGAGCTCGACGAAGCAGCGCTGCTCGAAATGGCTGAAACCGCCACCACCATGCAGGAGCGGCGCGGGCGCTTCCTCGACCACCTGATGGCCCGGTTCGGCGAACGCTTCAGCGACTACGCCCTGCAAGTCACCGACTACGACGGCAAGAACAAACCGGCCGAGACGCTGATTGCCGACAAGCTCGCTTTCCTCACCGCGCTTCCCGAACTGAGCCGGAACCGCGCCAAAGGGCTGAACACGGCGGCCACGGCGCTGAGGCCAGACAACGAGGCCGTGCTGAAACGCAGGATTGCGCTGCTGGCCGGTCTCGCGCCCGAAACGGCGCAAAAAATCATCATCGTGGAGCATCTGCTCTTCAGGCCGCGCTTCCCCGGTGACGCCCTGATGGAGGTGTGCCTCGGCAAACTGCCGTGCGGCGCGTGTGGCGAGGCCGATCCCTACTCCTTCCAGCTCACCGTGGTGATGCCCGGCTGGCTCGCGCCGTTCGACAAAAATATCGAGCTGCGCCGCTCGGTCGAACGCACCATCCGGCAGGAGCTGCCAGCCCACATCCTCGGCAAAATCTGCTGGGTGGACAATCACGATTACGACTCGACCTACCGCGAAAAGCTGACCGTTCCACTAACCGACTACCTGCGCGAAGAGGGCCGGAACGCAAGAAACGCGCGCCCACCCCAAAAAAACGCCTTGAACGGAGCCGACCTGATTCACAATGCCGCCCTCGAATCGTTCAGCGCATGGATGAAGTCGGAGCAGTACCGGACAACCGAAGACAGCGACCGCCCGGCGGCGCTCCGCGAACTCTTCGTCGCCGAACTCGATCCGTTGTCGAACATCTACGGCGGCGTCAGCAACTACGACGTTATCGGCTCGACCATCTACGATATGATGTCGGAGCACTTCGCGGAGGTCGTCGAGGATGACCGCTGGTATATTTACAAGCGCTTCAAGGATGCCTGGGACGCATGGCTCGCCGCGCTTCCGGAGAGGCAGCGGAGGGAGTGGAAGCCTGCCGGATTCGTTTCGCGGGTGCAGGAGACGATGCGCGGCATGATCGGCTCAAGGCTCGACCCGGCGCAAACCGCCCGGCAGGCGATCGAACAGTTCGGCGATTTGTTCGACCGAGCAATGCGCGAGCTGGCCGCCGCAGGCGACGCCGTGAATGACCCGAAAAGCGTTGTCGCGGAGATTTTCGAAGAGGCGCTCGACTACGAGCCTTTCGACAGCTCATCCCTGTCGGCGGCGGAGCGGGCGGAGCTGAAAGTGCTTTTCATCGAACTCTACGCCCCGCGCGTACACGAAAGCCTCCTGCTTCTGGAGGTCGTCACGATGCACGCCAGACTGACCAGCATCTACCCGCCCGCGACGCTGCACGACTGCGTTGACGGCAACGACGTCAACCCGGTACGGCTCGACAGCACGATACTCGGCGGGTAACTGGCGCAACAAGGATATCAATCGCTTAAACAACAGCTTGTCATGATTCCCGACAACAACATCTATCCGTACTTCGAGGTCAACCAGGTGCTGAGCGCCGACCACCTCAACACCCTCGCCACCCGGCTCGACGAACAGGAGCGCCTCACGCGGGCCACGCTGCACGGCATCGGCATCGTCTGCGGCATGGAGGTCTCCGTGACCAAAAGCGGCGGAAAGGCGAGAATTTCGATCTCTAAAGGCTACGGCGTCACCTCGGAGGGCTACCCGGTCATCATCGGCGACGAAGGGTTCAAAGCCGACCGCTACCGCACGCTGGAGGTCGGGGACGGCTACAAGCCGCTGCTCCTCGACGATGTGGACGGAGCCGGAAAGCTGCTCGAACTGCTCGACAGCAGCCACGAACATTATGACGAAGGCATAGAGATCAACGCCGCCAAAGCCCAAGAGATGGCGGTCGTGCTCTACGTCGAGCTGCTCGAAACCAGCCTGAAAACCTGTACGCCCGGCTCATGCGACGACAAGGGCAAAAAGGTGACGGTCAGCGTGCGCAAACTGCTCGTGCCCACCGCCTATCTCGACGCGCTGCATGAAGAGGTCGCCGACGAGATCAACAAGGCGGATGCCAAAGGCGACTTTTTCCCGAACCTCGCCACCCGGCTCGACCTGCCGGATCTAAGAATGCCACGCTTCGACATCCCGGCCTCGGCGCTGACCAATGCGGAGTCGATCATCGCGGCTTACGAGAAAATCCTGATCGATCCGCTCGAAGGCTCAGAGAAATCGCTTTTCAAGCGCATCGGCGAAGCCCTCGACGCGACGAGAACCGCCTACGCCCCGCTGCTCGACAAACCGGAATTTGACTTTGCGACGGAGCTGAAAAATATCGAATCGGGCTTTCTGAATCCGGCAAGAAACAGAGCCGCCGCGTTCCAGTACCATTACGACTTCCTGAACGACCTCATCGACGCCTATGACGAGTTCCGCGCCAAAGCGTTCGAGCTGACCGCGCTCTGCAATCCGCCATCGCAGCTCTATCCACGCCACCTCGAACTCGGCGAGCTGGAACCGTCTTCCGGCGACACGCCCTCCGCCGAAGCCGGTATCCTCGCCTTTCGCCACTCCTTCCGACCCTCACCGGCGCTCGGTGAACTCAAGACGAAACGAGCGGAAGTGCAGTCGCTCTACAACCGGCTCCGGGCGATGGTCGCCAGCTTCGACTTGCCGACGTACAACAACTCGAAAAGTCTGGCTGAAAATATCCGGGTTACGCCCAGCCGCGCGGCTGATGCCCCGCTATCGCTGCGGGCGATCCCCTGCTATTACGATCCAAACGATCCGAAAACAGCCCTGCCCGAAACCTGGGACTTCGCGAAAACCGCCGCTGGCCGAAGCGATCTGAACTGCGGCTCCCGGATCGACGGTGATGATTCGATCAACTGGTCACTCGACCAGTGCGGCTTTTTCCGGATCGAAGGGCACACCGGCCTCGACGCCGACAAGGTGCTCGAAGCGTTGCAGAAGAAAATCGCCACGCACCGTCTGCCCTTCGACGTGCTGGTGCTGAAAACCGAAACGCCACCCGACGACCTCGACGACGACGAGTTGCAGGGCTACCTGACGGAGTTCCTCAAAAAGCATCCCGGCATCGAACACACCTCCGGCGTCATGCCGGGCGGTACCTTCGTGATGGTGTGCAACAAAGCGGGTTCGACCTCCGGCAGCCCGTACAATCCGGTGCTCTCAAGAATCGGCGCCAGCGAGATTGTCGCCGATTTCGCCCTCCCCTACCGCGTCGCCGAAACGCTCAAGCCCGCCGATATTTCCGTCGGCGAGTGCCAGTACGCCTGGATCGACAGCGTCCGGCACCTCAACAACATCACGATGCGGGACTACCGCAAACAGGCCATCGGCAAAGCTCCGGCGGCTCGTGAAGCGGAAGCGAGCCGCCTGGCCACGAACTATGTCCTGAGAATCCGCAAATATGAAATTCAGGGCCGCAACCTGCTCGGAAGCAGCAGCTTCATCGATGTTTCCATCCCGCTGAGCGACCTGAAAAAGTACGGTCACGCCGCCATCGTGGCGAAACTCAACCAGACCTTCCCGCTCGGCGCGGTCTTCGACCACACTGCCGGAACCGGCAACGTGCTGATCCGCAGCGTCCGGGGACAGCGGTTCCGTATCGAACTCGAAGGGGTGCAGGGCAACCGGATACGCTACGCCTACACCGAGGCCGGAATGTTCCGCTTCCAGAACGATAACTGGGAGCAGATCGACGGAGCAAAGACGGAAAGCGGCTGCCGAATGATCGCCGAAGATTACGACGAAAAAGTCTATCGCTGGATCCAGAAAACCTTCAAACCGGCCTCTTTGCAAAGCACGGTCACGCGACCGACAATACAGGATATCGTCAAGTGGGAAAAAATGGCGCTGAAACGCGCGCGCCGTTACAAATCAGCCAGGAAACTGCCGATTTACGCGAGCCTGCTGAGCGGTCTCGCATCGGCAATCCGGAGTATCGATCCCGATGCTAAAATCGTGCTCGTGGGCAGTTGGGGCAATGGAAGCTGGCTGTCGAGAATCGAATCGGAAAATATCGCGAGTTTCGGCTCGGCATCGCAATTGAAGACCTTCCGCACGCTCAACCAGAAGGTGACCGGCAGAAGCAGCTTCAGTGGCATCGACCTGCTGATCGACAGCAAATACGCCATCACGCCCGATATGATACCGGTAATTTGCGGCTACCCGATAACGATCTACAAAGGGAAAAAAGATGCTCAGAAAGGACTTGAACTGTGAGGCTGGAACAGAAAAAGGGAAGACCGCCAAACACAACAGGGATAAACCCACGATGCACACTTGCGTTTGGCGGTACAGGCTCAGCATTTAATAATGCCATTTCCCGAAAACCCCCGCCTGTCGGCGGAAGCAAATCCAGTGGATTAATGTAATGATTTACGGCGATACGATGCAACTTTTTTTATGACAACCGGTCAGCGACATACCATCGGCAAACAGTTTTTCGACCTCCGCTTCAACGGTTCCGAACGCGGCGCGATGAACCTTCACGCCTCCGTTTCGGCGCTGAACCAGCTCGGCATCGTTCCGAAGATTGAGCGGATTCTCGACCGGTATGCCGACTCCGCAAGCGTTCTGCGGATCGACCGGCTCGAAGTCGATGCGGGAGCCGTGCAGCTCGACCAGCTCGAAGAGCGCCTGCCCGCAATGATCGCCGAAACGCTCGACAAGGCGCTCGCCGGAATCGCCACGCCGGACGCGGAGCTGACCGCCGGAAGCGCCGATCAATCCGATGGAACACGGATGTCGAAGGATGAAGCCGCCGTCGAGGCGCTGCTCTTCTTCCTCCGCCACGCAACCCTGCCCGCAACCTTCAGGCCGCCGTCGCATGAGCAGTTCGAGACGCAACTGCTCGAAGCATGGAAGCGCCCCGATCTGCGTTGCCGCGCCGCCGAGGCGCTTGCATCCCCGACGGCGCGGCAACGCCTCCTCGCGCAGTTCTCGCGGCAGGTGACGACAACGCTGATCGAAAAGTTGTCGCCGGACGCGATGCCGGTCATCGAAAATATCCTCGACGAACTCCGCCGCTCCGCCCTGCCGGAGGAGCTGGTGACACGAATCGAACGCAAGCTGCTCGACCAGACTCTCGCTCACTCAGCCCCGCGACAAAGCATCGAACCGGCGGAGTTGCGCGATACGCTGCTCGCCGCCGCCAAGAGCCTGCCGGAGCTTACGGAAAGCGCGCGCATTCAATTGCCGGGCAACGAAACCGCAGCGGAAACCCGCGCCCGAACAAAGCAAGTACCGCAGGTCCCGGAGAGTGCAAAGGACGCAGTCCGCCAGTCGCGCGACTCCGCGCCGCCAGCAAAGCGAGACGGCGAGCAATCGACGCCGTCAGCCACGGCGGCAAGCCGGCTGGAGAGACGAACTGCCGAGACCGACGCGACGGACCAGGAGAGCGTACCAGCCGGACATCGAGGTTCGGGCAGATCGGCCGGATCACCGCCGACGCCGCCGGACGCCTCATCCGGCGCCATTACGGAATCACCGGGAAAACCTGACGCTTCACCCGGCTCCCGCGATACAAGTGCGTTTGATCGAGAGGCCGACGATATGGCGTGCGAGCAAACGAACGAACAGTCAGCGCCCGAAAAATCTACGGAACGATCCACGACCGCTTCGCAGGCTTCGTCCCCCACTGATTCCGACAGCGACTCGACAGCTGAGAAGCATCGGAAATTCGGAGCACGGCAGATGCCCGCCCCGAAAACTCCGGAAGCCTCCGGCGAGCATCCCGACCAGCGGCGCGGCCTGTACGTCGAAAACGCCGGGCTGGTGCTGCTGCATCCGTTCCTGCCGCAGTTTTTCCGGGCGCTGCTGCTCGCCGGAGAATCGGAGCTGCTCCGGCCCGGCGAGGCGCTCCGGCTGCTGCATTACCTGGCGACCGGACTGGAAAATGCGCCGGAATACGATCTCGTGCTGCCCAAAATCCTTTGCGGCCTCCCGCCAACAAGCCTGGTCGGAGAGGCCGCTCCTCTCTCCGACCAGGAGCGGGAAGAGTCGGCAGCGCTGCTCTCGGCGGTCATCGGCCACTGGGAGGCGCTGAAGAACACCGGCATCGACGCCTTGCGCGAGAGCTTCCTCAAGCGCGACGGCAAGCTGACCCGCTGGCACGACGGCGGCTGGCTGTTGCAGGTCGAATCGAACAGCTTCGACATCCTGCTGGATCGCCTCCCGTGGGGCTTCTCGATGATCCGGCTGCCCTGGATGCCCCGAATGCTCCGCGTCGAGTGGCGTTTCTGACTTAAACGAGCGGATATGAAAAGCAGTGCCGTCAAATCATCCGTGAGCAGCGCGAGCAAGAGTACTCACGCCTCCGCCACCAGGCCGTTTTTCAGCCCGGCAGGAAAAAGCACCTTCTTCGCGCCCGCCGTTCAGATGAAAATGGAGGTCAGCAAGCCCGGCGATCCGTTCGAAAAAGAGGCCGACCACATGGCCGGAAAGGTGATGCGAATGGCCTCCCCCACCCCGGCCCCCGCTCCACCAGGTGACGACAAGCTTCAGAAACAGGACAACGACAAACTCCAGAAAAGCTCTGACGACAAGCTCCAGAAAGAGGAAAAAGAGATAGTCCAGAAAGCTGCTGCGCCAGAAAAAGAAATTCAGAAAGCCGACGACGAAAAGCTTCAAAAAGCTCCGGATGCCGACGACAAGCTCCAGAAGCAAGACGATGACAAACTTCAGAAAGCTGACGACAAACTTCAGCGCAAGGAGGCCGGTGGCGTGGGCGCGGCTTCGTCGAGCGTGCAGTCGGCGATCTCCGGAAAGATGACCGGCGGGCAGCCGATGTCCAGCGAGGTGCGCGGGTTTATGGAGCCGCGCTTCAATGCCGACTTCAGCACGGTGCGCATCCACAACGACCCGGAGGCGGCCAGCCTGAACAACCAGCTCAGCGCGCGCGCCTTCACCCACAAGAACCACATCTTTTTCTCGCGCGACCAGTACCAGCCCGGCACGAGCGGCGGCAAGCAGTTGCTGGCGCATGAACTGACCCACACCATCCAGCAGGGCCACGCCGTGCAGCGCTCGCCGCAGGTTTCGACCACCGCGACGCCACCGCCGGTGCAGCGCCTCGGCGTGCAGGACGCGCTCGACTACTTTGCCGACAAGGCGGCCAACATCCCCGGCTTCACGATGCTGACGGTCATCATCGGCTTCAACCCGATCAACCAGCGCAGCGTCAACCGTAGCGCCGCGAACATTCTGCGCGCGATGGTCGAAATGGTGCCGGGCGGCCACATGATTTCGCAGGCTCTCGACAATCACGGTATTTTCAACCGCGTCGGCGCATGGGCCGAGCAGCAGTTCGCCACGCTCGGAGACATCGGCAGCGACATTGTCAGCGGCCTGAGGCGCTTCATCGACTCCCTGAGCTGGCGCGACATCTTCGACCTCGGCGGCGTCTGGGATCGCGCCAAGGCGATCTTCACGGCCCCGATCCGCCGACTGATCTCGTTCGCCACAAGCCTGGTGAGCCAGATTCTCGGCTTCATCCGGGAGGCGATCCTGAGGCCGCTGGCCGCGCTGGCGGAGGGCACGCGGGGTTACGACCTGCTCAAAGCGCTGCTCGGGCAGGACCCGATCACCGGCGAGGCGGTGCCGCGAACGCCCGACACGCTCATCGGCGGCTTCATGAAGCTGATCGGCCAGGAGGAGATTTGGGAGAACATCAAGAAGGGAAACGCCGTCGCCCGCGCGTGGGCGTGGTTCCAGGGCACGCTCGCGGGCCTGCTCGGCTTTGCGCGGTCGATTCCGCAAAAGATCATCCAGACGCTTTCGTCGCTGACGATCATGGATCTCGTGACGGTGGTCGGCGCATTCCGCAAGATCGGCGGCGCCTTCCTCGGCATCGCCGCCGAGTTCGGAAGCTGGGCGCTCGGCCAGGTCATCAGCCTGCTGGAAATCCTCTTTTCGGTGGTCGCGCCCGGCGTTCTGCCCTATCTCAAAAAGGCGAAGGGCGCGTTCGTCACCATCCTGAAAAACCCGATCGGGTTCGTGGGCAATCTGGTGCGGGCCGCCAAACTCGGCTTCCAGCGCTTCGCGGGCAACATCGTCAAGCACCTCAAAACCGCGCTCATCAAGTGGCTGGTCGGGCCGCTGGCCGATGCCGGAGTTTACATTCCGAAGTCGTTCAGCCTGATGGAGATCGTCAAGCTGGTGCTTTCGGTGCTGGGGCTGACCTGGCAGAACATCCGCACGAAGCTGGTGAAGATCATTCCCGAACCGGTGCTCGCTGGGCTTGAAAAAACGGCGGGCGTTCTGGTGACGCTCGTCAAGGAGGGCCCGGCGGCGGCGTGGCAACAGATCAAGGGCGAATTGAACGAGCTCAAGGGCCAGCTCGTCGCGCAGGTCACGCAGATGGTTTCGGTCGAGATTGTCAAAGCAGCGGTGATGAAGCTGGTGAGCATGATAAACCCGGCTGGCGCGGTGGTGCAGGCGATCATCGCGATCTACAACACGATCAGCTTCTTCATCGAAAAAGCGAGGCAGATCGCGGCAGTCGTGGCTTCGTTCGTCGATTCGATTGCCGCCATCGCATCGGGGCAGGTCAACGCCGCGGCCACCAAAGTAGAGCAGACGCTGGCCAACACGCTCACGGTGGTCATCTCGTTCCTCGCCAAATTCGTCGGCCTCGGCGGCATCCCGAAAAAGCTCGTCGGCATCGTCCAGAAAGTCCGCAAACCCATCGACAAAGGGTTGGACAAAATCGTCGCCTGGCTCGGCAAGATGTTGAAGAAGATGGTGGGCGCGGTTACGGGTGCAATCCGTGGAAGAGATACACGAAGCCCTGAACAGAAGCAGCGAGACCTTGACCGGGCGGTACGGGAGCTACGGCCAAAAGTGGCGGATTATATCAAAAAAGGCCCCTCAAGCATACGCCTACGCCTGAAGCTGCAAGCATGGAAACGGCAGTACCGGCTCACGTCGCTCAACCTTCAGGGCAATCAGATCGTGGCGACCATCAACCCGTCGGCGAACATGTACACTGCCGAGCAAAAAAGGCTTGGCCAGGCGCTTGAACCGATCCTCGTCAAGGCCGAACAGCGCTACCTCAAAGAGGTGATGGGAGAGGCCGCGACCCGCCGCAGACTCTCGACAGCACGCCGCGCGATGCGGGCAGGCCAGGCGCTGCCGGAACCGCTGACGCAGGACGAGATGGCCATCCTCATTCGCGAGGCTCGCCGCAATCGGTTGCCGCTTGCAAATGTCGTGACCCCGCCTCGCGGACGAGAGCATCAGGTACTCACAACGGGCAACGTTCAGGGATATGATTCAAGAATAACCGTAAAGGATAATCAGGCTCGCGAGTTTTCCGGGATGCAGAACCTGTATGTCACCTCGCCCGGACGCCATTCCGGCCCATCATACTATCCGCCATTCCCTGGGTCCATTGAGGCTGAAGCGCGCGAAGGGCGCTTCTCCGCCGAAACACGAGGCCTGAGAGATCAAATTGAACCCGCCCGGTCGCCCGGACAACTGGCTGCAAACCGGGTAGGCAGATCACTGCTCTCTTCGGGTCTGGCAACCGAGCATGACATCACCTCGGCGGGACGATATCAAGGCTCAAGCTCGCAACCGATGGCGGGCATGGCTACCTGGGGTTCAGCGGAAACCGCCGATGCCGATTTCTTTGGCGGAAAAGGTGGAAGCAAAGACGCCAGAGCGGTGCGTCAGGGAGCGGCGGCTGAAATTTTCGGTCGTCTCCGGCAAGCGATCAATAGTGAAGAACCGATCATACAAGGAGCTGAAGGCAATGCGCTTCGCCAACTGGGCACGGCATTCGATAACTGGTGCAAGCAAACCTTGGACGGAGAAAACCTTGACACGGCAAAAGCGAGAAACGCCGCCAACCAACTGGCGCAGGCATTGACAAGATTTCTCCGTGCAACACGCCCGAAAAACTGACCTGCTCGAAAAAAACAGTATGTTTGAAAACTGTTGCCGGACTCTTACAATCCGGTCTCTTTGGCAAAGCGCAGCAAAGAGCTGTCGAAATATTTGCTTTACAGAACCATCAACACTGTTTCCATGATGGAACCCGCCCTTGTCATCGATCTACCCTTTGAGCTGGAGGCGCTCAACACGATAGCCGCCTCGGTCGAAACGCTCTCGAAGCGCCTTCGCTACTCGTTGCAGAAACAAGAAGGGGAACCGGTCAAAGAGGAGATCAGACGGTGGCGATGGACGGACGCCCTTGTTCCTGAACGTGAAATCCGTCTGGTCGCCGACCGCCATCAGGAAGTACTCTATATGCTGGTCTATGGCGAGGGACGTGAAAAGATAATCGCCGCCTTGAAGGAGTTGCTGCCGGTCTGGAAAGACGATCTGGATGAAAATGACGACAAGTGGCTCTACCGCCGTGCGTTGCAGTCACCTCAATACTCACCGGCCCTGCACAAGCAAATCCTGAATTGCCTGAAATCATCAGATACTGAAAAACGCCAACTCGCGCTGGAGTGCATCAGCGCCCTGATGTGGCCTCAATTCCGTCCAGACATCGAAGAAGCGCTGAACACAGAAAAGGATGATGGTCTGCAACGAGAGCTGTTTCTGCTGGCTGAGTACCTCTCGTATGAGTAGCACACCACACTGACTGCCCGAATCACGAAAACCATTGACCACCCGGCAAAGGATGGTCAACATCAGAACAACGAAGAACAAACCCGTATGCCGGAATACTCCGATCATCTTCATACCCTCATCGACTGGCTGCGCGAGGTTATTGTCTCCCGTCTGAAAATCCGGTTCAATCAGGCCGATGCCATCAATATCGAAGCCCCTGGCCTGCATGGCGAAGACTCGCGGATAACAGCGTTCATCGCCACGCACAACCCCTCTTTTGAAGAGCTGCTCCTGTTCGTGTTGTCGCTAACCCCCCACATCCAGCCAGACTTCTTCAGCAGAATCATCGCCGAGTTCCTCCCCGACGGCGGCGATTTTCCGGAGTTTGGCGGCGTGCGCGGTGTGAACCATCGCGGGCTTTTGCCGACTGGCGAGACGGCGCAGTTCGTCATTGGGGGGGACGATCTCGAAAAGCGGCTCGATGTGCAGCGGCTGCTTGGGCCGGAGCACTGGTTCTCGAAGGAGCACATTTTGTGGCTCGAAGCGGTGCCTGAGGGCGAGCCGATGATGAGCGGGCGGCTGACGCTGAACCCGGAGCTGGTCGAAGAGCTCACGCTCGGCACGGCGAGCAGGCCGCGCTTCAGCATGGACTTTCCGGCGGAATACATCGAAACCGGCATGGCGTGGAGCGACCTCGTGCTGCCCGCAACGACGCTTCACCAGATTCGCGAGATTGAACACTGGATCACGCACAACGACACGCTGCTGCACGACTGGGGCATGAACAAGCGCGTCAAGCCCGGCTACCGCGCGCTTTTTTACGGGCCGCCCGGCACCGGTAAAACGCTCACGGCGACGCTGCTCGGCAAGCAGACCGGCAAGGAGGTGTTCCGCATCGACCTGTCGCGCATCATCTCGAAGTATATCGGCGAAACCGAAAAGAACCTTTCGCGCCTCTTCGACAAGGCCGACAGCAAAAACTGGATACTCTTTTTCGACGAAGCCGACGCGCTTTTCGGCAAGCGCACCGACATCCGCGACGCGCACGACAAGTACGCCAACCAGGAGACCGCCTACCTTTTGCAACGCATCGAAAGCCACAACGGCCTCGTCATTTTGGCCTCGAACCGGCGCGGCAACCTCGACGAAGCCTTTTCGCGGCGCTTCCAGAGCATCATCCACTTTCCGATGCCCAAGGCCGACGACCGCCACGCCCTCTGGCTCAACACCCTGCCGGAGCAGATGCCGATCGACGACGGCATCGACTGGCGCGCCGTCGCCGCGCGCTACGAACTCTCCGGCGCGGGCATCCTGAACATCGTGCACTACTGCGCCATCGAATCGCTCGCCAACC
The DNA here is from genome assembly GCF_004118635.1 of Chlorobaculum sp. 24CR. Taxonomy (GTDB): domain Bacteria; phylum Bacteroidota; class Chlorobiia; order Chlorobiales; family Chlorobiaceae; genus Chlorobaculum. The sequence goes on along the minus strand of NZ_SDGU01000025.1, from coordinate 19,371 downwards.
CTGAACACCCCCTCGACAACAAACGCCTCGAAAAAGCGATCATGCGGGAATTCATCAAAGAGGGCAAAGTGGTATAATCCCGGAGAATCATCTTCAACTCTTCTCCCAAAAGTCTCAAAAGTCCCACTGCACCCAACCATGAAGCACCTCGGAACCAGCATAATTCTCAAAAACCCCCGCAACGAGGTCTTGCTCTTCCTGCGGGACGACAAACCGGAGATACCCTACCCGAACCTGTGGGACATTCCCGGCGGACATTTCGAGGCTGGCGAAACTCCCGAAGCGTGCATCGTGCGAGAGATGATGGAGGAGATCGAAACCAACGTGTCCGCCTGCCGACGTCACTCGATCTACGACTTCCCCGACCGGATCGAGTACATTTTTCTGATGGATTTCGAAGCCGCCGCCGAAACCATCCCGCTGCACGAAGGGCAGTGTTTGCGCTGGTTCGCGGAGGAAAAGATTCCGTGGGACAACCTCGCCTTCGGCTTCGAGTTCGTGCTCCGGGACTATTTCGCCGGGCGGCAGCGGTGGGACGATGATGGCGAAGTTCAGGACTGATCTTCGCGCGAGGTGACGAGGCAGGTGTACTCGCCGCTCCCCTTTTGCTGATCGACGTGATTGTGCAGCGCTTGAAGCAGTCGGTCGATCTCCGAGAGCAGATTGCGGTGGTTGAACGCGAGCGAGACGAGAAAGAGCGGAAAGGAGATGTGCTCCCGCCGCAGCTTGCGCAGCACATTGCCCATCGCAAGGGTCATGGTGGGAAAAAAATGACGCTTCGGCGGCGACTGCTCGCGCGAGACCGCACTCCTCTCCGCCACCGTCAGATAGCGGCACGAAAACACGAAATCCCCATTCTCCCGCCACTCGACGTGAATGCTCGAAGGCCTGGGTTTGTCCGCAGAAAAGTCCATGATGCGTCGCGATAATTAATCCATCCGATATGACAGATTAACACCATCACCGGCGCAAAACCACGCGAACCGTGCAACATTACGGTGAACTCGTGCTCTGCGGTGTGAGCTGGCTCGCTACCTGAGGGAACTTGAGATCAACGGGGGTTTTCAGGGAAATGAAGAAGCCCCTCTGAAAATGAGAAATTTCAGAGGGGCTTCTCGATAGCAATGGATACAATCAATCAGCGACAGGTCACGCCACAGCTTTTTGGCGATTTCTGCGCAAACCGAACAAAAGTCCTCCAACGCCTAAAAGCATGACGCTCGCCGGTTCGGGAACGGCCTCTACCTGAAGACCACTAATTTGACCTTGATAGGTAAAAGCAAGCACACCGGAAGCATTGGTTGTCAAGCCATTAATCACAGCGTAGTTTCCAAGGAGACTATTTCCGGCAGTAGCTTCTGTCAGAGAAGTCAAACCAGAACCCACGTTATTTATAACCTGAGTTCCATTGATTTTTAAAGTTGCTGTCGTACCAGACTCCGCCTGTGAGTACACCACCAATTTATAGCTCTGGTTTGGGTCAAGACTCGAAAAACTGATGGAATTGGCAACACCTGGGTTGCCGGTCATATAGCCATCAAACAAATACTCAGTTGGCTGACTCTGCATAGCGCTGGAGCCACCGATATTGCTGATAGCAGTACTGGCATTCGTCGTGTACGTGAGGCGTGCTGTCGCATCCGCAGTAGGACTCACGGCATAAGTAATTCTTTTATTCGCTTCGCCAGTAGCAGAAGAAATGCTGTATGGGTAATAGTCGTAACCATTGGTTAATACCGGACCACTACCAGCATAGGTAGAACCCTGAATATCAAGATCAATGATATCTCCCACAGCAGCTTTGGCCACGCCACTGCTACCCATCAGCACCACGGCGGATACTGCAAGCGCACTTAGAATTTTTTTCATGAGATTTTCCCCTGTTTTGTTGATATGATTTACATCAACGATTTATTTGTATAAAGTAATGCACACGCAATTTAAGTAATCATATCAGAACACACAAAAGAATTTATTGATTTCACCTATCGAAACACCTCCAGCTTATACACAATTTTTTATATATCGGCATATATTAAAACATTCGTTAACGGCATAACTATCGAAAAATAAAGCAATTATGGATCAAGCAAAATTACTGCGACCAAGCCTTCGCCGCTAAAAAAATCCACAAAGATTCATTATGTCATTAACACACGCCTGTCCGTAAGGAAATAAAAAATAATAGCTCTTTTCATATAAAAGTGCACTAAAAAAACAAACAACAAAAACGTATCTCATCCGGTAAACATATCAACTACAACGCAGCAGAGATCCCGGGTATGAATTCATCATGGATCGCGATACTTTCCCTGACGCGATGCTTCGAGGAATGCTCCCGCAGGGACTCGGCAAAAGGTCTGGGTTTACCTTGGGAAAGTCCTTGAAAATTATGTAGTTAAGTGCACGTTCAATGGCAAGCGCATGTTTGTTCAACGCAATCACGAGAACGAGATGGAAGCACTGATACTGACCGGAAAAGAAAAGCTCGAGTTTGGGGAACGGGAGTTGGCTGTTCCGGAGGATCACGAGATTGCCGTCCGGGTTGCGGCGGCAGCGATTTGCCGCACCGATGCAAAAATGTGGCGGGCGGGGCATCGCGATCTGGTGATGCCGCGAGTGCTCGGCCACGAGGTGTGCGGCGCCATCGACGAGGCTCCGGGACGACTCTTCGCGGTGTGGCCGGGAAGCGCTTGCGGGTCGTGCAGCATGTGCCGGAGCGGGCGGGAGAATCTCTGCCCGGAGATGAAAATCACCGGCTTCCACCGCGACGGCGGCTTCGCCGGGCAGCTCATCGCGCCGCGTTCGAGCCTCGTCGAAGTACCGAAAGGAGTCGGCGCGTCGCTCGCCGTCCTCGCCGAACCCTTCGCCTGCGCAATCCACGGCGTGAAGCAGAGTTCCATACGGCGCGCCGACCGGGTGCTGATCTACGGCGCGGGAACGCTCGGCATCCTGCTTGCCGTGGCGGCGATCAACCGGGGCGCGAGCGTGGCTATGATCGACACCAACGCGGAGAAGCTTGCCAGAAGCGCGGCGTTCAGAAACCGGTACACTATCGATGCCGACAAGCCGGATGCGCAGGAAAAATTCGAGATCGTCCTCAACGCCACAGCGTCCGCCGACACCCTTGAATCGGGCATCCGCCGTCTCGCGCCGGGCGGAAGATTCTGCCTCTTCAGCGGCCTCGGCGGCGTACCGGAGAGTCCCGCCACAATCTTCAGCGAGCTGCACTACCGGGAACTCGAACTGGTCGGCTCTTACGGCTGCACCCGCCAGGACATGCGCGACGCGCTGGGCCTGCTCAGCCGCTACGGCCACGACCTCGGCTTCCTCGTCGAACGCGCGATCCGCCTTGACGAAGCGCCCGCAGTCATGGAAACCGTGCTCGCAGGAACAGGCTTCCGGCAGGTAATCGAGTTCAGTGACAAGTAAAGACTCTTCATTCTATAGGTCTTATAAGTCCTATACGACTTATAAGACCTATTCTTTCTTTCAACCAACACTACCACCCCAATGCCACACGAACAGGCGCTTCGCGCTTTCGGCAAGCTGATTTCGTCCATCGCTTCGGGCCACGTCATGAGCCGTGAGGAGTCGTACGAAGCTTACCGGCAAGTCATTCTCAACATCCAGCCGGAGCTTCAGCAGGGAGCGTTTCTGGCGGCGCACCTGATGCGCAAGCCCACCACCGAGGAGCTGTCGGGGGCTTGGGATGCGCTCGACCGGCACGATACGGCGAAACTCGACATCGATCTCGACGGGCCGGTCTGCGACATCGTCGGCACGGGATCGGATCGGCTCAAGACGTTGAACTGCTCCAGCCCGGCGGCGTTGATCGCGGCAGCCTGCGGCCTGCCGGTCGCGAAGAAAGGCGCGCGGCTCGTGACCGGCGTATCGGGCGCTTCGGACATCTTCGAGTCACTCGGCATCGACCTCGACCATCCGTTGGAACGCGCCGCGCTGAGCTTGCAGAACACCGGCATCTGCTACCTGCCCGGCGAGGCGTTCCTGAAATCGGGCTGGGCGCGGCTGATCGGCTCGATGCGCTTCACCTCAGCCTTCAACATCCTCGGCCCGCTCACCCGCCCCTGCGCGCAGAACAACTGCGCGGTCATCGGCGCGTACGCCCCCGAAGTCTCGATGCAGATGATCGATATTCTTGCCGAAATCGGCATGAAGGCCGCCCTTTCGCCCTACGGTCTGGCGGATGGCTTCGACCAGTCGCTCGGCATGGATGAGTTCTCGCTGTGCGGCCTGACAAAGGTGGTCGAGCTGCGCAACGGCACGATCACCAGCTACGAGGTGACGCCCGAAGATTTCGGCATGAAAAGGGTTTCGCTGGAAGCGATCGCCAGCATGAAGAGCGGCGCGGAGAACGCCGCCGTGGTCACGGACGTCTTGCAAGGCAAGCGCGGCGGCGCGGCAGCGGAGTTCTTCTGCATGAACGCCGCAGCAGCCCTCTACATCTCCGGAATGGCCACGAGCTACCGCGAAGGCGCCGACATGGCGCGGGAAGCCCTCGAAACGGGCGCGGCCTGGGAGAAATTGGAGGCGATGCGCGAGTATCAGGGAATCGGCGCTGTCACGGAATGCCTCTGACCATTCCGCGCTGAAACCGGAGAGATGCGTGAACAATCTGACCGCTCCCGCCCGGCGCTTTCGACGCTTGTCTTCGACGATAACGACAAGCAGGATGAGGCGAATAAAAAGATAACGGCTTTAAAATAGCGCTCCGGAAACGTATATTTTTTCATTCACGACGCTTCGATAACCGAAGCGGGCTTGTCTGGCCGTTGCCGCGTAATCGTGGTTTTACGTTCTGGCAAATTATTTCCCGTTAAGGGGATTGCCTTGTATTTCCCGCTCTTCATCAATACTAACCCCCACCTTTATGGAAACCAGCAAACTGCTCATCATCAGCACCATCGGGCCTGAAAACGCCGAAAAGGCCTCCCTGCCGTTCGTGCTCGCAACGGCTTCGCAAGCCCTCGACGTCGAAGTCACGATGTTTTTCCAGTCTTCGGCGGTGGTGCTCGCAAAACAAGGTGAGGCTGGAAAAGTGAATGCCGAGGGTTTTCAGCCACTCAAGGAGATGCTCGACACCTTTCTCGAAGCGGGCGGCAAGCTCTACCTCTGCTCGCCCTGCCTCGCCCAGCGTGGCATAACAAAAGAGGAGCTTATCGAAGGCGCGGAGATCGGCGCGGCGGGAACCCTGGTCGATCTGGTGATGGGCGCATCGCAGGTGGTGACGTACTGAGGTGATTCAGGCAGGCTGAAAAAGGGCGGCCACAAGAGCCGCCCCTACAGGAATTCCTATAGGACTTATAAGACCTATGAGCGAGATTTGGGAAAAGAATTCAACTCTCTTTCAAATTCATCGTCGGCTTTTTGAAAAGCGCGAAGAGGAGCCACTGGTGGGCGAAGAGCATCAGCTCGGAATCGTCGCTCCTGATTATTTCGAGACGCTCCTCCTCGATATCGAACACGTCGAGAAAGCGGCTCTCGAAGACAAACTCCCGGAAGGCGTCGAGGTCATAACTCGCCATGAAGAACATCTTCAGGCTCTTTTCGTCGGGTTCGAGCTCCGGGCTGTAGAGCTTCTTGTTGAGGATCACCTCCATCCAAACGCGATTCTTGTCGTCATATTCGTCGATTCCCTGGTTTTTGCGCCACTCGCCAACCGTCCATTCGCGCTGTTCGCCGAATCCCTTGCAGTGCTCCTCCTTGATGAGGAAATAGAAGTCGTCTCCGGCCTCCTCGTTCTTGTAGATGCCGAAGCCGAGCGGATAGTAGCGGCACGCCGCCGGACGGTCGCCATAGACGGTGCACCCCTCGGCGGCGACGAACCGGCACTTGCCTTCCTGGCCGAGCCTGAGCTTCAGGAACGGCAGCTTCGACTCCTTCTGGATCACCGGCTCGGTATATTCCGAGATGAACTCCGCCGAGGTAAGTCCGAGTCGGTTTTTCATCCGCAGAATATCGTAGGGGGTGAGCACGATATCCAGATTGCTGCAACAGGTGTTGAAGCATGACAGGGCGCTGTGGCAGTTGAAGCTGAACTTGCTGTCGCCGGTGAGGCGGGTCTCTGCGTTGAGTTCTATGCCGAGTTTTTCAAGAATGTTCTCCATCGTCTTGCTGGTTTGGTCTGCCGCCCTTCCCGTTCGGGAACCGGGAAAAACAGCGGAATGTTCGTGATAAACTGTTGCAGAAACTCTCCGGATGGGTTATCATGATTGCATTCCCGGAAACAAGCGAAACCGCTAAGGTTCCTTCGGAAAGTCCCTCCAGGGTCGCGTAACTTACCCAAATTTCGATTCAATCAGAAATACCATGAAGATAACGGAAGCTCCCGAGTGCCCCCATTGCGGCGTGAAAATGAAAAAATGCGAACCGCCTCCGATCAACTATGGGGATGGTTTGGGCTGGTGTACTCCTTACATGTACATCTGCTTCAACGACGAGTGCAAGCTCTACGTGAACGGCTGGGCCAACCTGAAAAACAACTACAACAAGACCGCCTCCTACCGCTGCATGTGTTATCCCGACAACGGCGTGTTCGACGCGATGTGCGTCTTCAGCCCCGACGGCATGACAGGCCAGATCATCGAAGAGTAAGCCCGCCGCCAGACAAAGATTTCAAACAAAAGGGGTCGCCTGTTCAACATGGCGACCCCTTTGCATTTTAACCCTCCCTGGCGCGGAAAACCCGCCTCGACGTTCATTACATTTCGACGTCCCGCTTCAGCATCTTTGTCCAGGTAATCGCCGCCGTTCGGTAAACGAAGTGGGCGAGCTTCGAGTACGGCAGATAGACGATGATGTAGAACACCAGCACGAGGTGGATGAAGTAAGTGCTGTAAGCCAGAACCGCCGGGAAGTTCGTCACGCGCATTACCTGGGCCAGGAATCCGCTCACGCCAACCATCAGCACAATACCGGCGAAGAGCCAGTCGAACGACGAGGTGGTGGTTTCGACGCTCCGTTCCTTGAGGCGGTTTGTGATGACCAGCGTTCCGCCCGCGAGCAGCATGATGGCGCTGGCGTTGGCGAACAGCTTGAAGACGATCTTGTAAGCCCACGCCAGAGCCGCGGAGCCGCCAAAGATCGCGAGCGCATGTTCGTCAACCGCGTAGGGCAGCTCCCAGTGCAGGATGTAGAGGTTGAACACCGCCCATCCGGTGGTGATCGCCAAGCCGATAAAGCCGTAGAACACCAGCACGTGAGAAACCGAGCGATCCTTGTTTTCGTCGCATTTCCTGAACTTCGAGTGCGTCATGATCTCCTTGAGCGTCTCGATGAGGCTCGGCATGAACTCGGCTTTCGGCGTCATTCCGGAGGCTTCAGTCATGTTCTTCCAGAAGCGCGAAATACTGACGGCGAACATGCCGACGGCCAGCGCCGAAAGCGGTACGAAGACGCCGTCGATGAAAGCAACCGGGAAAAACTTCGAGAAAACCACCGGCCCTTCGGGAATGTGCAGGTGTCCCGTCACGCCGAGCAGCGCCAGAAAGAGCACGACCGGAATGAGCAGCGCCTGCCAGATATTGTTCGGGTCGCCGACGAGTTTTCCCATGAACCTCGGAAAGGCGTTTTCCTGAATGACCGTTTTGCGCAAAATCGCGAGCACGTCGCCCGGTCTGGCGCCGCGCGGGCAGTATTTGGAGCAGTCGTTGCAGTTGTGGCAGAGCCAGATGTCGGAGCTTTTGAGCAACTCGTCCTTCAGGCCCCATTGCGCCATGAGCATCTCCTTGCGGGGAAATGGCTTGTCATCGGGGGCCAGCGGGCACACCACGGAGCAGGTCGCGCATTGATAGCACTTTTTCAATGTATCGGCACCGGCCTTTTGCAGCTCCCTGACGAACTTTACGTCCGGTGTGAATACAGTCTCTTGAGCCATAGAAAACCTCCAGAATTAACAGCGGTATAAACCCGGACAGCAGAACCCGCGTCTCGATCCGGAGTACGATCCGGAATGCGCGAGGCCCTGCTGACCGTGGTGGTTGATTTAGAATCCCTTGTACGGATTTTCACCTATATCATCGATCTTTTTCGAGAACTCCTCGAGGATGCCCGGCAGCTTGTCCCACTCGTTGATGGCGAGCTGAACCTGCTCGACACGCTCGGCTTCGAGCATGAGCCTGTCGAGCGTCTCCTGAACCTTGCCGAGGCGTTCGTTGGCCATCTGGCTGCCCTTGACGTAGTGGCACTGGTAGTCGTCGCCATATTTGCAACCGAGCAAGAGAATGCCATCGACTCCGCGCGAGAGAGCGTCGGCGATCCACACCAGATTCAGGCCGCCCAGGCAGCGCAGCGGAATGAACCGGAAGTTGGTGTTCATGGCGATCCGGTTCAGGCCAACCATGTCGAAGGCCGGATAGGCGTCGTTTTCGCAGACAAAGCCCAGAACAAAGGTACCCTCGTCTGGCACCTCGATCGACTTAATCATCGCGGAAATCATATCGACGCTGTAGTCCCTGAACGAGATGACTCGCTGCGGACACGCTCCCATGCAGACGCCGCAGCGGCGGCAGCGTGACGGAAAATCGAGCGGCGTGCCGTCCGACTTTTCGTTGTACGCGCCGAACGGACATTCGACCGTGCAGCGGCGGCACTGGGTGCAGCTCTCGAAACGGATTTCAGGATAGGTTCTGTCCCAGGTTCTCGGATGCACCGCCCGGCCCTGCGCCGTCAGCTCCATGCACTGGATCGCCTTGAGCGCCGCGCCGGTAGCGTCGGCTGTAGCCTGCACGGCATCCATCGGATGACGCACCGCGCCGGCGGAGTAGATGCCCGTCCTGCGCGTTTCGTAGGGGAAGCAGATGAAGTGGGAATCCGGGAAACCCCACTTGTGATGAGGCATTTCCGGCCCCTGGCGATACTTGAGATTCAGGATGAGGCTCTCCGGTTCGAGCGTTTCGATCACGCCGTCCGAGGTCTCTTTCTGAACCATCTTGCCGATATACTCCGGCGTAAGGTTGTTGACCGACATACCGTCGGGCACCATGTTCGACACCATGCCGGTGGCGAGCACCAGAATGTCGGCCTTTACCTTCATCTTCATGCCGAGCAACTGGTTGTCGATCTCAATGACGAGGCTGCCGTCTGATTCCTCTTTGAGTCCGAGAATCTCGCCCTTGGTGAGAAAAATGCCTTCGTCGTCCTGGGCGGTCTTGTAGAAATTCTCGTACAGACCGGTCGTACGCATATCCTTGTAAACAATGAAGGCCCCGGCATCGGGATCCGATTCACGCACATATTTGGCCTGCTTGAGGGAAACGTTGCAGCAAACGGTCGAACAGTAGGGCACGTGCTCCTTGTCGCGCTGACCGGCGCACTGGAGGAAAACAACATTCTTGACCGGTTTTCCGTCTGAAGGGCGCGTCACCTTGCCGCCGGTTTTGGAGACATTCTGCTCGAACTCGATGTTGGTCACGACGTTGCGATGCTTGCCGTAGCCGAGATGGCCAAGCTTGCTGGCGTCATAGGGCTTCCAGCCGGCGGCAAGCACAATGGAGCCGGCGGGGAACGTTTCCTGTGCGCCGTTTTTATCGATCGTCACCGTGTACTCGCCGGGACCGCCATCGATGGAGGCGATGGTCGTGGCGGTGTGCACGGCGATATTGCCATCCTTTTTGACCGCGTCGATCTTCACGCCGATGGTCGGCTGTTCGATTTCGGCGAACGGCGGTTTGGTCGGAAACACGCGGTGCATTTTCTTTGCCCAGCCGCCAAGCTCCTGGGCCTTTTCGACAAGCACCACCTTGTATCCCGCCTGCGACGATTCGAGCGCTGCGGTCAGGCCGGTCACGCCGCCGCCGACAACCAGCACGGTGCGGTTCACGTCGGCAAGCTTCGGTATCGGCACCTCGGATTTCTGCACCTTGGTGATGCCCATCCGCAGATAGTCGGCGGCCATCAACTGGGTGCCCTCCTTGTCCTCGCCTTTCGGTGCCGTCCAGACCACCTGCTCACGCAGGTTTACCCTTTCGGTGACGTAAGTCAGCGGGTCAAAATTGAACACCTCGTTGTTCACTCTCTGCGAACAGGCAGCGATGACGATTTTGTTGACCTCGCCGTTGTTGAGGTCATCCTTGATAATCTGCACACCTTCGTTGCTGCACAGGTTGGAATGCTGTTTGCAGACGGGAACCTTGAACTCCTTCTTGGCTACCGCTTCAAGCTCATCCACATTCAATGCCTCCCCGATGCCGCAGTCAGTACAGAGATATACTCCTATTTTTTTCTCATCAGCCATGGTTTAACTCCTCACGAGACTTTGAATGCTTTTCAATGCCATGCCGGTCGCATCCTGAATGGATGTGGTGACATCGGACGGCCTCTTGGCCACGCCGGTCGAGTAGATTCCGGCAGCGTTGCCTCCGTTGATGAACCCGTTCTCCTCGAAGCTCAGCATGGAATTGTTCTTGACGCAAGGCTCCATGCCGGTGGCGAGCACCGCCATGTCGGCGTGCTCATGGATTTTACCGCCGCCCTCGACATCCTCGAATTCGACAATGACGCCGCCGGTGGCTTTGTCTTCCTCGATCTTGGCGACCTTGCCCTTGACCAGCCTCACGTTCTGGTCGGCCTGCACCTTATTGAGGAACTCCTCGTACTTGCCAGGCGCGCGCAGATCAATATAGGCCACGACCACCTTTGAATCCTTGACCTTTTCACGAACGTAGGTGGCCTGCTTGAGCGAAGCCATGCAGCAGATCGACGAGCAATAGTTGAGGTGATTCTCGTCCCTCGATCCGGCGCACTGCACGAAAACGACCTTCTTGACCTCTTTCTGATCCGAAGGCCTCAGCAGCTTGCCGCCCGTCAGGCCGTTCGGCGCGGCCAGGCGCTCCATCATCATGTTGGTGATGACGTTCTTGACGCGACCGTAACCGAGATTGTCCATCCGGGACGCATCGTAAGGATTCCAGCCGGTGGCATAGACGATGCTGCCGACCTTCATCTCCACGGTTTGCGGTTTCATATTCAGATCGATGGCGTTGTATTTGCACGCCTTGACGCACTTGTCGCAGGAGCTGTCCTTGCAGGCGTCTCTATCTATAACATATCTCATGGGATAGGACATGACGTGCGGAAGATAGGCCGCTTTGGTCTTGTCCATTCCGAAATTGAATTCGTTTGGCCTCTCCACAGGGCATGCCTCGGCGCAAGCGTTGCAGGCCGTGCACTTTTCATTCACGAACCTCGGGCTGACCTTGAGCCTGACGCTGTAATTTCCTTCCTGACCGCTCACCGACTCGACTTCGGTCATGGTGTAAACGGTGATTTTCGGATTGGGTTTGATGCGTCTGAAGTTCATCTCCAGGCCGCAATACGGGGGGCACAGTTTCGGGAAATACTTGTTGAGCTGCGAAACCCTGCCGCCAAGGTAGGGGTTCTTCTCGACAAGCACGGTATTGTAGCCGACCTCGGCAGCCTCGACCGCCGTGGTGATTCCGCTGATGCCGCCGCCGACAATTAAAATGGTTTCAACTGACATGATTTTCCTCTGCGGATAAACTCTCAAAAATCAACCTTCCTGAAAACAGGTAACAATGCAGTATTCACTTATGGATTCAAGTTTGCCTATAAAGCAATCCCCGAGGTTCGACCTCGGGGATATGCCTGAACGATAAGCGGATCAGTCCGGAACGACCTGGACGTAGTCCCTCTTCGAGAGAGTCCACTCCTTGCTGTCCCTGTCGTACTTCGAGATGGTGAAGCACTTCCAGTTCTCGTCATCGACGTAGAAGTGATCGGCCCTGAAGTAGTAACCGGGGTAACGGCTGTCCTCACGGAAGAGGATGTGACGTGCGTGAGCTTCACCGGCCATCAGACGATGGTAGTTCTCCCAGGCGCGCATCAGCTCGTGCAGATCCTCGGCGGCCATCTTCTCGGCGTCCTCCTTGAGGAGCGACAGGTGCTCGAGACCTTTTTCGAGCATGGTCTTGCTGGTGGTGTACCAGGTGGCGACACCAGCGACATACTCGTCCATAATCTTCTGGAGACGGGCCTGGAACATTTTCGGCCTGATGTAGTTCGGATTGACGAGCGGATCGGTGCTGTAATCCTTGTTCTTGGCGAAGGTCTCCATCGGAGCGTAAATCTCGGCGATCACTTCGTCAACATCGCGGCCCAGTTCCGGCTTGTAGTCTGCGTGGTCGAGGCAGTAGGCGGTCATGTTCTTGCCGGCGATACGGCCTTCGGCGTGTGAACCGGAAGAGAACTTGTGACCCGAAGCGCCAACGCCGTCACCCGCGGTGAACAGGCCATCGACGGTGGTCATCCTGTTGTAGCCCCAGCTCCACTCCGCCGGGATGCCTGCGATGTCGCCAGGGCCGCTGACCCAGATACCGGCGCAACCGGCGTGCGAGCCAAGCAGGTACGGCTCGGTCGGCATAAGCTCGGAAGGAGTCTTCTCCGGCTCGATATTGTTACCGGCCCAGACAACAGCCTGACCGATACACATGTCGAGGAAGTCTTCCCATGCCTCGGCTTCGAGGTGCTTGATCTGCTTGGGAGTCATGGTTTCGGCAAGCGCGGCCATCGCTTCGTGAGTCCTCATGAGGATCGGGCCTTTGCCGGCCTTCATGTCGATCATCATCATGTGGTTTCTCATGGCGGTGGTCAGCTTGTGCGGATCTTCGGCGTACTTGCCGAAATCCTTGTTGGCTGCCGCCAGGTTGGTTGCGCAGTAGTCCTCGCCAAGCGAGTTGGTTGCCTTGCACTTGAAGAACAGGAACCATGCGCCGACCGGGCCGTAACCGTCCTTGAAACGGGCGGGCACGAAACGGTTCTCCATGAGCACCAGTTCGCAACCGGCCTGAGCGGCGAGCGCGTAGGTGGTGCCGGCGTTCCAGATCGGGTACCATGCGCGGCCCTGACCTTCAGCGGTCGAGCGCGGACGATAGACGTTTACGGCGCCGCCGCATGCCAGCAGCATGGTTTTGGCGGTAAAGACGTAGGCTTTGTGCTCACGAACGCTGAAGCCGATCGCGCCAGCGACCTTGCTCGGATCGTTCTTGTCGTGGATGAGTTCGCTGATGAAGACGCGCTCGAACAGGTTCTGCTCGACGCCGGTCTCCTTGCGGTTGTATTCGAGAGCTTTCTTGGCGGCCTCGGCGACGATGACCTTGTAGGATTCGCCGTTGATCATGATCTGCCACCTGCCGGAACGAACGGGCTTGCCACCTTCGGCGAGCTTCGGAGCCGGTTTCGAACCATCCATGGTCGAACCGTCTTCGTCGCGCTTCCATACCGGAAGACCCCACTCTTCGAAAAGATGAACCGAGTTGTCAACGTGACGACCAAGGTCATAGACCAGGTCCTCACGGATGATGCCCATGAGGTCAGTTCTTACGTACTTTACGTAATCAGCCGGATCGTTCTCGCCGCAATAGGTATTGATAGCGGAAAGACCCATGGCGACAGCACCGCTTCTGTCAGCGGCAGCCTTGTCAACCATTGTGATCTTCAGACCTTTCGGGGTAGCCCACTTGGCCGCTTCGTACGCAGCGCCGCAGCAAGCCATGCCACCGCCGATCAGCAGAATATCCGTATCCACATAAACAACTTCGGGCTTCTTGCTAAACTTGAATTCGTTTTTTTCAACTCCCATGGATAATGCCTCCTTGAGTGATTTTTTGCTTAAATGGTTGGATATTCGGTCATGTTGAAGAAGCCAGGCTTCTTGAGGTTCGCGTAATCGTGCTCAGGCTTGCCCGAGTACAGATCGATGGAACCTTCCGAGGTGGTCCTGATCGGGAACTTGTAGCGCTTCAGAATGCCGTTCCTGAACTTGATGGTCCACATGATGGCGTCGGTGCCCCTCAGCGGGATGACGTTGCCGCCCAGCGGCACGAAATCGGCGTATCCCCTGACCTCGATGGCCTGCTGCGGGCAAATCTTCACGCAGTTGTAGCACTCCCAGCACTGGTCAGGCTCCTGGTTCCAGGCCTTCATCCTTTCGACATCCAACTTCATCAGGTCGTTCGGACAGATGTACATACATGCTGTCCGTTCCTGCCCTTTGCAGCCGTCACATTTTTCTTTAATGACGAAACTTGGCATAATTTGTCCTCCTTTAACCGAAAATTTGCAGGCTTTGCCCGCGATTTACGAAGCCATTGGATATAAGTGAGATAAAAAAAACAGGGCATCCCGGTTTCCCGGAAAACCGTCATTTCCCGATCGCGTGGGAATGCATCTTGATGTCAACCTTCTCGGTCAGACCGGCATAGTAGCGCCTCAGAATCTCAAGCACCTCCGGACGGCTGAAGTGCTCCGGCACCTCTTCGCCTTCGGAGAGCATCTTCCGGAGCGCCGTTCCGCTCAGATTGAGTCTGTCGGCCGGTTCATGCGGGCAGGTTTTCATCGACGCCATGGCGTCACATTTGTAGCAGTAGAAGGTCCAGTCGATCTTCAGCGGCTTGGTTTCAAGCGCGCCCTCTGGAATCTGGTCGAAGATATGGTGTGCGTCGAAGGGGCCGTAGTAGTCGCCAACGCCTGCGTGGTCGCGTCCGACGATGAGGTGGCTGCACCCGAAGTTCTGGCGGAAAAGTGCGTGAAGCAGCGCCTCGCGCGGACCGGCGTAGCGCATGTCGAGCGGATAGCCCGCCTGGATGGTGGTGCCCTTGACGAAGTAGTTTTCGGTCAGAACGTTGATGCAATCGCGCCTGACGTCTGCCGGAATATCGCCCGGCTTGAGTTTGCCGAGAAGCTGGTGGATGAGGACGCCATCGCAGATTTCGACGGCGATCTTGACGAGGTATTCGTGGGAGCGGTGCATGGGGTTGCGGGTCTGGAAGGCGGCAACCGTGCTCCAGCCGTTACCCTCGAACATTTTGCGGGTCTCTGCCGGAGTCATGTAGATACCCTCGAACTCGGTCGGGAACGTGCCTTCGCTGAACACCTTGACAGGCCCCGCGAGGTTGACGTCGCCCTGGCTCATGACCATCAATACGCCGGGATGAGCCGGATTGTCGGTCTTGAACACTTCACGGCACTCGTGAGCCTTGTCGATGGAGTATTTCTCCTCGATCTTCATGCTGCCCATCAGTTCGCCGGATTCGTCATCGACCAGAGCCACCTCTTCACCGATGGAGAGAGAGTCAGCCTGCTCTTTTGAAGTCGAGAGAGTAATCGGAATCGGCCAGAAGGTGCCGTCGGCCATAGTGCACGTTTCGACGCTTCCTTTCCAGTCTGCATGGCCCATGAAACCGGTCAGCGGAGTGAAGCCGCCGATACCGAGCATGATCAAGTCACCAGTCTCCCTCGAAGAGAGCCTGACCTGTTTCATCGATTTTGCCCTCTCCTTTTCACTGACCAGTTCGTCACCGGTCAGCAAGAGCGGCTTTAAAACCTTTTCCTTGCCATGTGGATTGACTAACGCCATGAGACTCCTTTGAATATGAGTTATTGAGGATCATGCATGATACTGTCATCGAGCGGCTGAAGACATGCCTGTGCGGGCGGTAAAAAACAAAATTCATGTTATGGAATCCTGCTGTATTTACCAAACTCTGCAGCCAAAAAACGGCAGCCGACAAAAACATTTCCCGTATGTGCACGTCGCAACGAGCACATATACTTGCCTGGCGCGGTCAGAAAACCGGAAGGGGTTTGGCCCGCGAAACCCGATTCGCACTTTGCCCGGCAGCATATCGACAGGAACATGCTCATTCACGAAAAAACGAACTTCCAGTGAGTGGGCATGTAATTATGCAAAATAATTTCTAAAACCGGAAGCGTCACCGCCCTTTCCGGAAACTTCCCCGCTATCAGATAAAGAGCGATATGTTGGCGTCCGCGGCATATTCGAGGAACGAGGCCGCGCCACCGTAATCGACACCTTCGATAAACTCCGACTTGTCGAATCCGAACACATCCATCGTCATCTGGCAGGCGATAAACCTGACGCCCGCCTCGATGCACATCTCGCGAAGCTGCTCAATGGTCGCCACGCCCTTTTTCTTGAAGGTCTCCTTCATCAGGCTGGTGGCCATCGTGTCAAAGCCCGGTATGTTGCCTGAAATGAGATTCGGAATCGACCAGTTGATCGCCTGGAAATCCTTGCTGCCGAACGGCATCTTCATCGGCATTGCCGGATTGCCGACCGGCGTCACCTTGGCGTCGATCTCTTTTTTCAGCAGCGGAAGACCGTAGAAGGTGAAAAAAACGACCGCTTCCATATCCATCGCAGCAGCCGTGGAGGCGAGGATGAAGGGAGGATAGGCCCAGTCCAGCGTCCCTTTGGACGCGATGATCGCAATTTTTTTGGTATCTGACATAAGACTGATTGATCGTTTTGAGATTCAGGTAAACGGAACGACATCGACAAGTTTTTCTCTGCCCGGATCAGTGCCCGCCGGAGATGATGCCGGTAGCGGCAAAAATCAGTACCAGAAGCTGCACAAAAGAAATGGCCGTATAAATCGCATTCTTTTCCTTCAGGAACGCGAACCCTGCCGCCACAAGGCAAAACATGGTGACGGCCCCAAGGTAGAGGATGGAGATGTAGCTCAGCGCATCGCCTTTACCGAAGTCACTCAAGGCGCTCCATCCGAAAGGAGCATGGATATGCTGGTGAAATTCGGATGCTCGCAGGTGCCAGTTTTCCGACACCTGCTCTATCGGCACGGAAAGCGGCAGGAGTTGAAAGATATAAACGACGTAACCGAGAATCACGAACACGATACTCAGTGTTGTCGCTTTTGAGAGAATCGCCGCATAAGCGAGTTGCACCTTGTCGGCATGTACTGTTTGCTGTTTCATTCTTCTACGGTTTCAGATTCCGAATCCCTTGAGGAGCGCGCGCAGACCGGCGACTCCCAGAAGCGTGATGACCACCCTTCTGACCACGTTGGTATGTACTTTCGTCAGGAGCTTTGCGCCGATTTTAGTGCCGAGCATCATGCCCGCCACCGATGGCACGGCGATGAGCGGCAAGACCGCCCCTTTGTGCAGATAGACCCAGGCTGCCGCCGTATCGTTGACCGAGAGCACAAAGACGCTGGTCGCGACGGAGACTCTCAGGGGAGCGCCAAGCACAAGGTTGAACACCGGAACGTTCGCCCAGCCGGCGCCAAGCCCGAACATGCCCGCCATGAAACCGATCACGATGAAGAGCAGCAGGCCGACAGGCGTCCGGTGTATCTGCCAGTTCACCTCTTTTTTCAGATGCTCGTCGTAATAAATGCCATAGATCTGAAGAACCTGCGAAAGTGAATCGGGCTTCTCGATCTGAGGATACGCTGAATTTTTTGAAAGAAACATGATAACCGTAATGCCAAGTATGGTCAGGCCCAGAGAGAGCTGAATGACATTTTCGGGCAAAGCGAGTCCCACCAGCGCTCCCGCTATGGAACTGATGGAGCCGATCAGCGACATGGAGAGAGCCATCTTGAGGTTGGCAAGACCTTTTCTCAGAAGCGGAGCGCCAGCGGACAGCGCTCCGGCAAGCGCGACCAGCAGGCCGGTTCCCCTGACGAAATCGATATGAAAGGGAAAGAAACTGCTGACAATGGGAACATACAGTACGCCTCCGCCAACACCGGCGACAACGGCTACGATGCCGAGGACAAAACTGAAGACAAACAGACCAAGCACCCACACCCACCATGCCGTGTCAGCGACCATTGCGGTTTCGGCAGCACAGGCAATCTCCGGCATTATCATGAACAACATGAGCAGAACACCTGGAACAATCCAGTCTCTGATGTTTTTCAAAACCATAGCAACAGCTTTGTATTTGTTGGTAAAAAGATCGCCAGACCGACCTTCCCGTGCGAAAATGACTTGAATGCAGGCAGGGATGAAGTAAAATCATTTAATATATGATTTATCCTGCAATAATCCCCCTCAAGGCAGGTAAATACGTTCGGGAAATCATTGAAAAGAACGCATTCGTCAACAAGACGCTACGGTTCCTTTCGCCATGCGCCGTAATAGTTTGGCGCTGAAGCCGCACTTGCACATCGCGCCACTGTCAATACCGGTTTGCCGACAGAAACAATATTCCGTCGGCAAACCGGCAAAACAGCGACATTCCGAAAAAATTACAGCCAACTGTTGATCTGGTGCTCCTCGACCAGATCGACGAAACCGGCATAATCAACCGTCTTCACCCCCTCGGCGATAGCGGAAATACCGCGGGCGTCGAGATCGGGCTTGAGGGCATAGACCGGATTGTTTTTCTTCAGGACGGACGCTATCAGCGCGCCGAACCGGTTGCCCGCCTGCACGGCATAGACGCCGTCCTCGATGAAAAGCACGGGGTCGCCCGGCTGGAGAAACCGGACGCAGGTGGTGAAGGTGTTGTTCTCGAACGGAGATTTATTGATGGTATGCAACATGATATGAGTTACCGTTTCTGTGTTCTTTGCTCGTTATTCAGCCCCGGAAATCGCGGGCCGGATCAATGGTGAATGACGACATCCTGCTCGTTCATCAAGCGTCCGATCTCCGAGGCGTCCATCACCTCGACATCGACCACCAGGTCATCTTCGGTCAAACCGCGCTCTTCGAGCGACTGTTTGTCCACATAG
The DNA here is from genome assembly GCF_004118635.1 of Chlorobaculum sp. 24CR. Lineage (GTDB taxonomy): Bacteria > Bacteroidota > Chlorobiia > Chlorobiales > Chlorobiaceae > Chlorobaculum. The sequence continues at coordinate 826 of NZ_SDGU01000025.1, read as the reverse complement.
AGTTTTTCCACATCATAACCATCGAGCGCCATGAAGGTTTTGGAGAATCCCTTGATACCGATTCCGGCGGTGTCCTGATCCTTTTTGAGCGCATAAACGCCATCGCCGATAAAAGCAACGGAGAGATCCTGCTCGTAGGCCGCCATGATGAGGATCATTTCGAGTCCTTCATAGGTGTAGATCGAACCATGCGGCGCACGGCGCATCACGTGCATGATCTTCTTGATATCCTGTTCTTCACTCATATTCAGTCTCCGAAGGTTAAAAGTCTGTCGTTACGGATAGCGATGTCGGTCAGGGTGCCGAGGCCGGTGATTTCACCGCCTTCGATCATCACCTCGTCGTTGATGCCGCGGCGCTTCGAGGCCGCGATGCAGGCGAGCACTTCGACGCCGTGCTTCAGGCTCAGCTCCGTCCAGCGGGCGGCGATGTTGCGGTCGTCCTGGGGCGGATCGCCAAGTCTGGTCGCATTGATGACCCCGTCATTGTACAGAAAAATGGCATCGACCTTATGACCTTTGGCTATGGCCGCCTCGGCGAACTTGAACGCCGTGTCAGCCGCCTGGTGGTTGTAAGGTCCCTCCTTGAGCAGAATTCCTATGTTCATCGTCGGTTCTTTCTTGAGAGGTTAAAAAAAATCACAGTCCGTCGCCCATGCCCATCTGGATGTAGCCGCAGGGGCAGACCAGGGAGCAGAGGTGGCAGCCGACGCATTTTGCGTAGTTGGTAGAGACTTTTTCGCCCGCCGGGTTGTCGCGGTAGCGCGTGATCGCCTCCTGCGGGCAGAACGAGACGCACTGCTTGCAGTCGAAGCAGAAGCCGCAGC
>NZ_SDGU01000024.1 GCF_004118635.1 Chlorobaculum sp. 24CR | reverse complement strand
AACTGGGGGGCGGTTATCAATCAGTTTTCCATTAAATTCGAGGGAAGGATGCCTCTATGAAAACGACCGTTTACACACTTATCTGAACAGGCTCGCATTCACAGCAGCTCCAACTCTTCTAAATACCTCGAAGCTCTGCTTCGAGGATCCTTTATTTTTATGCGTGAATTTTGTAAATAAAGAAATGAGCTTCACCATAAGCTTATTTTCTACCCTTTTAAACGGGATATCGAATTGTATACATAAATTGTGGGCCAAAGAGCTATTTCTAATGTGTAGAGGAATTCAGTGTCCTCTATAAAATATAGAGATTTTTTGTGAATAGAAGTGGTTGACGTTTCGGCGGGTATGCATGTAAACAGTATTTTTTTCTTATTTCAATTATAGGTTTTTAGAGTTTTTTTGTCTTGTATAAAAAAATAATAAAAGGAGGAGGTTATAGATAAGCATAATTTTTTCGGTAAGCTTTTTGATTTGTCTTTTAGTGAATTTATTACTCTTCAGATAATAAAATATCTATATATTGTTTCGGTTGTATTTAGTGGTGTTATATCGCTTGGCGTTTTTGGGGGAGGCTTTGCTGCTATACGATATGATTTCCTGAAGGGGATTACTGGCATATTGCTTTCTCCGGTAACTTTTATTCTTTTAATAATATTGTTTCGATTGTTTCTTGAGGGGGTTGTTGCGGTTTTTCGTATTGCAGAAAATACGACAATGCTGGTGGAAAAGAATAAACATTGATTTAGCACGTTGTTGATTTTTTTGCTTTTGATTGTGTGCCTAAAAAGAGGGTTTTGTGCTGTGTTTTAGCTGTGGTTTGCTATTTTATTATAGTAAATATCTATATAAAAAAAGAAAGTCATTATGGTTAAAAAGAATATTAGAATCGACAGTTTGTTTGGATTGCCGTTCTGCTTTTTGATTGTTGTGTTTCTTGCCGGTTGTCTGGTTCCTGAAAATTTTGTTGCAACCGTGCGTGTTGATAGAGATGGTGGTTATAATTTTAAATACGACGGAACGATGGCTTTTTTGCCAGCAGTGGCTGAGAGTAAAAAAGGAAAGAATGATGACAAAAATGAAAAGGAACTTGTTGCGCTTGGCCAAAAAGTAGTGAAAGAGGATTCGAGCTTTAAAGAATATAGATATATCGGTAATGGTAGATATAAAGTTCTCGCAGAAAAAGTCGGTTTGCCTGGTGAATCATATTTTTTTATGTCAAAAGGGTCGAAGTTCTTTTCAATTCAACCCGGTGAAAATGGTACTATAAAAATTTCAGGATTCAGACCAAGTGCTCAGGTGGTAAGTCAGTTAAGCTCCTTGGGGGTTAAAATAAATGGAAAGCTCAGTGTTTCTGTGCCTTGGGGTGCAAAAATTATCAAGCATAATGCTGATCAGGAACCCTTTTTCTTTGGTTTGTTTGGGTCTTATATATGGGCTATTGATAAGCCAGACGCTGATCCTAATATTATTATAAAGCTATAGTAGATGATTTTAGTTTTGTAGTCTTGTCTGTGAATAAATTTTTTTAAATATCTGATTGTACATTCATCGAAGCTTTGTTGAGGTATATTTGATTATAGTAATCATCTCGGTTTGATCGTTAAATCTCAAGCATCATAAACATTTTGCCCCCTGAGCATTCACCTGTTTCCGGTGTCCGCTCAGGGGGCAAAATGTTTATATCCGGTCACTCGAATCTCATCGTCGGGCAACTTACACCACAATCCTCATCAGAGCTTCGGGGTGCCGCCGGGGAAGATGTTTATCATTCTTGTTTTGGCGACAGGCCGTGAACGCATGTCGCTATTTTCGGGCGCTGCTTTTGCGCTGCTTGCGGCCACTCCGGCGCGGGTGTATGTGTCAAATGGCGCGAGTCTCAGGCCGCCGATCTGGGGATTCGAGGCTCTGCCAGCAACGTTCGGTTTTGGCTTTGGGCTGCTGGCTGTGGGAGTGCTGGCGGGTTTGCCTGCCACGTTGGGTTTCGGTTTCGGGCTGACGCCTGGAGGGGTATCGGATGGCTTGGCTGCAACGGCGGGTTTGGGTTTCGGCGAGCCGCCTACAGGCGTGTTGAGTTGCTTGTCTGTTTTGGCGGGTTCCGTTGGCTGGGTCATGATAACCTCCTTGATGAATGGTTTTTGGTCAGGAAATCCAGGTGAATTGCGGTCAGGTCAAGCACAAAAACATCGAAAAAGGGGCGGGATTATGAGAAAATCCTGAAGGCTCTTTCGATGTAATTCTCTGTAAAAAAGAAAGTTCCAAGTCGGTAACGGGCTGGGCGAAACAGTGCTTCTCTTTGATGACTATCGGTTCGGAACGGCTTGTCATCTACAGGTCGTGACGGGAATGATTGAGTCTGGCGAATCGGCTTGCGTGTTTTGTCAGCAAACTTTGCATCAGCTTTGTCAAGCACGATTTATGGGCTGTAAGGGTAAAAAATACAAAATTTCCGTGAAGCCCGGAAATTTATAACTGTATTAATAGCGTGACGTTAAGCGCTATTTTGATCGCTGTGAATGTTATTTGTCAATGCACGTCGGCATGTCTGGCCTCATTGGTATTTCCTGAAGTTGTACTGTTCGCCCAATCCGGCTTTTTCGGCGGGTGGCAGCGACGTAAAGTACGCTTTCCAGCCAGGGCAGAAATTGATGTGCCAGCGCCAGAAACGGCCTGCAATCGAGCGGGGATTCTGGTCGTATTTTGCTCGCAATCGACAGTTAACACAGGTTTTTTCAGCCATTTGTATGCTCCGGTTTTATCGGTCGAAATGGTGTGCCTGCGGTGTATTGTGGTGAGAAGTTTCCGTGTAGCATCTGCCGCAAGCCAGTCGCTTTTGCCTGCTGTTTCGCGCTGCCGAACGAGGTGTCGTCGTCCGATCCGCAGCATCTTTTTTCTGATTGTCAGGCGAAAATCATTGTTCAGATCGATTTGCCTGATCCGGAAAGAGAGCGTTTTCGTTCTTTCCGGATCAGCGGCAACAAGAGGTCGTCGAGGTCGAAAAAGCAGGTCGGCTCACTCTGGAGCTTTTTCGGCTGCGCTTGCGGCGCATGATGGTTTATCCTGCTTGCTGTTTCAGGAATTCCCGAAACTTTGGCATCGAAATGGAGAGGGAGCCGCCGGGGTCATTTTTTCTTCCGGGACTGACCTCATCGTGACCGACGACCAGGTCCAGACTGAATACATCCGGGTTGTTTTTGTGGAGCCAGAGCAGCAGTTGCGTCAATGCCTCTTCCTGCTTCTTTGTATATTTTTCGTAGTAACCTGCCTGTTGGTTGTCGGTCTTGGTCTTGATCTGCCGAACCTCTTCCTCGGCGACCACTGTTTTAAACCAGGTTTTATAGGTCGATCCCTCTTTTGTCAATGCCCCGGCACATTCGATTTCGATGCCAACCAGCTCATCGCTCACCGTGCCGTTCAGGCCCGGATAACTGCTCTTTCCGGCATGGTATCCCCACGAGTCGAGCGGGAAATTCTGACCGATATTGCCATCCTTGTCGATAACGAAATAGAGATACCCCTGCTCGGTTTGGTATTTCAACGCCGGGTTGAGGCCATTTCTTCGTCCGGCAGTGAAATGAACGACAGCGCCTTTCGGATAGCCTGTGGCGTAGCTTCCCCGTGAAACCGCCGGAGGAAAATCTGTTTCCGCGAAAGGGCACCAAAGCAGGTGCTGACCGCCGGTTGAAACCGATGGTCTGACATCCGGAGCCGATTCTGGATCGAGAAGTTCTGTCAGAAGTTCAAGAACGTCTCGCTGTGAATTTGCATCTGTCCACCGTTCGCGCACATACCAGCGAACTGTGTAAAGCTTTTGTTTTTCATCTTTCGTCATTGGATTTTCCTCCGTGGTATGGTTTCCGGAAATTTCCATCGAACATTTCAATGTACGGTTTGCTCGTCGGTTTGCATAGCAGTAAAAGATCAGCATCGCGATCTTCTTGCAATCTTTGACGAGGCGAAGCGTTAGCGCTGTCAGGTATTTTGCCGGTTTATTGCTGCCCTTCGGTTCAGGCGATTTCATGCTGGCGGCAGAGCGGAAAGCGTTTTTTTGTGAGCTGCGGGTTGATAACTTTCACGAGAAGCGTTTTTTCGCTGAATCTTTTCATCGTCAACGGCTCATGAGGCAGCTCAACCGGAAATTGCTCCGCGACCTTCTGCACATGAAGGGGCAGATGCTGGCCGTTACGGCGGTGGTGGCGTGCGGCATCGCCATGTTCGTTTCGATGAGCAATGTGAAGTATTCGCTCGAAATGACGCGGGCCGATTACTACAGCCGTTACCGCTTTGCCGACCTCTTCATGCAGCTCAAGCGCGCGCCGGAGTTCACGCTCGAAGCGGTGCGGCGCATTCCGGGCGTGGCGACCGTCGCGCCGCGCATCGTGACCAACGTGACGCTCGACGTGCCAGGCCTCGACGAACCGGCGACGGCGCAGCTCGTCTCCCTGCCCGACCGGGGAGCGGCGGCGCTGAATGGCGTTTTCATCGCCGATGGGCGGATGATCGATCCTTCGAGGCCGGAGGAGGTGGTCGCGAGCAAGCCCTTTATGAAGGCCAACCGGCTCAAGCCGGGAGATCATATCGGCGCGGTCATCAACGGGCGCTGGAAACGCCTCCTGATCGTGGGCGTAGGCCTTTCGCCGGAGTACATTTACGAGGTGCAGCCGGGCGCTTTTTTCCCCGACAACCGGCGCTTCGGCGTCTTCTGGATGAGCCGAAAGGCGCTTGAATCGGCGCTCGACATGACGGGCGCGTTCAACGACTTGTCGCTGACGCTGACGCATGGCGCGTCTGAAAAAGAGGTGATTCGCCAGCTCGACCGGATGTTTTCGCGGTATGGTTCGCTCGGCGCGTACGGTCGCGACCAGCAGATGTCCGACCGCTTCATCGGCGACGAGATCCGCGTTCTCGGCATGGAGATCACCGTCTTGCCGACGATTTTTCTTGCCGTCGCGGTGTTTCTGCTCAACATCGTGCTCCAGCGGCTGGTGAGCACGCAGCGCGAGCAGATCGCCGTGCTCAAGGCGAACGGCTACGGTGACGAGGAGGTGGGGCTGCACGTGCTCGGCTTCGCGCTCGCGCCGACCGTGGCGGGCGTGGTTCTCGGCACGGGGCTTGGCGCGTGGCTCGGTTCGGCGCTGTTGCAGCTTTACGGCGACGTCTATAATTTCCCGAGGCTGCTCTACGTTTTCCGTATGGAGAACGCGCTCGGCGCGGTGCTCCTGAGCTTCGCGGCGGCGGTCGGCGGCGCGCTCATGGCGGCGCGTCGAGCCGTGAAGCTACCGCCCGCCGAGGCGATGCGTCCGGAGTCGCCGCCGGTTTACCGGCCCGGATTGCTCGACCGCTCGCCTATCGCGCATCGCCTCTCGATGCCGGTGCGCATCATTTTGCGCAACATCGAGCGCCACCCGTTCAAGTCGGCGCTCTCGGTGACGATGATCTCGCTCGCGGTTGCCATTCTCGTGGCCGGGCGCTACACCTTCGATTCGGTCGAGCGGATGAGCGAGGTGGAGTTCGGCTCGCGCCACCGGGAGGATGTCACCGTGATTTTCAACGACGCCATGCCGCCCTCGACCGCTTACAGCTTTGCCTCGATGAAGGGGGTGCTCGATGCTGAGTACTACCGCGAGGAGCCGGTGCGCTTGACCAACGGCTACCGTTCGCGGCGGCAGACGATCAAAGGCTTGCAGAAAACCGACGGTTTGCAGCGGCTCATCGACAGCCACGATCGCCCTCAGCGACTTCCGCAGCACGGATTGCTGCTGACCACAACGCTCGCCGACCTGCTTGGCGTCAAGCCTGGCGATGTGCTGCATGTCGATTTTTTGCAAGGCGCTCGGCGCTCCGTCGATGTACCGGTGGCGGGAACCATCGACGAAATTCTCGGTCTTTCTGCTTACCTTCGACTCGACGAGCTGAACCGGCTCGCCGGTGATGGCGGCGCGTTGAGCGCGGGGGTGCTGAAGATCGACGCTTCGCGGAGCGCGGAGCTGAACGATCGGTTCAAGCGCACACCGGGGGTGGCCGGAATCATGATGTTGCAGGCGCTGAAAAAAAGCTTTGACGAAATGATCGCCAAAAGCATGAACACCTCGACCTTCATTCTGACCTCGTTCGCCTGCGTCTTGGCGTTCGCCATGATTTACAACGGCGCGCGCATCACGCTCTCGGAGCGGGCGCGGGAGCTTTCGAGCCTGCGGGTGCTCGGCATGACCAAGCGCGAGATCGCGGTGATTCTGCTCGGCGAGCAGGCGATTTTCTGCGCTGCGGCCATTCCGCTCGGCTTTCTGTTCGGCATCATGCTCTCGACGTTGCTGGCCAAGGCGCTCAGCTCCGAACTCTACCGTTTGCCGCTGGTTTTCACCCCCGCCAACTTTCTTTTTGCCTTTGCGGTTCTGGTTACGGTTGCTATTGTGTCGGGAGTGATTGTCGGCAGGAAGCTCGTGACGCTTGACCTGATCGCCGTCCTGAAAACAAGAGAGTGATATGAAACCACTGAGTAAAACGCAGCGCATCGCCGCCGTTTCGTCCATCGCCGTCGCCATTCTGCTGTTTCTGGTGCTCCGGCCCGCGCCGCTGCCGGTCGATGCGGGCGTGGCGAGCTACGGGCCGCTGGAGGTCTCGGTCGAAGACGAGGGAATCACGAGGGTGATCGACCGATTCACCGTTTCGGCTCCGGTCAACGGCAAGGTGCTGCGGAGCAAACTGGTCGAGGGCGACAGCGTCCAGGCGGGTATGAAGCTGGCCGCGATTCTGCCGCCCGATCAGAATGCGCTGGAGTACCGCGAATCGGCGGCGCAGGCCGGATCGGCCTCGGCGTCGGCGAGCGAGGCGCTGGCGCGGCAGAGGGAGATTACGGTGCGGCTCGCTCAGGCGCGCCTGAAATCCGGGCGCTACCAGCGATTGTACAGCGAAGGAGCAGTGTCGAAAGAGAGCAGCGAGTTGGCCACCGAAGCGGCTTCGGTGCTCGAAAAGGAGGCGCGCGCGGCAGCGGCTGCCGTCCGGGCGGCGCGGTTGCAGGCCTCGGCGGCGGAAGCCCGCATCGATGCCGGAATTGCGAGCAAGGCGGTGGAGGTGCGCTCGCCGGTCGATGGCAAGGTGCTGCGCATTCTCGAAAAGAACGAGCGCGTCGTGCCCGCCGGAACGCCGCTGGTCGAGATCGGCAATCCGGGGTTGCTCGAAGTGGTGATCGACGTGCTCTCGTCGGACGCCGTGCGGGTCAGGCCGGGAGATCGCGTCTGGCTCGAAGACTGGGGCGGCGCGGGAGCGCTCGGCGGAGTGGTGAAACGGATCGAACCTGCGGCCTTCACCAAGGTCTCTGCGCTCGGCATCGAGGAGAAGCGGGTCAACATTATCGCCATGCTCGAAAAGCCCGAACCGCGCCTCGGCGACAACTTCCGCATCCAGGCGAGAATTGTGACGAGCCAGGCTGACCGCGTGCTCCGCGTTCCGGTGAGCGCCCTCTTCAGAGGTGACGGCGGCTGGGAACTCTTCGTCATCGACGGAGGCCGCGCAAAAGTGCGCAAAATCAACATTGGCATGAGAGGAGCCGACTTGGCCGAAGTGCTCAGTGGACTCCGCGAAGGCGAAAAAGTGGTGACCCACCCCCCGAACGAACTGGAACCCGGAATGCGCGTGGCCACGAAAAAGGAATGAGGAATTAAAGAGAGAAAGCGGAACCTCGACTTTTTCTCTTTTTTTATAGGACTTATAGGTTTTATATGACCTATAAGTCCTATAAGACCCATTCCCGAAAACCATGCAAAACCTCAAATGACCGCCGCTCGCAATCTGCCAACCCTTCTCATCGCCGGAGCCGGAGCCTCCGGGCTGCTGGCCGCTATTTCAGCGCGGAAAACCGCGCGTGAGCTTGGCGTTGCCGACGAGCGGCTCCGCATCGTGCTGCTCGAACGCAACCCGAAGCCCGGCAACAAGATCGCCATCTCAGGCGGCGGGCACTGCAACCTCACGCACGACGCCGACGTCAAAAGCCTGCTCGAAAAAGGGTTCCTCGACAAGAGCGAGCAGCGGTTTCTTCGCCACGCTATCCACAGTTTCAGCAATGCCGATCTGCTGGAGCTGTTCGGTCGCTACGGCCTGAAAACCGAGGCGCGTGAAGATGGGCGGGTGTTTCCGGTTTCCGGCAGGGCGGGCGAGGTGCTCGACCTCTTGCGGCGCATGGTCGAAGAGAGCGCAGCGACGCTCGTCACCAACGCGAGGGCGGATCGGCTCGAATGCGCCGCATCGCGATTCGCCGTCCATGCCGGGGAGCGGCAGTTCGAGGCCGATGCGGTGATTCTGGCCACGGGCGGCGCGTCGTGGGGTTCGGCCGGAACCACGGGCGACGGCAACCGCCTCGCCGCCGCCGTGGGGCACTCGATCGCGCCGGTCATGCCCGCGCTCGCGCCGAACTACTTCATTGCGCCTCCAAAGGCGGAGCTTGTCGGCATTACGCTTCGCAACATTCTGCTCTTGGCGAGCGCGGATGGCGCGGCCGACTCGCGCCGGGGCGACGTGCTCATCAGCCACCGGGGAATTTCGGGGCCGGCGTGCCTGTCGCTCTCGCGGTCGGTGGCCGGGTTTCTGGCGGCTGGCAAGACGGTCACGATCTCAGTCGATCTCTTGCCCGGCCGCGAGGCAGACACGCTCTCGGCCTTCATTCTCGAAGAGGCGGCCCGCCACGGCACGCGGCAGGTTCGCACCTTTTTGCAGCGCTGTCCGCTCGCGCCGGAGCGCCTCGATGCGTTCGCAAATTCATCGTCGGAAACGCCAACCATTCCCAACGCTTTCGCCGACGAGATTTTGCGGCAGGCGGGCATCAGCAAAGAGGTGACGTTGAGCGGATTGACGAAAGCGCAGCGGCGGGGCCTCGTCTCGGCGCTGAAGCACCTCGCGCTCGGCACAGTGAAGAAGGTGCCGCTCGACCGGGCGGAGGTGTCGGCGGGTGGCATCGAGCTGGGGGAGATCGACCCGAAAACCATGCAGTCCAAAATCCATCCGCGCCTCTACTGCTGTGGCGAACTGCTCAATTATGCGGGCGAGGTCGGCGGCTTCAACCTGCAAGCGGCATTCTCCACCGGCTGGCTGGCCGGTAGTCAAGCCGCTCGCACGCTTTTGGACAACGCTCGTCAGCCCGCGCAGGAGTAGGCCGGATCGCCAGCCTTGCGGTCGAACGCCCTGATCTCCACCTGGCACTGCGCCATATTGAACGACTCGCGCCGGTCGTCGAAGATGATCCGCCCCTCGCTGAAGCGCACCTTCAGCGGCACCACCACCTTGCGCTCCGCGCCGCACGGGTTGTCCTTGAGCCAGGGGCGGAACAGGTGCTCTTCGCCGAGCTGGTCGGTAATCACGATCTCCTCCGACACCGTTTTGAGCGCCATAACGCCGCCGTCCTGGTTGAACTCCAGCGAATTGAGGTCGCCGTGCACGCCCTGCGGATCGTTGTCGTACGCGGTCATGGTACCGACCGGGGTTTCAACCTTGACCACGCCCGCCGGTTCGAGCGAGCGGATCGCGCCGTTTTCGTAGAAGGCGATGCCGGTGCGAACCCGAATCTGACCTGCCGGTGTCGAGAGGGTCAAAAACTCGCCAGGCCACAGGGTGAGGCTTTTGAGCGCGCCGCTTTCAAAAAATTGCAGGGCGATGAACTTTGCCCGCAGGCTGCCAAGCGGCGACTCGACCGTCAGCTCCTCGGCCAGCGCGAACTCGTTCTTTGCCGTCCAGAACCCGCTGAGCTTGCCGTCGAGCGGAAAGAGGCGCTTGAGCGCGCCCGACTCGTAAAAGGTGACCAGCTCGGCGGGCACACCGCCAACCGGAGTCCGGATAAGCGTTTGCGATTGCAACGGCACCGATTTGATGGTGCCGCTTTTGTAAAAATAGAACGGCTTGAGGTGGCGGCGTCCCATGTCCTCGGCCTCGTACTGGGGAATCAGGTCGCCGTACGGTGTGCTGAGCATGTTCTCCTCCTTGACCAGGCAGCCGTCAGTCTTGCCGTTCGAGTAAAGCGTTCTGAATTCGACGCCGCGAAGTTCGCCCTGTATGGTGGTAAAATTGGTCATAATTAGTCCTGTTTTATGGTATGATACTTCAGTCTCTTGATTCATTGTTACAATAACCGTGCCAAGTCAGAGGATTGGCGACAAGTTGTTCTGAAAGAAAGGGTTATATTTTTTCGGGATTGGCTGGTACGCTGGAAATGATACCATCGGGTAGGAATGTATGTAAAAACTACATGAATGAAGAAGATTCGACAGGCATTTTTCTCGATTGAGCCATTATTGCTGATTCTTGTTTTTGGGTTTGCGCAGGTAGTTCATGTCGATGTTCAGGGTCAATTTCTCGCTCTTGAGATCGAAACGTGAATCGGAAAAGGAGGGCGGCCCCATTTTGATTTCAGGGTTGTTCGAGACGCCGAATCCCTCTTTCGGAATGCCGAGGAATCCCTTGTCCATTTTGCCGTTGCCATTCTCGTCGTGCAGCACGCTGACGGCATAGACCCCATACGGAACATTCTCGAAAATCACCTCGCAGCGCTTTCCCGCCGGAACGCTTCGCCCCTTGTATGCCAGCGCGTTTTTATCGGGGAATCCCTTTTTGGCGTTGAACAGCGCCACGCCCACCACGCCATTGGGGCTGCGCATATTGTCGATAAGCACCTCGATTCTGCCGACTGAGCCTTCCGCCCGGAGCGTTGATGGAGCGGTAAGGAGTGAGAGCAGTAAAAACGCCGGTATCGCTTTTCTCATAGGTTGTTATCAGACAAGTTGAAATCAGGGAAGATTTTCCGGACAGATCGCCGGGATTCAGCTCAGCGTTTTGCCGTTCAGAGAACGATGTCGTGCTGAAAAGAGCAGGGCGTACAATTGCATGGCACGGGGTCTCTTTTTTACATTGTGAAGGTTAAGGAATTTTATTGACAACTACATAATTATGGGATGGAAATCATGTCTGTCAATTCAACGCTCCAGCTTGCTGCCGACGCTGTTGAGGATGCCCGCAAGCGCCTTGAGCGGGCCAGGGCCGATGCGGATGACGATTACGAAATCCGCCAGGCGCTCAACCATCTCGAAGAGGCTTCGAGTTACCTGAGGAGAGCTTCGAAAGAGCTTAAAGAACAGGGCTGATCCCGAAAGATCGGCCAGGACTGCCGAGCGAGAGATCAGAATTTGTAAGCCAGGCCGAGCGAGATGATCGGGTAGTACTTGAGGTTGTCGATGTCATCCTTGACGTCTGCGATCTCTTTGTCGATGTTTTTCTGGAGGAGAGCCGTATCAACTCCTGCCTGAACATCTCTTGGCGTGAGCGAGACTTTCGGTGTCCCCTGGAACATGACGCCCGCATCGAACGCGATGGTCAGGCGGCTGTTCTTGCCGACAGCGTTGCCCCAGCCGATGCCGAGGTACGGCGCTGTTTTCCTGAAATCGATTTTTGCATCGAGAGAGCCGATGTCAGCAGCGTTATAGGTTGTTCCGCCAATATCATAACTGCCTTGCGCTGTCGCTGTGCCGGTGACTTCGTTGTTGTTGATGAAAATGCCCGATGTCACCCTGAAGCCACTGCTAAAGGGGTGCAGGTCGAGCAGCAACGGCAAGGTGCGGAGTTTGAGCTTGTAATCGTAATCGATGCCGCTTTCCGTGGCGTTTCCGTCGTAATTGAAAAAGTTGTAACCCGTCCGGAAATTGAGTTTGTCGATGACGCCGACGGTAACTTCGCCGCCGATACCGGTGGTGCCGCCCTTAACGCCGAGGGCGATATCTCCGGCTCCGGCGAATGCTGCGGACGGAGCGCTCATTCCGATGGCCAGCAGCGCCGGAAGCAGCGCACGTTTCAACACAGAGTGCTTCATTAATGTTTGGGTTTATTGGTTGATTGATATGGTGATGGGTTTGTGTTGGTACAACACGCAGAAGTTAAGTATTAATTTCGATACATACTAAAAGTAATTCTTATGTGTATGCGTCTTTCGGGTTTACGCTCTGGCCCTGACTTCTCTATAAGTTATGGATGCGAAACTGTCAATGAGTCGGAGTTCGCGGCGAGGTTGAATTGGTGTTTTGGGTTGTGCGGTTTATACTACCCTGTTATCCATGCTGTTTCCGGCGGCATGTTTTGGGCCGATTCTCAACGAAAATATTCATAACAATGCAGAGCAGTACTCCTTTCGATTTTCAGCGTGATGTCATTGAGCAAAGCAAAACCGTTCCGGTGCTCGTCGATTTCTGGGCGCCGTGGTGCGGGCCGTGCCGGATTCTGGCCCCGGTGCTTGAACAACTTGCGGAGCGTCATGGCGGGAAATGGGTGCTCGTGAAGGTCAATACCGAAGAGTTTCCGGAGATTTCAGCGCAATACGGCATCAGGGGAATTCCGAATGTGAAGCTGTTTTCAAATGGCGAACTGATCGATGAGTTCACCGGAGCGCTTCCTGAGCAGCAGATCGAGCTGTGGCTCTCGAAAGCCCTGCCAAGTCCCTGGACTGCCGACGTCGAACGCGCTGCCGCCGAAATCGCTGCGGGCAACGACGCCGCAGCGATCGCCCTGCTTGATGGCGTGCTGGCCAATGAACCGGAGAATCGGAAAGCCGTCGCAATGCTGGTGAGGCTTATTCTGTTTTCACGCCCCGAAGAGGCGCTGAGGCTTGCTGAGTCGCTCGAAGCGGAGCCGGACTATGCCGACCTGAGCGAGTCGGTGCGAACACTCGGCGCATTGCTCGTGCGCCCCGCCGCGGAGCTTCCCGAAGCACAGAGCCGGGAGGCTTACGGCGCGGCGGTTGAAAGCCTGCGAGGCGGAGGCCTCGACCGCGCGCTCGACCAATTTATCTCGGTTTTGCGGGATGATCGCTCTTACGACGATGATGGTTCGCGCAAGGCCTGCATCGCCATTTTCCGGTTTCTCGGCGAAGAGCACGAAGTCACGATGAAATACCGTCGAACCTTCGACCGCGCGTTCTGAAGAGCGTTGGTTTGCAACATCGATAAATAGGTCTTATAAGTCATATAAGACCTATTCTTTTCCTCGGCGCTTCAGGGCAGCCACCTCTTCACAAAAAATACCCTATTAACCATGTCACAAAACAGCATTGTAATCGGCGTTGATCTCGACGGGGTGTGCGCCGATTTTTACGGGCGCATGAGGCATATCGCCGCGGAGTGGTTCGAGAAGCCGGTTGACGAACTCTCAGCAGAAGTCTCTTACGGGCTTTCCGAGTGGGGGATCACCAACCAGAACCAGTACGACAGTCTCCACCGGTTCGCCGTCACGCAGCGCGAGCTGTTCGGCAGCATGGAGGTGATTCCGGGAGCACGCAAATATCTGCGCCAGCTCTCCGACGAAGGCTATCGCATCCGCATCATCACCCACCGGCTGTTCATCCACTATTTTCATGCCGCCGCCGTGCAGCAGACAGTCAACTGGCTCGACAGCCACGGCATTCCCTATTGGGATCTCTGTTTCATGAAGGAGAAGACGCAGGTCGGCGCGGACATCTACATCGAGGACTCTCCGGGCAATGTGGAGCAGCTCCGAAGCCGGGGTTTTTTTACCATCTGTTTCGGGAACAGTACCAACCGGCATATCGAAACGCCGAGGGCCGGTTCGTGGCGGGAGGTGTATGACATGGTAAAAGCTTTCGCCGGGTGAGGGTTAGCGGGCAGGCACAAAAAAAAGCAGCATGACGTACCCCTTTACATCATGCTGCACATGTAAGCTATCTTAATCAACGGGCGTCGATTATATAGCTTACTCGACAACAATATAGGCATGAAACGGTGAATTGCAAGACAAAAAATAGTTTTTTTATGAATTACTAACCATTGTATAGAAATGACGTATTTCTTCCTGTTTGTGGCGGCTGATGCTGATTTTTTGAGGTTTCTGTAAAGTGAAAAAACGTAATTTTTTACAAGCTTTTTTTATTTCGTGTTTTGGTCTGGAGTCAAGGTTTTCAGTCAAGCAACCGTTTGGCAGCATTTGTCAGATAAGCTACAGATTCGTTACGTAGAAACAGGCGAATTTGAGATAACTCGTTTCGGGCATCGAGAGCAGCACCGGATGGTCTGGCGGCTGCGCGGCGCGGCTGATGAGGCGCAGATGCTTGCCCGCCTGCGTCGCTCCGAGCTGGACTGCCGAGAGGAAATCCTCTTCGGCAACGTGGTGCGAGCAGGAGGCGGTCGCAAGAAATCCCTCGTTCCTGACGAGCTGCGCGCCAAGCCGGTTGAGTTTCGTGTAGGCTTTCAGCGCCGTCGGTACGGTTTTGCGGCTTTTGGTGAAGCTTGGCGGATCGAGGATCACCAGGTCGAACGAGCGGTTTTCCTGCCGGAGCTGTCCGAGGGTTTGAAACGCATCGGCGGCGACGATCGAAAAATCTCCGAAGCCGTTCATCCGGGCATTCTGTTCGGCGCGTTGCAGCGCCTCCTGCGAAATATCGACCATGGTGGTCGATTTCGCTCCGGCGTGCATGGCGTTGAGTGCGAAGCCGCCTTCGTTGGTATAAACGTCGAGTACGTCAGCGCCTGCGGCGTATTTCCGGATATGCCGTCGGTTTTCTCGCTGGTCGAGGAAAAATCCGGTCTTCTGGCCTTCGAGAATGTTGACCCGGTAACTGACGCCGCCATCCCGGATCACCTGCAGCATATCGTCACTCTCGCCGAGAACCGTTTCGCGGTAGAGCGGCAGCCCTTCGAGTTCTCTCAGCGGCGATTCGTTTCGCACCACGATCGCTTTCGGATCGAACAGCTCCCGGAGCAGTTCGCAGAACAGCGGCAGGTGAAGGTCAATACCGGCCGAAAACGATTGCAGCACGAAGGCGCGGTCGAAGCGGTCGATCACCAGGCCTGGCAGGCCGTCCGACTCGCCATGAACCAGCCGCCAGGCGTTGGTCTGGCTTTCGGGATAGATTTTTTCGCGAAGCTTCAGCGCTTCGAGCAGTTTGCTCCGGAAGAAATCGCGGTCGGGCTGCGCCTCGTCACGGGTCAGCAGGCGGAAGGCGATCAGCGATTGCGGGTTGAAGAATCCCGCGCCGAGCAGGCGTCCATCGTTGGTAAAGAGCTGAACGGTTTCACCGGCGGCAATGTCACGCGGCACCTCGCGAAGCTCGTTGCTGAAAACCCACAGGTGGCCACCGAGCAGCCGACGGTGCTCTTTAGGTTTGAGGTAGAGTGCGTGCATGGATCGAAAACTCCCGGTTTCATGTTTTTACAGAGAAAGGATTTGATTAAAATAACATTTCGGAGCTATCAACCTTGTCCGGGATTCAGTT
The DNA here is from genome assembly GCF_004118635.1 of Chlorobaculum sp. 24CR. GTDB lineage: Bacteria > Bacteroidota > Chlorobiia > Chlorobiales > Chlorobiaceae > Chlorobaculum. Next base: position 107,326 of record NZ_SDGU01000024.1, on the reverse strand, counting down.
TCGCCGACAAAGGCGCTTTAGGGTCGTGTTGAACGGATTGTGAAGAGATAAGAGAAATTATGACGAAAACAGGAGTGTCGATGAAAGCGGTAATGAAATGGGTGTGCCTGACCATATTTCTGGTCATGGCAGGATGCTCGCAGTTCAAAACCGTCACCAGAGAACCAGCCTTGCCCGGTGGACGTGTGCCGTTGACACCAGAGATGAGGGAGCTGTACGAAGAGGTGGCGTCGAGCGCAAGCATGGTCAAGGCGCTGGATGGCTACGCTGACCTTTACCTCCAGACGCCGAAGCGCAAGGCCAAAGCCTACTGCACGGTTCAGTTGCAGAGGTCGAAGGAGGCCCGCATGATCGTTACGGCCGGCATTCTCGGCTGGCCGGTGGCCGATCTCCTGATCCGGCCCGACTCGCTCTTCGTGAACGACATGCTCAACAACCGGATGCTCGTCGGGCGCAACAACGGCGAGAATCTCGGCAAGATCATCGGCGTCAACGCCGGGTTTGGCCGCATGACCGAAACGCTCTTCGGTATAGCCGACATGCCGGAACCGGCGAGCGACATTGCATCGGTCACGACGGGCAGCGGACGGGTCAGCTTCACCGTGAAGTCCGGTAACGGCGCCAAAGAGCTGGTGGTCGATCCGCTGACGAGGGCGCTCGTCGGACTCGTCTATTTCGATCATTGGGGCCGCAAAAACGTCGAATTCCGGTTCGCGGGCTATCAGTCTCAGCCAGGCATGGATGGCGCATTGCTGCGTGTGCCGAGTGAGATTGACATGATTCTCTATCGCGAAGGCGACCCGGAAGGATCGCGCAGTCTGAAGGTGGTGTACGACCAGCGGGTCATCAATCCACCCGATTTCACGATCAAGTTCAAGCGCCCCGCTAAAACGAAAACCGTCAACCTCGACGAAGTGGAACGCCTGCCGTGGCTGTGAGGAGAATTATGAATGATGAATGCTGAATTATGAATTGAAGAGGGGGCAAAAAAGCGGAAAATCGTCTTTCATTCTTTTCCTATAAGTCCTATATGACCTATAGGACTTATAAGACCTATAAGAGTTTCCCCAAAACGCCAAAGGCCCCGGAAACCGGAGCCTTTGGCGAAAGATTCAGCCAACGCGGTTATTTCGCTGCGGCGTAGTTTGCGTTCACGAACTCCCAGTTGATGAGGTTTTCGATCACGGCGGCCACGTGGTCGGGGCGGCGGTTCTGGTAGTCGAGGTAGTAGGCGTGCTCCCAGACGTCGATGCACAGCAGCGGGGTCTGGCCGGAGGTCATCGGGTTCTGGGCGTTGGCGGTTTTGACTACCTTGAGCGTGCCGCCATCGAGCACCAGCCAGGCCCAGCCGCTGCCGAACTGGGTTGCGGCGGCGTTCTTCAGCTCCTCCTTGAACTTGTCAACGCTGCCGAAATTCTCGGCAATCTTCGCGGCCACTTCGCCGGTCGGCTCGCCGCCGCCGTTCGGCGTGAGGCAGTTCCAGTAGAAGCTGTGGTTCCAGGCCTGAGCGCCGTTGTTGAATACGCCAACCTTGGCGGCGTCGCTGGCGGTCTGAAGGATTACCTCTTCAAGGCTCATGGCGTCATACGGCGTACCTTCGACAAGGCCGTTGTAGTTTTTGACGTAAGCCGCATGGTGCTTGCCGTAGTGAAATCCGATGGTATTGGCCGAAATGTGCGGTTCGAGCGCGTTGTCGGCGTACGGGAGTGCTGGTTGCTGATATGCCATGTGACTATTGATTTTTATCGTTAAGCAGGCTACGTTACGAAGTAACCCATTAACCCGGCTCCTGACCTTTTTAGTTTCAGCGCTCGGAAAAATAGTTTGAAACAGTTGAATCTCAATTTCACATTGATACATAAAGGATTTGTGCTGCTTCGGCGGCTCTCGTTCATGGCGCTCTTCGTGCTTCTGATGGTCGGCTGCGGCTCTCGGAATGCGGACAATCTCAGTGCGGACGATCACCATTTTGCCGCGTTTTACGCCGATTATCTGGCCCGCTCCGGCGTGACGGATAAAGGCAGGGCGGCGCCTTGGACCGATCTCACCCCGGCGGGACTCGATACGCTGTTCGTCCGGCACAAACTCGACCAGAAAACCTTTGACGCGAGGCTGAACGCCTATTCGCGCGATCCCGAGCTTTGGCGCAAAGTGTTGCTTGAGGTGCGCCGTAACCTCGGTCAGGAAAGGCCGTAAACGATGGAGCGCCTGCCATTGCTGGTCGGAGTGACCGGCGGCATCGGGAGCGGCAAGAGCACGGTGTGCGCCATGCTCGCCGGAATGGGCTGCGAACTGTTCGAGGCCGACCGGGTTGCCAGAGAGCTGCAACTCGAAGACCCCGAAGTCATCCGGGGCATCGAGGAGCTGTTTGGCCGCGACGTCTATTCCCGCGACGGGTCGGGCCAGCTCCAGATCGACCGCAAAGCCATCGCCTCGGTGGTCTTTTCCGATCCCGAAAAACTTACCGCCCTCAATCGACTCATCCATCCGAAAGTGCGTGAAGCCTTTGCGCGCGAGGTGAAGCGGTGCGCCCGCGAAGGAAAGCGGATGCTCTGCAAGGAGGCGGCCATACTTTTCGAGGCGGGCGCGGATCGCGACCTCGACCGCATCATTGTGGTGGCGGCTGGCGACGGCCTGCGCCTCGACCGCGCCGTCAAGCGCGGTCTCGGCAGGGAGGAGGCGACAAAGCGCATGGCTGCGCAGTGGCCGCAGGAGAGGCTCATCGAGCGGGCGCACTACGTGATTTTTAACGACGGTACGCTCGAAGAGCTGCGCTCGCAGGTGGAGCAGATTTACCGGAGCCTCATGACGGTGGCAGAGTGACTAAACGCCTCTCCCAACTTTTTCCTCGAAATCGAAATCACCGCCATTGTTGGAAATTGGGCTAAAGCCCTTTTTTTTGTTTTGCGTTACCTGCGCCCCCCGGCTTGAAAGCCGGGGCTGAACAGCAATACAAGACTGAATGTCCGTCGGGTTGAAACCCTCCTGAATGTAAGACGCCAGGGCAACAGAAGAGGAGGGAAGATTGAATTTCCCGATAACTGTCGGGTTAAAACCCTCCTGAATCAGCTATCAGGTTTTTCAGACTTCCGACCGTTCCGACTTGCCGGAATCATCACAATGTATTTTGGTCGCCCGTTACCCCGCAATCGCTTCGGCGAGCAGCGGGAGCGAAACGCGGTAGCGGTAGGAGGTGTCGGCGTGGGTGTCGGGGAACTCTTCGTAGCGGTGCGCGATGCCAAGCTCGGTGGCTCTCGCCGAAAAGCGCCGGTGGCCGAACTGGAGGTTGTACTCGTCCTGCGAGCCGCAGTCGAGGAAAAGCAGGCGAAGCGAGCCGAGCGCCTCCTGGCATTGCTCCGCTTCGAGCATTGTCAGCGGGTCGAAGCGTTTCCACTGCGCCCAGACTTCCGGCACGAGCTGGCAGGTGCGCGGCTCGAAGGGGAGCCGCATGTTGCCGGGCGGCGGCATCGAGGCGTCCGGCGAGTAGCAGGCGGCCATCGCCATCAGGTCGAGCAGGGCGAACTCGCCTCGCGGCTTTTTGTCGAGCGACTCCCATCGGGTGAAAAAGGTCGCGACATTGCCGTCGTACTTTTCGAGAATCCGCGCCGCCACGGGAAAGTTCGGGCGGTAGCAGAGCTCGAAATCCATGTCGCCGCTGTGGCAGCCCACCGCCGCGAAGAGTTCCGGGTGGTTCATGCCGAGCCGGAGCGCACCGAATCCCCCCGACGATTTGCCGACGACAGCCCGATGCCGCGCCGCCGCAAGTGTGCGGAACTGCCGGTCGATGTGCGGGATCAGTTCGCCCGTGAGGTAGCTTTCGTACGGACCGGTGGCGGCGGAATCGACGTACTGCGAGCCGCCGTAGCGGGTCATGCACTCCGGCATGACGACGATCGCTTCCGGCATTTCGCCCATCCGGATCATCGAGTCAAGCATCTCCGGCAGGGTTGGGCGGCCAAAGCTGAAGTTCAGAAAGCTCATGCCGGTGGAGGCGAATCCAGCGAGCAGATAAATCACCGGGTAGCGCGTCGTTTCGCTCTCGCGATACGATGGCGGCAGATAAACCGGCACGTGGCGCGTGGCGGGATCACCGAGCGGGTTGCCTTGCAGGAGTGAACTTTCGACAACCTCGAACACCACGTTCGAGCGGACGGCATCGGCGGCGTTCATGCCGCTGACTCCTCCATCAATTTCTTGCTCCGCTTTTTCTGTACGCCGGCTGAAATGTAGATGCTGATTTCGTACAGCAGAATCATCGGAATGGCGATGACCGCCTGAGTGACCATGTCGGTCGAAGGAGTGACGAGGGCAGCGATGACAATCAGCGTCACGACCGCATGACGCCGGTAAAAACGCATGAAGGCCGGGGTCAGCAGGCCGATTTTCGACAGCACGTAAGAAACGAACGGCAGCTCGAAGACCAGACCGGTCGTCAAGAGGGTGCCCATGAAGAAGCTGATATAGTCCTGAACGGCGATGTTGTTGACGATGAGGTCGGAGCCGAATCCGGCGAAGAACTTCAGCGAAATCGGCAGGAACACGAAGTAGCCGAAAGCGATGCCGGAGAAGAAGCAGATCGAAATAAAGAAAATGATAAAACGGCTTGCCGCTTTTTCGGTTTCATGCAGGCCGGGTTCGATGAATTCCCATATCTGCCACACCAGAACGGGAAACGTGAGCACGAAGGCCGCAAAAACGATCACCTGGAGGTAGAGTGAAATCTGGCCGTAGGGCACCAGGTTCTGCAAATGAATGTTGGGGCCACTCTCTTTGAGTGGTCTGATAAGTATCTGGTTGACCAGAAAGTCGGAAAAGAAAGCGGTGGCGATGGCTGCCACCACAAATGCGATACCGGCCCGGATGAACCTCCAGCGCAGCTCTTCGAGATGGTCGAGAAAGCCCATGCCTTCAGGCTCGGCCTCCTGTTCCGGTTCTGCCGCTTCGGTGTTTACCTGGGCGGTCGGCTCAGCTATTTCGGCGGAGGATTTTTCGAGCGCCTTAAACTCCTCATCAGGAAAATCGAAGTTCTCCCCGTTTTTGTGCTCCTCCTGCTCTTGCGGCTCCTCTTTTTCGGGCAGCGCCGGAAGCGTGGTTTCTTTATTGTTTCCGGTCTCCGCACCGGTCCCTTTGCCATCCTCTGGCGGTATGGTTGGTTCGTTTTCGTTACTCATGTCGAATCGGGGAGCCGGGTTGCCTCGGAAGGCGCTTACAGAGTTTGGGAAAATTTCAGGAGGATGACGGGCAATGCCTGGCGGCGGACGCCCGGAGAGCCAGTAACCCGTTTCATAGTAACAAAGATCGCCTTTGTGCGCAAATGGTTTTTTGGCAATGAAGCCGCGCGGAAAGCGGCATGAATCCGGGGTGGCGGAAGGTGATTTGCTCAATCATGGAAATATCGATAACTTCACACGGTTTTGAACGTAAGCGCAAATCGTGCCGGGCTATTGGCGGGGCACACTCAAGTACAGAGGATCAGGTGGATATTAATCTGGTGACATCTTCCGTCACGGAAGAGCTGAAACAGTTCCAGGAGCGCTACAAAACGGTGCTCCATTCGAGCAACAGTCTGGTTGACAAGGTCACGCGCTACGTGCTCCGGCAGCAGGGCAAGCAGATCAGGCCGACGCTGGTGATCCTTGCCGCCAAGGCGTGTGGCGGCGTTCACGACGTCACCTATCGCGGAGCGATCATGGTGGAGCTGTTGCACTCAGCCACGCTGATTCACGATGACGTGGTCGATGGCGCCGAGATGCGCCGCGGCATTCCGTCGATCAACGCCTTGTGGAAAAACAAGATATCGGTGCTGATCGGTGACTATCTGCTCTCCAAGGGCCTGCTCTACTCGCTCGAAAACAAGGATTACCGCTCGCTGCATCTCGTCTCCGAAGCGGTTCGGCGCATGAGCGAGGGGGAGATTCTCCAGATACAGAAGACCCGCAGCCTCGACATTACCGAAGAGGATTACGTGAGTGTCATCGCCGACAAGACCGGCTCGCTCATCGCCACCTCGTGCGCCATCGGCGCGGCCACCGCCACCGACTCCGAAGACGAGATCGCCAGCCTGAAGAGCTATGGTGAATTTCTCGGTCTCGCCTTCCAGATCAGGGACGACCTGCTCGACTACACCGGCGACTCCAAAAAAACCGGCAAGCAGCTCGGCATCGACATCAAGGATCGCAAGATCACCCTGCCGCTCATCCACGCCCTTCGTCAATCGGACAAATCGGAGCAGAACAGGATCAAGTCTATCCTGAAAAGCTCCCGGAAACGTTCGGTCAGAACCGCCGAAGTGATCGACTTCGTCACCCGCAAAGGCGGACTCGAATACTCGGCGACCGTGGCCGAGGGCTTTGCCGACAAGGCGCTTGAATCGCTCGCTCGCTTTCCCGAAAGTGACGCCAAACGCTCCCTCCAGCTCCTTGTCGATTTCGTCATGAAGCGGCAGCACTGAAGCCGCCGCCGTCACCGCTAACCCAGCATTTCCAGACTGGTCAGTCAAGATGAAAAACGTAATAGTACTCCTGATCCTGTTTATTGCCGCCATCGTCGCCGCCGATAAATTTTTGCTGCCCTACTTGACCGAAAGCGGAGAGCAACTCTCCGTGCCGGATGTCAGGAACATGAGCTATGACATGGCCGTCACGGAGTTGCGCAAGAAGGGACTGAAGGCGACGAAACGTTTCAATGTGCGTTACCTGCCCGACGTGTCGCCCGATCTGGTTATCGATCAGGTTCCCGAACCCAACTCGGTGGTCAAGCCTGGGCGCAGCATTTCGCTGGTGCTTAACCGGCGCGACAAGCCGAGTTACCCCGTGCCCGATCTGGTAGGGCGTACCGAAACGGAGGCGCGTCGTGAACTCGAACGGCTCGGCATGGTCGTTACCGAGGTGCAGTTGCAGGCGGTCTCCGATTCCGACGAGGACGGGCGGGTGCTCAGCCAGTCCGTGCCGCCCGACGTGGTGCTCAAGTCTGGTAGCGAGATGTCGTTCATCGTCGGCAAACTCGAACAGGAGCCGATGGGCGCGAGGCTTGTGGTCGTGCCCGACGTGCTTGGCATGTCGGTCGATCAGGCAAGAAGCCTCATCATCAGAAACGGCATGAGGGTGGGGAAGGTCAGTTACGAGCACTCGTACCTTCTGGTGCCCGGTACGGTCGTCTCCCAGAAGCCATCGGCAAACGCGATGGTGCAGTTCAGTCAGACGGTCGATATTACGGTCGCCGCCGGTGATGGCTCGGATTGAGCGCTCTTTTGCCGGTTTGATCGGGGAACCCTTCGCTCGCCGGAGCATTGGCAACGTGTGGCGAGCTTTTTTACGGAGCTTTTTCTGAATGCGTTGAAGGAATCGGCTCGGCACAAAAGCCATGAAACAGGTTATGGTGAGTGACTATCTTTTTTTACTGACCGGCATTGCGTGCGCCGCCTTTGGCGGTGAACTGTTCGTCCGGGGTACGTCGGGAGTCGCGGCGGTGCTGCGCATCGCGCCCTCGATTGTTGCGGTCACGGTCTCGGCGTTCGCGACATCGAGCCCGGAACTCTCCGTGGCGATCAACTCCGGACTGGTCGATAAATCATCTCTCTCCCTCGGCGACGCGCTCGGCAGCAATATCGTCAACATCTCGATCGTGCTCGGCACGGCGCTGCTCATCTCCGGCATTCCGGTTGGCTCCGAAGTGCTGAAGCGGGACGCGCCGGTGGCCATTCTCGCTCCAGTTCTCACCACGATTCTGCTTATCGACGGCGTGATCGACCGGCTCGAAGGGGTGTTCATGCTCGCCATTTTCGCGGCATGGATGGCCACGACGGTTACGCAGGCGCTGAAAAACCGCGCGCCGTCGAACGGCAAGGTGACGGTGAGCGACAGGGTTCTGCCCTGGGTTCAGGTTGCCGGGGGCCTTGTGCTGCTGGTCGCCGCCGGGCGGCTGATCGTCATTTCCACAACCGGCATCGCGAGCGATTTTGGTATCGACGACTTCATCATCGGCGCGACGCTGGTGGCGTTCGGAACCTCAGTGCCCGAACTGGCTTCGACCGTGCTGGCCAAGCTCAAGGGGCACGACGACATCGGCGTTGGCACGGTGCTGGGCAGCAACATCTTCAACAGCCTCTTCATCGTCGCCGTGGCGGCCATCATCCGCCCCATCCGCGTGCCGCTCACGGAGGTCGCCCCCGCGCTGTTTTTCGGCGTTTTGTCGCTCCTCGTCGCCGTTCCCCGGCGAGGCACCGGGTGGGTTCGACGCAGGCAGGGCGTGCTGCTGGTGCTCATGTACTCCGTTTACGTGATGACGCTCTTCTTTTTCAGCCGGTGAGGGCGGGGAATTGGCGTCGGTGTGACTTCGGGAAACTTTGTCAATTTCAGCGAGGACCGTTGCGTTGGCTCGACGAGGTCGGATACAACAACTCGCGCTGCGGGTACGCGATGCTCCGGTTCGTGGTGTATGGGGGGAGACGAGGGTAGGAGTGATGCTTTTTCTGGCAGGGAGCAAGCTTATTTGGATTTGATTATTTGTACTCGTTTGTTTCAAAAGACGTGCTTGTTTACTCGATCAGAACGAGGGCAATAGTATAAATCATCGCCATGACCACACAAGATATTCGCTGGATACAGCGGTACCATCATTTCATTCAGGCTTTTGGGCAGCTTGATCGGGCCGTCGAACTGGCCCGTCAGAGGGCGTTGAGCGAGCTTGAGGAGCAGGGGTTGATTCAGGCTTTCGAATATACCCATGAACTGGCCTGGAATACCTTGAAGGATTTCCTTGAAAACATGGGAGTTCAGCCGCTGTACGGATCGAAAGACACGACTCGTCAAGCGTATAAGCGGGGTCTTCTCGCTGAAGGCGATATCTGGATGGAGATGATCAAAAGCCGAAATCTGACCTCTCACACCTATAATCAGGATGTGGCGAATGAGATTTCGGAGGCGATCCGGCAACGCTATCATGCCGCTTTTCAGCGTCTGCTGGAAACGCTTGAACCTTTGAGCAGGCGGGAATCGGAATGAAGTACGGACTTGACGGTGCGGTGATTGCGCGGATTCAGGGAGTGCTGGCCCGGTATCCGCAGGTGGATCGCGCCATGCTGTACGGATCGCGGGCGATGGGGAATTACAGGCCGGGGTCGGATATCGATCTGACGCTGGTTGGGTCGGAGGCGTTGAACCTGAAGATTTTGTACCGGATTATGGACGAGATCGACGATCTGCTTTTGCCTTATACCTTCGATCTGTCGGTTTTGCGTCTGATAAACGATCGGGAGGTGCGGGAGCATATCCGGCGGGCGGGGGTCGTCTTTTATGACAAGGCGGCGGATAGCTCCAGCCTCTGAGCTTCAGCGGTAGTTGGCTTTTTTGTACTCTTCGCGCATGTCCTTGATGCCGGTGGTGCGGTCGTTGCCGTCGCTGATGATGCCGAAGTATTCGAGAATGATCCGAAAAACGAGCCAGAGTCCGGCGAAAAGGAGTCGGATGCTTTCGTTGATGGAGGTGAAAAATTTCATGGAGAGCGGTGTTGTGTGGGCGGCGAGTCCCGGTACGGAAAAACTGAATATAAAAAAGCCATTCATTGAATGGCTTTTTTTAATGTACAGAGACAAGAACCGGTTTACTTCCTGATTTGTTTCTCGGCTTCGATCCAGTCCTCCTCGTCGCAGCCGTCGCACATGCCGCGCTCAACCCAGCGGTAGTAGGCGGCGACGCGAATCTGTTCTTCGGTTGCCTCCGGGCTTGCGGTCGCCGGGGCTTCGGGAGCGGCGACCGCAGCGGGTTCAGCGCTTGCTTTTTTGCGCGGCTTGGCGGTTTTTGCGGGCTTGGCTTCGTCCGGCGCCGCTTTTTTGGCGGTTTTCGGTTTCGCGGTTTTCGGCTTGGCTTCCGCGCTCGCGGCGGCTTTTTTTGCCGGTTTCTTTTCGGGCGTTACTTCCAGAGTCTCTTTGTTGGTAGATTTTTTAGCCATAGGATTTTCAGGTCTTCTTCAATGAATTGCTTCGGTCAGTACAGGGCATTTCGAGAACGAAGAACGCCCGTTGCAGGTGGAAGATAAAAAATTCATCATCTCGGAGAAAAGTGGATTCGCCATTATTTCACCACTTTGTAACGGAACGAGAGTCTGTCGAAAGCGGAGATGCGGGGGCGAGCTTGGCTGTCCGCGCCGTCCTTTTTCTGAAAATCAATCCTCTTTTAACCAGCTTTTGAAAAGAGCGGGGAAGCTGATGATCGAGAGAATCGTGATGGCCTGCACCATCATGAAGATGTCTTTGGGGACGAGGGTGTTGACCGCCAGGCCGCCGTAGTCGAGCCAGGCGAAGAGCAGGGCGGCGACGATGATTCCGGCGGGGTTGGCTCCGGCGAGCAGGGCGACGGCGATGCCCATGAATCCGGCTCCGGCGGAGAGACCGGCCTCGAACCAGTGCTTGTAGCCAAGCACGAGGTTCGCCGCGCCGAGACCCGCCATCGCGCCGCCGAGCGCCATTGCACCGAGCATGTGCCGACCGGTCGCGATTCCGGCGTGGCGGGCGGCCTCCGGGTTCAGGCCCGCGGCGATCATATCGTAGCCGTAGCGCGAGCGGAAGAGCAGCACGGCGGCTCCGGCGGTGACGGCCAGAGCGACAAAAAGCGAGAGGTTGGCCGGGGAGTGCCAGTTGAGGCCGAAGAGCGTGTCGAAATCGGGCAGCCATCCGCCGGGAATGATCGCCGAAGTGTGGACGGTCGAGGGCACGGCGAAGTGGTTGGTCAGCAGGTAGCCGGTGATGCCGAGGGCGATGAAGTTGAGCATGATGGTCGAGATCACCTCGTTGACACCGCGTCGCACCTTCAGCCATCCCGCGACGAGCGCCCAGCCTGCGCCGGCGGCGGCGGCCACGAGCATCAGCGCGGGCGCGGCGACGAGTGCCGGTGTGCCCGCCGGAAGCGCCAGGCCGCAGAGCGCGGCGGCCAACGCGCCCATGAGGAGTTGGCCCTCGCCGCCGATGTTGAAGAGCCGCACCCGGAACGGAAGCGCGACGGCCAGGCCCGTGAAGATGAGCGTCGTCGCCCGGAACAGCACCTGACCGATGCCATAGCCTGAAGCGAAGGTCGAGCGGAGCATCTTCTGCCAGACGGCCATCGGGTCGCTTCCCGTGGCCGCAATGATGAGGCTGCCTGTCGCGAGGGCGAACAGGAGTGAGAGAACGGGAATGAGAGGTTTGACGCTGCGCTTCGACATCGAAAAAATGAGGTTTCAGGTGATGTGCATGCCGATCTCTTGCTCGAAGCCCGACTCCGCCTCGCGCCCCTGCCGCACCTCCTCTTCGCTGAATTCGTGGCGGATCGCGCCTTTGTAGAGGCAGCCGATGCGCGTCGAAAGGGCGACGAGCTCTTCGAGTTCCGACGAGATGAGCAGGATGGCTAGGCCGCTTTTGCGGGCCTCGATGATGCGTCGGTGAATCTGCTCGATGGCGCCAATATCCACGCCGCGCGTGGGCTGGGCGAGCACGAGGAGCTTCAGCAGGGGGCGCTCCATCTCCCGCGCCACCACGATCTTCTGCTGGTTGCCGCCGGAGAGCGAGGCGATGGGCGGATTGGTTTCCGCCGCGCCGCGCACGTCGTAGCGCTCGATCATCGCTGCGGCGTTTTCGCGGAGCGCCTGGCGGTTGAAGCCGATGCCGCGATGGAACGCTTTTTCGCGATGCCTGCCGAGGATCAGGTTCTGTTCGATGCCGTATTCGGCAATCACCGCCGATTTGTGGCGATCTTCGGGGATCATCGAAACGCCAAGCGCGGCGACCTCCGCCGGACTCAGGCCGAGCGTCTGTCGCCCGTCGATGGTGATGGAGCCGCCGGTTGTGCCATCGCGCTCGAACGTCCCCCACAAAAGCGAGAGCAGCTCGCTCTGGCCGTTGCCCTCCACTCCGGCGATGCCGTAGATTTCGCCCGCCCGCACCCTCAGCGTCAGGCCGCTGAGCTTTTCGACCCCCTGCGGCGTCCGATACGAGAGCCTGTCAATCGAGAGCACCGTTTTGCTCGTTGCCTGCGGCGGGTTGGCGGTTCTGAGCAGCACGTCGCGCCCGACCATCATCCGCGCCAGCTCCTCCTTGCCGGTCGAGGCGGTCGGCACGGTGCCGACGAGCGCCCCTTTGCGCATGACGCTTACCGTGTCCGAAATGGCGAGCACCTCGTCGAGTTTGTGGGTGATGACGAGAATCGTGCGCCCCTCGGCGGCGAGCGAGCGCAGGGTGGCGAAAAGGCGAGCGGTTTCGGGCGGCGAGAGCACGGCGGTCGGTTCGTCGAGAATCAGGATGCGGGCGCGGCGATAGAGCAGCTTGAGAATCTCCACGCGCTGCTGCTCGCCGACCGAGAGCGTCGAGACCAGCGCGCCGGGATCGACGTCGAGGCCGTGCTGCGTGGCGAGTCGGCCAATCTCCTTGCCGATGCGGCGGGTCGGCAGCGAAAAGCGGCTCTCCTCCTTGCCGAGAATGATGTTCTCCGTCACCGTGAGCGTCGGCGCCAGCATGAAGTGCTGATGCACCATGCCGACGCCCGCCTCGATGGCTTGACGCGCAGATTTGAATTTCACCGCTTTGCCGTCAACTTCCATCATGCCGGAGTCGGGGTGCAAGAGGCCGTAGATGATGTTCGACAGGGTGCTTTTGCCCGCGCCGTTCTCGCCGACCAGCGCGTGGATCGATGCCGACGCTATCGACAGCGAGACGTTGTCGTTGGCCTTGAGGTTGCCGAAAGTTTTGGTGATTCCGGAGAGCTTTACCGCGGTCGCCATGAAGATACTCCGCGCCTAAATCCAACTGATGACCGTCTTTATCGCCTCCTTGCTGTCGAGGGCGATGCGGTAGGCCAGCTCGTACTGGCTGACCGGAAAGACGTTGGTGAAGAACTTTTCGGTTTCGAGCACCTCGCGTTCGAGCAGCTCTTTGGCCTCGACGAGATGCCGCCGGTCGGTGAGGCTCGAACAGACGATGACCGGCTCTTTGTGCTGAATCAGCCGGTAGTCGTAGCCGAGCACCTCGTAGCTGCCCATGAGCAGCACCTTACCTTTCGGCTTCAACAGGCGCATTACCTTTTCGACCATCAGGATGCGGCCCGTCGTTTCGATGACCAGATCGTAGCGGTCGTTGAAGTCACCGGTGAAATCGACGATGTCGATGCCGATGTTTTCGGCGTGCGAGAGCTGGCCGCGAAGCGGGAAGACCTCCAGCGCATCGACGTGGCGGATGCCCCGGTAGTGCAGATATTCCGACACCATCAGCCCAACCGAGCCGAGACCGAGCAAGAGCACCCGCATGGAGGGATCGAGCGCAACCTTTTCCATGGCGCTGAGTACGTAGCTCACCAGGCCGGTCAGCAGGTCGCGATGAATCGGTTCGCGGCCAAGCGGCAGCACGTTCTCCTCGGAAGTTGGCACCACCTCGGCGTGGCAGCCGTAATAGGGATCGACGCCGACCCAGCAGTCGCCCTTGAAGGCATAGACGAAATCGCCCTTTTTGACGCTGGTGACTGCCGGGCCGGTGTGCATCACCTGGCCGATGGTTTCGCTGCCCGGCATCACCGGATAGGCGAGCACCTTGTTCGACACCGGCTTGTTGGTCAACAGCAGCCGGTCGAGGCCGGGCGTGATGGTGCTCGCGATGGTTCTGACGAGAATGTCTCGCGGCCCGTCGGCCGCATACTTCACGGTCTGGAGCTTGAGCTTGTTGGCTTTGATGAGGACGAGGGCCTGTGCTTCTCCCTGCATGGTCGGTTATCGATGGTGTTTCAGATGTTCAGAACAGCGCTCATGAGCCAGGCTACCAGGCTGATGCAGAGCGAGCCGAGCACGGCCCACCAGAAGCTCGCGACCGCGAAGCCGTCAACCAGCCAGGCGGCGAGCATCAGCATCAGGGCGTTGATGACCAGCATGAAAAGACCGAGCGTGAGCACCAGCGCCGGAATCGAAAAGAAGACCAGCACCGGCTTGATGAGCACGTTGACCAGCCCCAGCACCAGCGCCACGATCAGCGCCGCGCCGAAACTGCGGACGGTAATTCCCGAAAGCATGTTGGCGGTTACATACACCGCCGTCGCGCTGATGAGCCAGTGAATCAACAATCTGAACATGGTAGTAGCTCCTGAACGGTTTGGAAACGGTAGTCTGCACTAATGTAAGACATTTCGCCAAAAGGGCGAAGGTGGTCTGTTTTGTTCCGGAACCTGTCTATACTGTCCACTTTTTCCCTTACACCCCCATCGCTTCGAGCGCTTCGTGCAGCGTGCGGCAGCCGTGAATCCGGATCGGCAGCTTTTTGATCGACGGCTTCAGCTCGCGGGTGTTCGACTCCGGCAGCACGATGGACTTGAAGCCGAGGTGCACCGCCTCGCGGATGCGTCGCTCGCCGTCGCTGATGGCCCGCAGTTCGCCCGACAGGCCGATCTCGCCACAGCAGCAGGCCATCGGGCTGCACGGCTTGTCCTGCAAGCCCGATGCGACGGCGGCGGCGATGCCGAGGTCCGCCGCCGGTTCGACCAGCTTCAGGCCGCCCGCGATTTTGACGAACACATCCTGCCCGGCGGTCTGGAACTGCAACCGCTTTTCGAGCACGGCGAGGATGATGGCGATGCGCTTGAGGTCAAATCCCGTGCTGATGCGTTGCGGCATGGAGTAGCCGGTGCGACAGACCAGAGCCTGCACCTCCACCATCAGCGCGCGCGACCCCTCGATTGCGGCCAGCACCGCCGTGCCCGGCACGTCCGTCCGGCGGTCGGAGATGAAGAACTCCGACGGGTTGGAGACTTCGGTCAGGCCATCCTCCTCCATCTTGAAGACGCCGATTTCGTTGGTCGGGCCGAAGCGGTTCTTGACCGAGCGGATGATGCGGTAGCGCTGGTAGTTTTCGCCCTCGAACTGCAACACCGTATCGACCATGTGCTCCAGCGCCTTCGGCCCGGCCAGCGACCCCTCCTTGGTGATGTGGCCGATGATGAGCAGAATGAAGTTCTCTTCCTTGGCCGCCCGGATGAGCGAGGCGGCGCATTCCCGGATCTGCGTGATGGTTCCCGCCGAACTCTGGTAGTCGGTCGAATAAACCGTCTGGATCGAATCGACGATCACCAGCTCCGGCTGCTCGCTGGTGATGGCGTCGAGAATGCGTTCGAGCGCCACTTCCGAGACGAGCCGCAGGTTCGGGGCCTTGATCGACAGCCGCCGGGCGCGCTGGCGAATCTGGTTCGGCGACTCCTCGCCCGCCACGTAGAGCACCTTTTTGCCCGCGAGGCGCGGCACGAGCTGGATCATCAGCGTCGATTTGCCGATGCCCGGCTCGCCGCCCACCAGAATAGCCGAGGCCTCCATCAGCCCGCCGCCGAGCACCCGGTCGAGTTCGCCGATGCCACTCAGGGTGCGGTGGAAGCCGGACGGAACCTCTTCGTCGAGGTTCTGCACTTCGGGCAGCGAACCGGCGGGATGCTTCTTGCGGGTTTTGCCCTCCGGTTCCTCGGCGTGCGTTTCAACCAGCGTCCCCCAGCTCTGGCACTCGAAGCAGCGCCCCTGGTATTTCAGCGAAACGGCCCCGCAGGCCGAGCAGACGTAACGAACGGTGGATTTTGCCATGAAACGGTGTGTTATCCGGATAAGCTCAAGCCAGTGGCGTCGCTTTGCAACTTTCGGCTTTATTGTTTACATAGTGTGCAGTGACGCCGAAGGATGCCCGTCGTGGCGCGATTTCTGCGGTAAGCGATCTGTTGAATATACGATGATGGTTCCGGTTTATCCGTTTCGGTTTTCGGGACGGGGTATGGTTACGATGAACATTCAAGGTAAAAAGATAGTGAAGAGCCGTTCAATGAGCACGCATAATTTCCCCTCTGATTTTTCCACCCAAACCGGAACGTCCACTTCTCTCCTTTTCATTCAATCCTGAGCATGTCAGTCCTCTCCATCGGTGAAGTTCTCGTTGATCGCGCCGTTCTCGAAGCGCGGTTCTGTTGCAATCTCGACCTGTGCCACGGCGCCTGCTGCGTCGAGGGCGAACTCGGCGCGCCGATCGACGAGCCGGAAGCGAACTATCTCGAAGCCTCGGTCGAGCCGCTCCGGCCAATGCTTCCGGAGCGCAATCTCCGCTACATCCGGCGGCACGACTGCACGGAAATCTATCAGGGAAACCTCTACACCAAAACCATCGAAGGCCAAGAGTGCGTGTTCGTCTATCACGAAAACGGCAAGGCGCTCTGCGCTGTCGAGACGGCGTGGCGAAACGGGCAGCTCCCAGGCACCAAACCCTTGTCGTGTCGGCTTTTCCCGATCCGGGTGCGAAAAAAGTTCGGATTGGACTATCTTGTTTACGAACAACACGCCATGTGCCGTGATGCCCGTCGGCAGGGGGCCGAACGGAATGTCATGCTGATCGATTACGTCAAAGCGCCCCTTGTGGAAAAGTATGGAGATGAGTGGTACATGAGCCTGAAGGAATTTGCCGCATCTATTTGAAGTATCATGGCGGAGATGAGACTACAGCAGCGCCAGACGGCCCAGTTGTCGGCGCAGCAGGTGATGACCAGCCAGTTACTGCAACTGCCGCTGACCCAGCTCGAACAGCGGATTTACGACGAGGTTCAGGATAACCCCATGCTCGAACTGGTCGAGGAGCGCCGTCCATACGATGGAACGGCTGGCGCGGCGCAGCCGGTTTCCGGCGATTCGACGGAGATGTTCGATTCGGTGGCCCGTTTCGAGCGCTCGTCGATGAAGGTGCGGGCCGACGGCGGGAATCGCGAGACCGTTTCCGTCGGCAGGACGGGCGGCGGCGGGGCTTCGAGTGGCGCCGAGGAGCGCTTTTTCCAGGCGGTGCAGCACGACACCTTTCACGAGCGACTGCTGCGCGACCTCTCGCTTCAGGAGGGCGTCGAAGAGCGCGAGGTGCTCATCGCCGCCGAAATTCTCGGCAATCTCGACAGCGACGGCTACCTGACCGAGGAGCTGGAGGTGATCATCGACGGCTTGCGCCAGTCGGGCATCGAGGCCAGACTGGCGGAGGTGCGCGAGATTCAGCAAAAAATCTGGTATCTCGATCCGCCCGGCGTGGCGGTCGCCGACCTCAGGCAGCGGCTGCTGGTCGAGCTTTCGGTCTATGAACGCGAGCACGACGCCGATGCGGTGTCGGTGGCGCGGACGATCCTCCAGGAAGCGTTCGACGACTTCATGAACAAGCGCTTCGACCGGTTGCTGAAAAAGCTGAACCTGGAGAAGCGCCAGCTCGAAGCGGCTATTGGCGTGATTACGTCGCTCGATCCGCATTCTGGCGAAGTGTTTTTCGATGAGGGTGGGCACTACATCTCGCCCGATTTCATCGTCACCTACGAAAACGGCGCGCTCTTCGCCTCCCTGAACGACCGGAGCAGCCTGTCGGTCAGGGTGTCGGACGAGTACCGCGAGGTGCTCTCGAAGCGGAAGGTGCCGAAGGCGGATCGGCAGTTCATGCGCCAGAAGCTCCAGCGGGCTAACGAGTTCGCCACCGCGCTGCAGATTCGCCGCCAGACCTTGCTGAAGGTGATGGAGGCGCTGCTGGTGGCGCAGGCGAGGTTTTTCATAGACGGCCCGCGCCACCTCCAGCCGCTCGTGATGAAGACCATCGCCGAAGAGAGCGGCTACGACATTTCGACCATCAGCCGCGCGGTGAACGGAAAATACGTACAGACCCGTTTTGGCGTGTTTGAACTGAAATATTTCTTCAGCAGCGCGCTTTCGACCGGCGAGGGTGAAGAGACCTCGTCGAGGATCATCAAGCAGCAGCTTCGCGAGCTGATCGAAGCGGAGAACTCTGCCGAGCCGCTCAGCGACGAACGCCTCGGTGAGCTGCTTGGCGAAAAAAGGGTGAAAATCGCCCGGCGCACGGTTGCAAAATACCGTGAACAAATGCAAATTCCAGTTGCAAGATTAAGGAAAAAAATAGGTTAATCTCATTCTTACGAAAGATTTTATGGGTCAGGAAAAAACGCAGATACGTTCGACCACAGTCATCGGCGTGCTCAGGGATGGCAAGGCCGCGCTCGGCAGCGACGGCCAGATGACGCTTGGCGCCACCGTCATGAAGCACTCCACTCGCAAGATACGCAGCCTCTATCAGGGCCGGTTCATCACCGGTTTCGCCGGAGCTACCGCCGACGCGCTCACGCTGCTCGACCGGTTCGAGGCGAAGCTCGAAGCCTACAGCGGCAAGCTCGAACGCGCCGCCGTTGAACTCGCAAAGGACTGGCGCACCGACAAATACCTTCGCCGTCTCGAAGCGATGCTGGCCGTCGTCAGCCAGGACAAGGCGCTCATCATCTCCGGCACCGGCGACGTCATCGAGCCGGAGGACGGCATCGTGGCCATCGGCAGCGGCAGCATGTACGCGCTTGCCGCCGCGCGGGCGCTCATGAAGCACACCTCGCTCTCCGCCGAAGAGATCGTCCGCGAAAGTCTGAAAACCGCCGCTGAAATCTGCATTTACACCAACGACCACATTGTCATCGAAACCCTTTAACCCTGGGCGTTGGCGTCCATTTTCATGAAATTCCGAACGAAAGCTCAATGAACAACGATATTCAGGATATGACCCAGCCGGATGAACCCCAGGCTCCTCCGGTGAAACTCATCGACAAGGAGCAGCTCACGCCGACGCAGATCGTCGAGCAGCTCGACAAATACATCATCGGCCAGAAAGATGCCAAGAAATCGGTGGCCATCGCCCTGCGCAACCGGCTTCGCCGCCAGAATGTGAGTGAGGAGTTGCGGGACGAAATCATGCCGAACAATATCATCATGATCGGCCCGACCGGCGTCGGCAAGACCGAGATCGCCCGGCGGCTGGCCAAGCTCGCCCGCGCGCCCTTCGTCAAGGTCGAGGCTTCCAAGTTCACCGAGGTCGGTTACGTGGGGCGCGATGTCGAGTCGATGATTCGCGATCTGGTCGAGCAATCCGTCGCGATGGTGCGCAGCGAAAAATCGGAGGAGGTCAAGGAGAAGGCGGCGTTGCTCGTCGAGGAGCGCTTGCTCGACATTTTGCTGCCCCCCGTCAGTGGCGTCGAAGAGCAGGAGAGCGCCGGTGAAGAGGAGGCCGTCATTGTTTCCGGCGAAGATGCCACCATCGAAGGAAAGAACCTTGAGCGCGAAGTCAATCGCAAAAGCCGCCAGAAGATGCGCGAACGCTTGCGCGCGGGCCGGATGGAGGATCGCCCGATCGAACTCGAAATCAGCAGCGACGGGCAGGGCGGCATGATGCAGATTTTCGGCCCCCTGGGGCAGATGGAGGAGATCGGCAACATCATGCAGGACTTGATGAGCGGTATGCCGAAAAAGCGCAAAAAACGCCGCCTGACCATTGCCGAGGCCCGCAAGTATCTGGAGCAGGAGGAGGTGCAGAAGCTCATCGACATGGATGCCGTGGTCAAGGAGGCGCTTGGCAAGGTCGAAAATTCGGGCATCGTTTTCATCGATGAGATCGACAAGATCGCTGCGCCGACCACCGGCGCGGGTGGCAAAGGCCCCGATGTGAGCCGCGAAGGGGTGCAGCGCGACTTGTTGCCTATCGTCGAAGGCTCGGCGGTTTCGACCAAGTACGGCGTCGTCAAGACCGATCACGTGCTCTTCATCGCTTCGGGCGCGTTCCACGTGGCGAGGCCATCCGACCTGATTCCCGAACTGCAGGGGCGTTTTCCGATCAGGGTCGAGCTGAAAAGCCTCACCGAAGAGGACTTCTTCCTGATTTTGACCCAGCCGCGCAACGCGCTCATCAAGCAGTATCGAGCCATGCTCCGCACCGAAGAGATCGATCTCGAATTCACCGACGACGCGATCCGCGAAATCGCCCGGACGGCGGCCAAGGTGAACGAGACGGTCGAGAATATCGGTGCTCGGCGCCTGCACACGATTCTGACCAACCTGCTCGAAGAGCTGATGTTCGGTATTCCCGAAATGGTCATTGATGGCACGATCGCCGACAACAGGGTGGTCATCGACGCCGACCAGGTGCGCGAAAAGCTGGGCAAGGTGGTCGCCGACAGGGATCTGAGCCAGTACATTCTCTAAGCCAAACCGGAGCACCCATGAGCGCGACCTCGATCCTGGTCATGAACGGGCCGAATCTTTCACGACTCGGCAAGCGCGAGCCTGAAATTTACGGCAGTCTCACCCTCGACGAGATCAACCGGGGAATCGCCGAGGCCTTCCCGGAGGTGACGTTCGAGTTTTTCCAGTCGGAGTACGAGGGGGCGCTTATCGAGAAGCTTTTCGAGGTCGAAGAGCGGGGAGGCTGCGTGGGGGTGGTGCTCAACGCGGGCGCGCTGACGCACTACTCGATCGCCCTGCGCGACGCCATCAGCGCCGTCAGGGTTCCGGTGGTCGAGGCGCACCTCTCCAATGTGCACAAACGCGAGGAGTTCCGCCACCACTCGGTTATTTCGGCGGTCTGCGTTGGCGTGATCGCGGGCTTCGGCATCGAGAGCTACCACCTTGGCGTGAGGGCGCTGCTGGGGCGGGGTTGAAGATCGGTCAGCTCAGGCTGATCCGACCGATCTTGAAGTTCCCCTCGCTAATGTTCTCCCACCTCTTTTGAGAGCTTTTTAATCAACTTTCTGATCTCTTTCAGGCGGCGCACGTCGCTTTTCATGAGCACCGGTTTGGTTGCAGCCATCCGCAAGGTGTTCAGCGCGTCCTGTTTTTTGTCCTCCTCAAGGTAGAGCAAGGCCAGTTCATGGTAGTGCCTGATGACCCGCGGATTCAGGCTGATGGCCTTCTTGAAATTCTTTTCCGCCTCTTCACGGCTGCCTTTGGGCATTTGCCCGACGAAGGTGCCGCCCATAAACCGGCTGAACCATCCGATTTTTGATGCCTCGAAGTTGTATGAGCCGAGCATCGACCAGGCGACATCGTCGTGCGGGTTCAGCGCCAGCGCCCGGTCGAGTTCGCGTTTGATTTCGGCAGCTCTGTTCAGCTTCTCTTTCGTCCCGATCTTGTCGGCCTTCAGGGCCAACGCTGCGGCAAGCCAGGTGTGAGCGCTGGCGTTGTTGCTGTCGAGCTGCACTGATCTCCTCGCATATTCGACCGATTTGTTGTAAAAGGGGGTCCGTTTTTCACGCTCTGCCGGGTCGATCGACTCCGCGATGCTGATGTTCAGGCGGGCGAGCTTCCAGTACAGGTCTGCCGACTCGTGCCCGGTCTGGAGCATCGTGCTGTAGAGTGAGTCGGCTTTTTCGTAGTGCAGCGATTTGAACGCCTTGTCGGCAGCATCGATTTCGACGTTGTCAATGGTTTTGTTTACCTCGGCTCCACTGGCGGGTTGCGACAGCATGAGAAACAGCGCAGCCAGAAGCGTGGTCAACGCTTTTTGCCTGTTTTTTCGCAAAAGCTGAATCGGTGTGCCTGTTATCTGAACCATAGTGACTCCGGATATTTTCTGTTGAGACGGCGGTCGAGGCCGAGCCAGTGCCCGGTTGGCAGCAGGATGAGCAAAATCGAAATCGTGACCAGCGGCGGGATGGTCAGGTTGTAGTACCCGCCAGCCGCGAAGTTGAGCAGCATGAAGAGGCCGAACGCGGCGTTGAGGCGCGTGGTGACGCCGAGAAGCAGCGCGACGCCGATGATGAGTTCGCCGATGGTGACGATCCAGGCGATGGGCATGACGAGCGGCAGGGCGAAGTGCTCCAGATACGACGCCTGCCACAGGGCGACGCTCGCCTCGATGGAGCCGGGCGCGGCGTTTGTGGCGAGCAGCTCGTGCAATCGTTTCGTGAAATGGTGCGAGAGAATGTCGCTCCACATCCAGTCGCGCATGATTTTATGGACGAAGCCGTAGA
Source organism: Chlorobaculum sp. 24CR (assembly GCF_004118635.1). GTDB lineage: Bacteria > Bacteroidota > Chlorobiia > Chlorobiales > Chlorobiaceae > Chlorobaculum. Next base: position 85,535 of record NZ_SDGU01000024.1, on the reverse strand, counting down.
TGAAGAGCGAGGTGTAGAGGTACCGGAGCGCAAGGATGGCGATGACGCCAGATGCCTTGAGCTTGTGCGTTTTCAGGTAGCCGGGTTTCCACTCGAAATCGGTCATGGCATGCTGAACAATGGTTCAATCTTGCAATTCGCGGGTCGCAGTCCACGCTTGCGACAGCCGCCGGTCGCATCAAATTTACGATAAAAAAACCTCTTTACAGCAGATGCTGGGGATCGACGTCAACGGTGATGACGAGATTTTCTCCCCGAAAAGCGCTGAGGGTGTCGTACTGCACCTGCCGGAGCAGGGTGGCGGAGAGCTTGATGCCGGAGAGCTTGAGGATGAGCTGGTAGCGGTAACGGTTTTTTATTCTGTTGATGCCCGCCGGGGCCGGGCCGAGGATCGCGCCGAACGATTCCGGCAGGTGCGGGCGCAGATGTTCCCGCAGCGCCAGCGCCCCTTTTTCGGCCACCGCTTCCGAGGGCGAAGAGCATTCGAATTTGACGAGGCGGGTGAATGGCGGGTAGGCGAGTTCGCGGCGCGTGGCCATCTCCGCCTCGAAAAAGTGGCGGTAGTCGGCGCGTATGACGTGCTGGAACAGCTCGTTGTCGCGGTTGTAGAGCTGAAGCAGCACCTCGCCGGGCATCGACGAGCGCCCCGCCCGCCCGGCGACCTGCATCAGGAGCGAGTAGATTCGCTCCGAGGCGCGGAAGTCGGGGAGGTTCAGGCCGATGTCGGCCATCAGCACACCGACGAGCGTCACCTCCGGGAAGTCCAGCCCCTTGGCGACCATCTGTGTGCCGAGCAGGATGCGGGCGCTTTTTTCGCGGAAGGCGGTCAGCATCGAGGTGTGGGCGTCCTTGGTCGAGGTGGTGTCGATGTCCATGCGCAGAATCCTCTCGCCGGGGAACAGCTCGTTCAGCTCCTCCTCGATGCGCTCGGTGCCGCTGCTTTTGTAGAAAAGGTTTTCCGATTTGCAGGCCGGGCACGTTTGCCGGAACGGTTCGATGTGGCCGCAGTAGTGGCATCGCAGGCTCCGGTCGCTGGCGTGATAGACCAGTGGGATGTTGCAGAAACGGCATTGCGGCGTGTGGCCGCAGTCGAGGCAAAGGAGGCTGCCTGCAAATCCCCGGCGGTTTTGCAACAGGATCACCTGCTCGTTGCGCTGAAGCCGCAGGCGGATGGCGTCGTAGAGCGCTCCGGAAATCGACGGCGTGACGCGCTGGCTGCCGGGCATCCAGACCAGCTCGATCGAGGGCATCCGGGCGTTGTCAACGCGCTCCGGCAGTTCGAGCAGCGCGTACTTGCCCTCCCGTGCGTTGCGGTACGACTCGAACGACGGCGTGGCCGAGCCGAGCACACAGAGGGCGTTCTCGAATTTTGCCCGCATCACCGCCGTGTCGCGGGCGTGGTAGCGCGGTGTGCGATCCTGCTTGTAGGCGGCGTCGTGCTCCTCGTCCACGATGATTGCCCCGACATTCTCCAGCGGCGCGAAGATGGTCGAGCGAGCGCCGAGGGCGATGCGCGCCTTGCCTTGCCGCAAGCGCTGCCAGGCGTCGTACTTCTCGCGGTCGCTCATGGCGCTGTGCATGATCTGGATGTCGTCGCCGAAATAGTGGCGGAAGCGGGCGGCGGTCTGCGGGGTGAGGGAGATTTCCGGTACCAGCACAATGGCGCTCTTGCCCTCGGCGAGGACGCGCCGGAGCAGCTCGATATAGACCAGCGTCTTGCCGCTGCCGGTCACGCCGTGGAGCAAAAAAGTCTGGAAGCGCTTCTGGCGCAGCGCCTCGCCAAGTGCGTCGAGCGCGATTTGCTGGTGCTTGCCGAGCGAGGCGATCTCTTTTTGCGGTTCGTCGAAGCGCAGACTTTCGCGGGCGGGCGCGGCGGTTTCGACTTTCTCGACCAGGCCCATCGCGACGAGGCCGTTAAACACCGCTCGCGAAATGCCGCCTTCACCGGCCAGGAACAGGCGCTCCGGTCGTGAGGCGAGCAACTCGAATGCTTCCCGTTTTTTCGGCGAGCGGGCGAGAAGGTTTTTCGGCTCGTCGGGCAGCGCCGCCGCCAGGCGCCACGCCGTGACGGTGCGGGGCTTCGTTTCCGAGAAGCTCTTGCGCACCGTGACCAGCCCGGCGCGTTCAAGTTCGGCGATGGCGCTGTACAGCTCCTTGCGCCCCACTCGCTTGCGGAGCTGGCGCACGGTGAGCCGCTTCGCCGTCGCCAGCGCCTTCAAAATGCTCCGGCGCAGCCCGGTGCTTTTGATTCTCGTTTCGGGACTTTCGAGCTGGAAGCCGGCAAGCTCCACCACGTCATCGACCGTGCTTCTGAGCGGGGCCGGAACGGCGGTGGAGAGGCAGTCTATGGGCAGGGCGGCGTAGTAATCCGAAATCCACAAGGCGAGCTTCAGCATCACCGGGGTCAGCACCGGAACGCCGCCGTGGAGGAGGTCGAGCAGTTCGCCCTCGGCCTCCTTCTCGCTCGCCGTCTCCAGCGACCAGACGTAGCCGGTGTAGGCCGATGCCTTGTGGCGAGCCAGGCTTACCAGCGCCTGGCAGCCTGGCTGAATCGTCTTTTCGAGTCCCTCCGGCACAGTCAGAAGAAACGGCTCGTCACGATAGATTCGCTCTACATAGACAATCGCAAGCATTGGTAATCGGGAGGCTAAAAGAAAAGGACTTCAGGGACGAAAAAGACAACAGGGTGAAAACAATGAAATGACAATGCGAGCACGATGCGGCATTTCTTCAATTCATAATTCAAAATTCATCACTCATAATTCAAAAAAGCCAGCATAGATTGCTGGCTTTTTTGGAGTGCTGGCTTGATTTTCGACAGACAGGTGCTCAACCATTTACCCGTTGAGGGCGGCGATGATCTCTGTTTTGATCTCTTCGACGCCGCCGATTCCGGCGATCCGGGAGTATTTCGGGGCATCGGCAGAGCCGTTCATCGACAGGTTGCGGTAGTAGCCGACGAGTGGCTCGGTCAGTTCGTGATAGGCTTTCAGGCGTTTGCGCACGGTCTGTTCGCAGTCGTCATCACGCTGTACCAGTGGCTCTCCGGTGACGTCGTCCGTGTCGGGTACGGCGGGCGGGTTGAACACGACGTGGTAGGTGCGGCCCGAAGCGAGATGGACGCGGCGTCCGCTCATGCGTTTGATGATCTCTTCGTCGGGGACGTCAATTTCAATGATGGAGTCGATGTTGATGCCCTCGGCTCCGAGGGCTTCGGCCTGGGCCAAGGTGCGGGGAAATCCGTCGAAAAGACAGCCATTGGCGCAGTCTGCATGTTCGATGCGCTCCTTGACAAGTCCGATGATGATGTCATCCGGTACGAGTCCGCCCTCATCCATGACTTTCTTGGCGGCCATGCCAAGCGGAGAGGCGGCTTTGACGGCGGCGCGCAGCATGTCGCCGGTCGAAATCTGTGGTATGCCGAAAGCTTCAGAAATGTATTGTGCCTGTGTTCCTTTGCCGGCGCCCGGCGCGCCCAACAGGATTACTCTCATGAAATGACTGTCCTTTTATGAATTTTTTTTCAGGGAGATGACGGTGATTTTCGGTTTTGCCGGTTTCTTCACCTCTTCGGCATTTGAATCCGGGGCGATCGGTTGCGCTCCGTTCGTGGCGGCTGGCACGGCCTGCGGTGAGGCTGGAGCCTTTACGGTTTCTCCACTGTTTTTGGATGACTTGAATTCTATAGCTTGTTTCGAGGGCTTTTTCAGCTCGATGGTTTTAGCCTTTGGCGTACTTGAGCGATGTTCGAGCGTGGTGTTTTCATCGAAGAGTTGCCGGAAGGCGTCGTTCGAGTTTTTCGGGTCGATGGAGCGGTGAACGTACTCGTCTTCGTGGATGATCTGGGGTCTCAGCTCGAAATCGAGCGCGACCAGGAGCATCCTTATCATTCTGCGGCTTTCACCGAGATCGCCTCTGGAGTCGATCCTGGTGTGCGCCTTGGCATTGACGGTGGTGATTTTCCGCCCGTTGATGTCGGTTTCCTCGATCAGTCCGAATGCGACGTCGATTTTCATGCCGAGCAGGGCGAACGAAGAGACTTCGGCGCGGATGGTCTTCATGCCGCCGACAGCCGTTTTCTGGTTTTTCATATCCCAGCCTACCCAGCCCTCTATCTTATTGGTGATAACGTCAGCGACATCGTCTATCGGGCAGGCGTAGCGGCGAACCTTGAGTTCGTTGAAAACCGGTTTTTCGGAGGTGTGGGTTGCATTGTTGGTCAGACAGTGATAGACCTTGACCATTTCGTCTCTGAAGGGGAGGAAGTCTGATAAATCCATAATGAGATGGGCCGGTTTTATGAGATTTTGCGGCTTTAGACCGCTATTTCCGTCTATGGCTGGTGGCCAGTTGTCCGCATGCCGCATTGATCGCGGCGCCCTGACTTTTTCTGACGGTTACGTGCAATCCGGCGTCCAGCAACTGCTGGATGAGCTTGTTTTTTACGTCGCTGTATCCAGGCTTAAACCTCAAGTTAACGATAGAATTATAATCAATCAAATTGATTTTGCACAACACTCTCTTTGCGAAGCGAACCAGTTTGCGGGCGTCTTCGGGCGAGTCGTTGATGCCCTCCAGAAGCATATAGACCAGCGTCACCGGTTGGCCGACAAGGGCGTTCCAGGAGCTTATGGCTTCGGTAAGCCGGTCGAGGGGATGGTCGATGGCCACCGGCATCAGCCGCTCCCGCGTACTCTGATCGGCGCTGTGCAGCGATACGGCAAGCTTGGTTTTGAGGCCCGATCGGGCGATTCTCTCCATTTCCGCCGGGAGCCCGACCGTTGAGATCGTGATCTTTTTTTCGGAGATGCTGAAACGGTACTCCGCTTCTGTCAGGGTGGCGATCGACTCGAAGACGTTGTCGAGATTCAGCAATGGCTCGCCCATGCCCATGAAGACGATATTGCTCAGGCCGCGCTCGTGGCGTTTCCGGGCTTCGGCGTCGAGCAGGAAAACCTGGTCGGTGATCTCCGAAGCCGCGAGGTCTCTTCTGAATCCCATGTTGCCCGTGGCGCAGAAGGAGCAGCGGAGCGGGCAGCCAACCTGCGAGGAGATGCAGGCGGTCATGCGCTCTTCGGAAGGGATCAGGACGCTTTCGACCAGTTCGCCATCCTCCAGCCGAATGAGAAACTTTGCTGTCGGAGGGGCAAGCGCCGGACTCGCTTCGAGGGTTTCGCTTTCGGCGCTGGCAAGCGAGGCCGGGCGTATGGTCCAGGATGTGGCGAGTTTTTGGCGCAACTGCTTGCCGAAGGTGGTCATTTCGTCGAAATCGAGCGCCTGATGGCTGTACAGCCACCGGTGCAACTGACTTGCCCGGTAGGCCGGTTCGCCGAGTTGAGCCATGAGTTTGGCAAGCTCCTCTCTGTTCAGTACTCTGATATTCGGCAGTTGCCGGTTTTGCCTCTCTTTTGTTGCTGCCGCGAAGTTTTTCGACATCTCTCTGGTGCTATTGATTTTTGTTTGTTTATGTCTGTAAAAAAAGTACTTTACCTTATATGTGTCTTGTAGTTAATGCGTGATCTATATCTTTTTATGTAGTATAGATGTAGGTTCTATATTAACCCATAAATAGTAATGGCATCATGTCAAAGGAACCATCAAAAGACAAAAAAGATTACGATCATCAGCGTCTCGACAAGGTAATCCATGCCAGAATCCGTTTCGCGGCGCTGGCTTACCTGATGAGCGTATCTGAGGCCTCGTTCGTGGATATTCGCGACAGCATCAGAGCCACAGACGGAAATCTCAGTATTCATCTCAGAAAACTCGAAACGGCAGGCTATGTGGATTGCATAAAAAGTTTTGAAAGCCGCAAGCCTCTGACCAATTACCGGGTGACCGAGAAGGGCCAGAAGGCATTTATCGAGTACCTCGGTAATATGGGCAAATTCTGTGAAGATGTGCCCGCTTTGCAGGCGGAAACGGCTTGATCTCTTTTTTTGATTGAGTTTGACGTATGCTCGGCGTTTTACTTTCTGCTGACGCCCCGAAATTATCGGATTCCGTCCATCCGATAATTTCCGTATTATGCGTTCGTTTCCGTTGAGTATTTTTTGCCAAACATCTCCAGCGCTGATGATTATACCCGAATATGGACGGACATTGACTCCTGATGAGTGGGCCCCGGTCATCGATGAGATGCTGGAAGCCAGACACGTTCTTTTTACCACCCACGAAAATTCCGATGGCGACGGGCTTGGCAGCCAGGTCGCCCTTGCGCTTGTCCTCAAGGCTCTTGGCAAGGAGGTCGCCATTTTCAATCCCACGGAAGTACCGCCAAACTATCTCTTTCTGAAGGAGCTTCACGATATCAAACTCTTTCGGGATCGTGACGAAGAGTCGATGCAGGAGTTTTTCCTCGCCGATCTCCTCATGGTGCTCGATGCCAACCTGCACGATCGTATCGGCAAGCTCTGGCCGCATGTCGAGTTTGCCAGGGAGATGAGTCGGCTCAGGCTGCTCTGCATCGATCATCATCTCGAACCGGAAGATTTTGCCGATTTCACTGTTTGCGAAACCTACGCCTCTTCGACCGGCGAGCTTGTCTGCGATCTTGTTACTGCCCTGGAGATCCGCACCGGAAAGAAGCTGTTCACTTCCGATGTGGCTTCGGCTCTCTATGCGGCGGTCATGACCGATACCGGCTCATTCCGCTTTTCAAAAACCACTCCCTATACCTATCGACTTGCCGGGATGCTGGTCGAGAAGGGGGCCGATCCCGAACTGGTCTATGACCGCATTTACAACTCCCTGACGCCGGAGGCGCTCAAACTGCTCGGCCTGGCGCTTTCAAACATCAAGATCATCGAGAATGGCCTGATTTCATGGCTTTTCATCTCTCGTGAGATGCTCGAACAGACAGGCAGCAAACTGTTCGACACCGATCTCATTATTCGCTATCTTTTGAGTGTACCGACCATCAAGGTTGCCGTTCTCCTTGTCGAGATGCAGGATGGCCGGTGCAAGGTCAGTTTCAGGTCCCGGGGTAAAATTTATGTCAACCAGTTGGCTAAACAGTACGGTGGCGGCGGCCATATGAACGCCGCGGGATGCCTTTTGAGAATGTCGGCAGAGAAGGCGCAACTGGTCATTCTCGAAGATGTCCGTAAATTCACCCTCGAACAGGCCAACAGTTAATTCTTTCAATTCTTTTGAGTTACAAGCAATTATGAAATATACCGTTACGGCTAAGGAGGGTGGGCTGGTCAAGGCTGATATTCTTGTCCGGTTCTTCGGCAAGAAAGAGTTCAAACGCGATGCGGCAAAGGTTCTCGGTGCTCTGGGCATTGTTGCCGTTCCCGATGACGACTTCAAGGCGTCGGCAGGCGAAGTCGCCATGCTGTACCGCCAGACCTCGGGCAAAGGGGCTTTGAGGGTGATGCTTGCCGGTGTCGGCGAAGGCAAAACCGCCGAGGAGTATCGTAAGGCTGCCGATGCCGTCGCCCGCAAGGCGGTCGATCTGCATCTCGGCGTTCTCGCCCTCGATTGTTCGCCGATCGATGAGTGGTCAAAGCAGTCGAAGCAGAAGCCGGAAGCGCTGGCCTCCATTCTTGTCGAAGGCGCGCTGTTCGGCGCGTACCGCTTCGATCGCCTCAAGAGCGGCAAGCTCGACAAGGAGGAGAAGGACTCGGACAAGCCGAAAGCGATCGAGGAGCTGATGCTTGCCGGATGCGGCGACCGGCTTGATGCTGTCGAAAAAGGAGCGAAAGCTGGCATGATCGTCGGCTCGTGCCAGAACCAGGCGCGAGATCTGGTCAATCTGCCGGGCAATCATCTCTCCGCCGAAGAGCTGGCCGATGCGGCCATCGAGGCCGGTAAACGGGGCGGCTTCGAGGTGACGGTGTTCGATAAAAAGAAAATTACCGAGCTTGGCATGGGCGGCCTCTTGGCGGTCAACAAGGGGAGTCTGGAGCCGCCGACCTTCACCATTCTTGACTACAAGCCGAAGGGCAAGGCGAAAAAGACCATTGCGCTGGTCGGCAAGGGCGTGACCTTCGATTCCGGCGGTATCTCCCTGAAGCCCGCCCAGGGGATGGAGGAGATGAAGTCGGACATGTCCGGAGCTGCCGCGGTGATCGCCACGGTCGAGGCCGTCGCCGGCCTCGGACTGCCGCTGCGAGTGATCGGCCTGGTTCCGGCGACCGACAATATGCCGAGCGGTTCGGCGCAGAAGCCTGGCGACGTCATCACGACCATGTCGGGCATTACGGTCGAGGTGGGTAACACCGATGCGGAAGGACGCCTGATTTTGGCCGATGCGCTCACTTACGCCAAAAAGGAGTACGATCCCGACGTGATCATTGATCTGGCGACCCTCACCGGCGCCTGCATCGTGGCGCTCGGCAATTCGGTGGCGGGACTTTTCAGCAATGAGGACAAACTGGCCGAGAGTATTTTCGAGGCTGGCCAGTCGTCCGGCGAAAAGGTGTGGAAAATGCCGCTCTGGGACGAGTACGACGAACTCATCAAGTCCGACGTAGCCGATGTGCACAACACCGGCGGACGCGGGGCCGGTTCGGTAACTGCGGCCAAATTTCTCCAGAAGTTCATCGACGGCCACAAGCGCTGGGCGCATATCGACATTGCCGGCCCGGCCTTTCCGGCCAAGGGCGGCTCGAAGACGCCCGGCGCGACCGGTTTTGGCGTCCGCCTGGTGCTCGATTTGCTCAAGAGCTGGTCATAAGAAACTCTGAAATTGAACCCCTCTGTTCATGATCCATAACCTGCGCAGGAGGCGTGGTCCACTATGGTAGCGGTCAGGCAGAATCCGGTAGTGATCGTTCCGGGCGTACTTTTCTGGGACTCCCTTTACGAGGTGATGCGCCAGGCCCTCTCCGCCTGGGTTCCGGCGGAGAAGATCGCCATCGTTCCGATCAATCTTCTGGACTGGATCGGGTTTCCTCCATCGCCTGAGCGTTCGACCAACCGCGTGATGGCGGCGCTTGACCGGACGGTGCGCGACATGGGTTCGCGTTTTCCCGGCGAGCCGGTCACCATCGTCGCGCATAGCGGCGGCGGCACGGTAGCCATGGTCTATCTCCTGGAACGTCCGTTTCAGGGCGATGTTTATGCCGTGAACGGTCTGGTCGGCAGACTGGTCACGCTTGGGACTCCATTTCATACCCACGAGCATTTCGCGAAAATCAAGACCGATTTTATTTTTCAGCATCTCAGCGCTGAATTTTTCCGTAAATATAAGGTTGTCTCGGTCGTCAGCGACCGGTATAAAGGTTCGCTCGATGGCGGCATGATCGAAAAACTGTGCTATATGTTTTACCGGGGAGTGACCGACGATGGAAATCTTGCCGGAGACGGGGTTGTTCCCGCGAAAAGCTGCTTTCTTGAAGGCGCCGAAAATGTTACTATACCCGAATGCGAACATTTGCCAGCGCCGCATACAAAGTGGTATGGTACCAAAGATGGAGTTGAACAATGGATAGAGTGGCTCTGAAGCCCTTCAGGCGCATCGCCGTCATGTTACTGGCGGGCGCGATCATCGTCACGACCTCCTCTTGCTCTCGGCAAGAGCGCAAAAAGGAGGAGGAGAAGCATCTCGAGTCGATGATGTCCATTCTTGTGCAGGTTCAGAAAAATCTCGGGCGGATTCGCCAGAAAGAGGCCGTGGTCGTGCGGCTCTCGTCCGATGTGGAGGGGCGCAAGCCAAAGAGCGCCGAACAGATCGGGCGCGAGATCAACACCAATATCCGTTACATCGACTCCACGCTTTCGGCAAGCAAGAACCTGGTCACGACGCTTGAAAAGGAGAACCACGATTCGCAATACCGGATCACGGCACTCGACCGCATGACCGGTCAGCTCAAGGGAGAGCTGGATAAGAAGAGTCTGGAACTTGGGGCCATGAAAGGGGAGATCGCCAAGCTGAACCGGCAGATCGCCAGGCTCACCAACACGGTCGATGTCATGGATGAGGCTATCAGTGACCAGGAAGACCAGATGGTCAAGGCCTATTACATCGTTGGCACCGTCGATCAGCTTGTCTCAAAAGGGATTCTGGCTCCATCAGGCCCTTTTTACCGATTTTTTGGCACACGACCGGCTCTGGCCAACGATTTCGATCTGCGCCCCTTCAGTGAGGTTGATATAACCGAAACCAAAGACATATTTTTCAACAAGCCGGTCAGCCGTCTGCACATCATCACCCCGCATACCAGAGGTTCATACGAGCTTGTCGGCGGTAAAACCTCTGCGCTCCTCTTGATCCGAAACGAGTCGGAGTTCTGGAAAAAGTCTCGCTGCCTGATTGTCGTCGTGGAGTGAGCGGCTCTGGAAAAAGAGGCTGTTTGCCGCTGTGCCAATGGTTTCGGCGTGGATCATCATTCTGTTGTTTCTGATTAAGTAAGCCTCAGATTGCGTGAAAATAACCATATTCGGTTCCGGTTACGTCGGACTGGTGACCGGCGCCTGTTTTGCCGATGCAGGCAATGACGTGTTGTGCGTTGATATTGACGAAAACAAGATCAATCGGCTCCTGAAGGGAGAAATTCCCATCTATGAACCGGGTCTCGACCGAGATGGTCGCCAAAAATATTCGTGAAGGGCGACTCCGGTTCACCACCAGCATCAGCGAGGGGGTTGATTTCGGCCTTTACCAGTTTATTGCTGTCGGTACGCCGCCCGACGAAGATGGATCGGCTGACTTGAGCCACGTGCTCTGCGTTGCCGAGAGCATCGGACGCAACATGGAGGATTACCGTATCGTCATCGACAAATCAACGGTGCCGGTTGGAACCGCTGATCTGGTGCGCGAAACGATCCGGACGGTGCTCGAAGAGCGGGGCAAGACGCTCGATTTCGACGTTGTTTCCAATCCCGAATTTCTCAAAGAGGGCGATGCCGTGGACGATTTCATGAAGCCGGAGCGTATCGTCGTCGGCGTGGACAGGGGTCCGCGCGCCAAGGAGCTGCTGCGCAACTTCTATGCGCCGTTTAACCGCAGCCGCGAGCGTTTTATCGCCATGGACATCCGCTCTCTCTGCGGAGTTGACCCAAGTATGCGGCCAACGCCATGCTTGCCACCAAGATCAGCTTCATGAACGAGATCGCCAACATCGCCGAACGTGCCGGGGCGTATGTCGAGGCGGTGCGCAGGGGAATCGGTTCCGATTCGAGGATCGGCTTCGCTTTTATCTATCCCGGCGTGGGTTGCGGCGACCCCTGCTTCCCAAAGGATGTGCAGGCGCTTGAGCGCACGGCACGGAAGCCGGCTACGATTCGCGAATCTTGCAGGCGGGACTCCGCTACTACTCTATCGGCCGCCGACCTCGCTTGGTGCGCTGATCCGTTTTATCGATTTTTTCCTGGCCGGGCTTCGACCTTTCGACCGGGAAAATGTTCCAGCGGGCCGTTTCCGCGCCCGAGCCGCCACGCCGCTCCCGCCAGCAACGCTTTTCTCGTATAGTCGATAGCTGAGGCTACGGCTTCGTTCATTGTCTCTCCTTTGGCCAGCCCGCACGCTATCGCCGACGACAGAGTACAGCCGGTGCCGTGCGTGTTGTCCGTCTCGATTTTCGGGTTCGAGTACCAGAAGAATTTCCCTTCGTGCAGCAGGCAGTCGTTGCATCGCTCTCCCTCTCCATGCCCCCCCTTGACCAGCACGGAACTCGCTCCTTTTCGCTGCAAATCCTTCGCCATCACTTCGATTTCGGCTTTCGTTGCCGGAGCCTTGTTGCGGCCCGTCAGTAACGCCGCCTCTGGCAGGTTCGGCGTGATGAGGTTGACCAGACCAAAGAGCCGTTGCATCGGCGTCATCGTTTCCGCCTCGAAGAGCGATTTCCCGCTCGATGAGCGCAAAACGGTGTCGAGGACGACCGGAACCCCATCGAGGTTTTCGATGAGTCCGACGACCGTTTCCGCCGCTTCAGGCGAGCCGAGCATACCGATCTTGACCGCATCGATGCCAATATCGTCGGCAATCGTCCTGAACTGTTCAGCGATGAATGCAGGCGGGATTTCGTGAAACGAGCGTACTCCGAGGGTGTTCTGGGCTGTCACAGCGGTGATGACGCTCAGGCCGTAGCCGTTGTTGGCGGCGATCGTTTTCAGGTCGGCCTGGATGCCGGCCCCGCCGCTGCCGTCCGATCCGGCGATGGTCAGCACGGTAATGTAGTTCGGTACGAGGCTCATTGCCTGATTCTCTTCACCAGCTCTCGGGCGGCTGCGACAGGATCGCTGCTGTCGGAAACCGCCGAGATGACCGCGATGCCCGAGGCTCCGGCGCGGATAACCTCGGCGGCGTTGTCGTGGTCGATGCCCCCGATGGCGATGACCGGCAGTTGCGCGGCCTTGCGGATCGTCCGTATCGCCGCCGTACCGATCGGCTCGGAGGGTTTGTCTTTGGAGAATGTCGGAAAGATGTGCCCAACGCCGATGTAGCTCGCGCCCTCTTCGGCGGCCTTTGCGGCCTCGGCAGCGCTGGAGACCGACACGCCGATCATCGCGCCGGGGTCGAAGAGGGCGCGAGCGGCGGATGCGGGCAGATCCTGCTGGCCGAGGTGCACCCCGTCGGCCTTCATTGCCAAAGCTATATCGAGCCGGTCATTGACTATAAAGAGCGCCTGGTGTTCGCGGCACAGCTCCTGAATCCTCAGAGCCCACTCATAAAGTTCTCGGCCCGAGGCTGTTTTTCGTCGCAATTGTACCATACCTGCTCCGCCTTCAAGGGCCATGCGGGCGAGTTCAACGGGATCGGATTGCTCATCGGTGATGACGCAGAGGAGTCTTCGCGGTAGTGACATTATGGCATGAATGAGAAGAAGCGGTTGATGGTTTCAGGCAGCGATCCGGCATCGAGAAACGGAGTGAGCGCGGTAACGCCCCAGGCTCCGCATTCGAGGCAGGCCGGGACTTTTTCGGGCGTGATGCCGCCGACGGCGAAGACCGGAATGCGTACTTTCGCGCAAATCTCCCGGAGTTGATCCAGACCTTGCGGCGGGCCGAATGGCGCTTTCGACGGCGTATGGAAGACCGGCCCGAAAAGCAGATAATCGAGGCCCGCCGAAGCGGCTCTCCTGGCTGACAGCTCGCTATGGACGCTCTGCCCGGCAAGCAGGTTTCCCTGGGTGACTTTACGGACGGCATCGGCAGGGCAGGAGGATTCGGGGAGATGAACGCCGCCAGCCTTTGAGGCAAGCGCGATGTCGAAGCGCTCGTTGACGGCGAGGATCGATCCGGCACTATCGATCAGAGGCGCGATTCGGCGGCAGAGTTGCCAGATCGAAGCGGTATCGAGCATTTTCTCGCGCAACTGAAAGATCACCGGCGCTGAGCGGGCGAGCGCCTGCGCCTGTTCCAGAACGAGTCCGCTATGAGCGAGATGTTCGCCGCCGCTGCTGACTATCATCAGCCGGGGGAGTGAGGGATGTTTTCCAGCCATAGATGCAATTTCAGGCACGATAACTATTTTTCAATGGAATCACAATGCGGAAAATCTTCTCTGTGCTCTTCCGGTTTTTCGCTCTTTTTCTAAACAAAAAAGCACAAAACAGCCATGGTATCAAACGAAGAAAACCTGAAGAAATCTGGCATTATTCTGCCGGAAATCTCGTCACCGGCGGGACTGTATCAGCCGGGGATACGAATCGGCGATCTGATTTACACTTCGGGCCAACTGCCGCTGGTTGGCGGCAAGCTGCTTGAACCGGGAGGAAAGGGGCGCGTCACCGAAGCGCGCGAGCGGGAGGCCGCGATGGCCGCCAGAGCGGCGGCGCTGAATGCCATTGCGGTACTCCGATCCGTTGTCGGAAATCTCGATGCCATAGCGGGGGTCGTGAAGTTGACGGTCTATGTTTCGAGCGCCGAAGGATTCACCAGTCAGCACAAGGTGGCCAACGGAGCCTCTGAACTTGTCGGTGAAATTTTCGGTGAATCGGGTCGGCATGTCAGAAGCGCTGTCGGTGTTGCATCTCTCCCGCTTGATGCCAGCGTCGAGATTGAAATGATCGCTTATAGTCCTCTATCAGAAAAATAATCAGGCTTTTAATCTACGTTTAAAGAACAGAATAGAGGCGGTTAATATCTTTTGATAAACCCGCCTTATTCTCATCTTATAGAGCAAGTGTTATTGAATAAAATCATCACTTGTGTGTAAATATCTGTTTTTATTTTAATAAATAAAAAGCGTTAATTTCTTATTAAAAAGAAGTAAATATAATAAAAAAATATTTTAATAAACTAACATAAGTTTTTTAATTAAAACAAGTTATGTTTATTTTTTTAATATTAAAATTATAATGTTTTATGTTCATATAATTTTTTTAATATTGGTATTATTGGTGTTATTTTCTTCAGTGTAGCGTATAATTAATAATTATTAATTATACGTATTTCGTTTTCATATTGTTTAATTATTGTTGAGTTTATTCAAAATACATATCAAAATATTGCTGAATTTAATTTTAGATAAAATTCTATAAACCTGATTATTTGTCATTATTAAAGATAAAATAACTGGTTATGGTCTTTGGGTTATTCGTGGATAAATAGCAGGCTGAAATTCAGGATTGCACCGAGTTAATGCTGGGTGATGCTTTTTGATGACGATGGTTGTTGTTGCGAATTCCCCTTCTCTTCGGTACAATTAGTAGTTCGTGAACCGGCAGGCTTTTGCCGTCGATATCCACCAGTCAGTCTGACGCGCTTTTGCAGTGTTCATGTAAAGGCATTCCGACTCCGGATTTTGTGCTCTCTTTTGGCGTTTCGCTACCGGCTCTTTTCGAGTTGTCTTGTATGACTTGCGTTGTTTTGGTCACCCGTCACCATCAGTTCTGCAGTTAACCTGAAACGATCTCTATGTCCCGTATTTTCACTGTCATTATCATGCTGCTCATTGGGGTATTCGGTTATTTTATCGGGTGGCGGACCAGCGGCGGGGCAGGAGAAAAAATGCTCGATGCCTACAAGCTAATCAGGTCATATTATGTCGATCCGGTCAATGCCGACAGCCTGCAAAGCGCGGGAGTTCGCGGCATGGTGCAGTCGCTTGATCCCCACTCCATCTACCTCGAACCGGAAAAAGCCGCGATCACCCAGTCGAATTTCAATGGCAACTTCGAGGGAATAGGGATCGAATTCGATGTCGTACGCGATACCCTGCTGGTCGTTACGCCGCTTGCGGGCGGGCCGAGCGAGTCAGCCGGAATCATGCCTGGCGACCGGATTGTTGCGATTGACTCGAAAAATGTCATCGGCATCAAGCCTTCGGCTGTGCTCACCAAGCTCAGGGGTGAGCGGGGCACCAGAGTCAGTCTTAAAGTTTACCGGCCGCTGACCCGGCGGATGATCGATTTCCGGGTCACTCGCGACAAAATTTCGACCACGAGCATCGACGCGGCGTTTCTTGACGATGCCAATACCGGCTACATCCGGATTGGCCAGTTCGTCGAAACGACGGCAAGCGAGTTTCATAAAGCGGTGCAGAAGCTGCGTGACAAGGGAATGCGGCAGCTCATTATCGATGTGCGCGGCAATCCTGGCGGCTATCTCGATCAGGCCGTCACTATCGCCGACGAGCTGCTTCCGGCAGGCAAGCTCATTGTCTATACTAAAAGTCGGCATGGCGGTGACGACCAGATGAAATACTCCTCGACCTCTGGTGGCATTTTCGAGACGGGGCCGGTGTGCCTGCTGGTTGATCGCGGGAGCGCGTCGGCAGCCGAAATTCTTGCCGGAGCGCTGCAAGACAACCATCGCGCCCTGCTTATCGGCGAGCTGACCTTCGGAAAGGGACTGGTGCAGCGGCAGTTCAAGTTGCCCGACAACTCAGTAGTCAGACTGACCGTTTCGAGATACTACACTCCGTCCGGACGGCAGATTCAGCGCGAGTATGACGAGGGTTTCTCCGGACGCGAGCGCTATTACAAGGAGATGTTCACCCGGAATCTTCCCGGTAATTTCATGAAGAAGTACGGCGGTCTTTTGTACCGGGAGGGTCAAGATATTTCGGTTTACAGCACCGGAACCTTGTTGAAGAGCGCTTCGGCGGACAGCCTCCGCGCCATGCTGGCCAAAGCGGGTGGCATCATGCCCGATTACTGGGTTTTCGGCAAGCCCTACTCCAACCTGTACCAGGAGCTTTACGCCAAGGGCGTCATCGAGGATATCGCCCTGAAGCTGATCGACGCTTCCGATGATCCGGTCCAGAAGTTCCGCCATTCGGCGGCGGCATACCTCGAAAACTATCATGTTCCCGCCAATCTCGAAGCGCTGGTCAAAAAGGGATGCGAGGAGTCCAGGGTCACATTCGACCAGGCAGAGTTCAACCGTGACAGAGCTGAGATCGCCCTGGCGCTCAAGGCAAGAATCGCCAGGCACTTGTTTGGAACTGAAGAGCAGGTCAAAGTGTTGATCCGTGAAGGCGATCCGCTCATGAAGGTTGCACGGCATTTCATTGAAAAGCGGGCATTATGAGGTACCTATGAATCGCCGGGTCGGAGCGGCTTTCAGATCGGCAAGAGGGCTTCCGGCCATTTTTTCATACAACCAGTTTCGCTATGTCATTACTTGAAAAAATAAACAGTAACAGTTGCACGCTCAAGCTCAGCAACGACTGGCTGAAGATTTTTACCTGTCCGGTACCTTCATCCGATTTTCTTTCGTTCGTCGCTGTTGCTACGATCGATGCGCCACAGCACTCCGTGCTCAGTCTTTTGTACGACATCGAGTCAGCTCCGGACTGGGTCTGGAAAACCAGCGACATGCGCATTCTTCAGGAGCTTGCCGACGACAATGAGGGGCGAGTAGTGCTTCAGCATGTCGATGCCCCTTGGCCGGTGACCGACCGGGAGATTATCAGTCGTTCGACTGCTTACAGGGATCCCGAAACAGGGGAGGCTTTCATCAAGATCGAATGTCTTCCGGATTTTATCCCCGAAGACGACCGGTACGTCAGGGTTCGCAAGCTCGAAGGCGCATGGAATATCTTGCCGCTTTCCGACAAGCAGTGCCGCGTGGTGTTCAGGCTGCACATCGAGCCGGGCGGAGAAATTCCTTCGTGGCTGGCCAATATCGCCGTGATCGACACGCCGTACCACACGCTGAACAACATGCGCGACTTTATCAAGAAGGAAAAGTACTGCACGCCTGTCGATGCGGCGTTCAATGAATCCTCGAAAGAAATTATCAGAAACTACAAGGATTTTATTGCGGAATAGCGCACCGTACCTAATCTACCCTCATCATCATAATCTGCTGAGCAAATGGATGTAGCTGTCGCCCTCGAGGGCAACTGGGAGTTTCGTGTTGATCACAAAGACATCAAAATTTTTTCGTCAAAGATCAGTGGCTCCCAGGTGCTGGGTTTTAAGGGCGAGACCATGTTCAACGCATCGCTCAGAAAACTGATAAGCCTCTTTCACGATTTCGGAAGTTACGGCAAATGGGTGCATCAGCTTGCCGAGATGGAGGTGCTGCACCAGAGCCATGAACTCGATTACGTCGTCCGTCAGGTGCTCAATACCCCTTGGCCGATTCCGAAACGGGAGATGATCGTGCGCACTGCCCTGCACGCCTCCGAGGAGGGGGCGCTCGCCCTGACGATGACCGGTATTCCCGATTACGCTCCGCCGAGGCCGGACTTTCACCGGGTGCGCGAGTCGAGGGGCGTCTGGATATTGATGCCGGTGGCGGGCGGCAAGGTGCACGTGACCTTTGTGATGCATCTCGATCCCGGCAGCGACATCCCTCCCGCGCTCAGCAACGCGGCCCTGTTCGAGGTGCCGTTCTACTCACTGCTCAAAATGAGGAATCTCGCGCAGGATCCGTCATACAAACCGGCGTGGCCGACGGTGGTGGACCGTCACATTTTTATCAGCGAAGATGGGCAAGGCAGGCGCTGAGCAGCTTGTCCGGCCTGACCGGTACGGCGCCGACCTCCTGGCACACCGTGTTGGCCGCCAGATTGGCGATCCGGGTGCTGGTCACCAGGTCGAGGCCTGAGGCCAGCCCGAGCGCGAGGGTGCCGATCACCGTATCGCCCGCGCCGGAGACGTCGGCAACATCGAGCGAAAGGGCGGGAATGTGGGTGAACGAGCCATCATAGACGCTCATCCCTTTTTCGCTTCTTGTCACCACGAGGCTCTCGATATTGAGCTTTTCGACGAGCCGCAGGCACGCCTGTTCGACATCGCCATCAACGTTGGCCACGGGAATGCCGAGCGCGGCAGAGAGTTCGGAAAGGTTTGGCTTGAAGACCGTGCTGCCGCCGTAGGAGAAGAAGCCCTTCAGCTTCGGATCGACCAGCACCGGCGTCTTGCGCTCACGGCAGATGGCGATCACCGAAGCGATCAGCGACGGGGTGAGCACCCCCTTGTTGTAATCTTCGAGCACCACGGCATCGACCGAGTCGGCAATCTCCGTAAACATGCCGAGCAGTTGCTGCTCCAGCTTGGTATTCAGCGGAGTGCGGCTTTCGTAGTCAACCCTCGTGATGTGGTGGTTCTGCGACAGGATGCGGGTTTTGCAGGTTGTCGGCCGGTTGCTGTCGGCCACGAGCATCCCCGGATCGAGCCCGTGCTCCGCCATGAGGCTCGTGAGGTTTCGGCGCTCCTGATCGTCGCCAGTAACGCCGATCAGAAGCGTTTCGGCTCCGAGCGCCCTGGTGTTGACCGCCACGTTGGCCGCCCCGCCGAGACGGCTGCTCTCGCGGGTGACATCGACCACCGGTACCGGATATTCGGGTGAAATTCTCGATACGTGGCCGAAAATATATTTGTCGATCATCACATCGCCGATAACGGCGATCTTCTTCTCCTTGAATGATTGAAATATCTGCTCGATCGTTTCCACGGTCATTGATCTGTGGTTTGAAATTTAGCCCACCAATATAATTGAAAATAGTTTGGTGAAGGTCGCATCGTTTGGTTTTATTTTACAAGAATATTTTTATATTTAAAGCTATCCATTTTTAGAATTTATGTGACAGGTTCAATATGTTCGACAATCTCAGTGACAAACTTGAGCTGACCTTTAAAAAGCTCGCCGGACAGGCGACGATCAACGAGGTCAACATCGGTATCGCCATGCGCGACATCAAGCGCGCCCTGCTCTCCGCCGATGTCAACTACAAGGTTGCCAAGAAACTGGTCGAGGATATCCGCGAAAAGTCCCTCGGCGAATCGGTCATCAAAAGCGTCTCCCCGGCGCAGATGATCGTCAAGATCGTCAACGACGAGCTGACCGAAATCATGGGCGGCGAGAACCAGCCGCTGAACCTGCCTCCAAAGAAAATTCCCGCCATCGTGATGGTCGCCGGCCTCCAGGGTTCCGGTAAAACCACCTTCTGCGCCAAGCTGGCCAAGCGCCTCAAAAAGAACGGCAAGAATCCGATCCTTGTCGCTGCCGACGTCTATCGTCCGGCGGCGGTCGAGCAGCTCAAAACGCTCGGCGAGCAGATCGACGTGCCGGTCTTCTCCGTGGAGGAGCCGGACGCCATGAAGGCTGCGCTTGGCGGTCTCGAAGAGGCGCGCGCGAGCGGCAAGGATGTGGTGATTGTCGATACCGCCGGTCGCTTGCAGATCGACGAGACGATGATGGCCGAGGCCGAAGCGCTCAAGAACAGGCTCAGCCCGGACGAACTGCTCTTCGTCGTCGATTCGATGATGGGTCAGGAGGCGGTCAACACCGCCAAAGCGTTCAACGACCGGCTCGACTTCGACGGCGTGGTGCTCACCAAGCTCGACGGCGATGCTCGCGGCGGTGCGGCGCTGTCGATCCGTCAGGTGGTCGAAAAGCCGATCAAGTTCATGAGCGTTGGCGAGAAGGTCGATGATCTCGACGTGTTCTACCCCGACCGCATGGCCCAGAGGATTCTCGGCATGGGCGACATCGTCAGCTTCGTCGAAAAGGCGCAGGAGACGCTCGATCTCGAAAAGACGATGGCGATGCAGTCGAAGCTCATGAAAAACGAGTTCGACCTCGACGACTTTTTCGATCAGCTCCAGCAGCTCAAGAAGATGGGTTCGATCCAGGGCCTCATCGAAATGGTGCCCGGCCTGAACAAGATGGTGCCCAAGCAGGATCTCGAGAATATCAATTTCAAGCCCATTGAGGCGATGATCTCCTCGATGACCAGGGATGAGCGCAAGCAGCCCGAAATCATCAACGGCAGCCGCCGTCAGCGCATCGCGCTCGGCAGCGGTACCAGGGTGCAGGAGGTCAACATGCTGCTCAAGCAGTTCTCCGAAATGAAGAAGATGATGCGCTCGGTGAACCGCCTGGCCAAGTCTGGTCGGAAGATCACCACGGAGAACCTGGCGCTCGACAAGTTTCTGAAACGATAAGTACAATGTCTCTCATAAATTAAAATTATCACGCATTGGTTAAGATCAGATTGAAAAGAGCCGGAAGGAAAAAGATGCCGTTCTACCAGATCGTTGCTGCCGACGGGCGCGCGCCGAGAGATGGCAAGTTTCTTGAAGTGGTCGGCCACTACAACCCGACCGCCAAACCGCATACCGTGACCATCGAAAAAGATCGCGTTGCCTACTGGCTGAACGTTGGCGCGCAGCCGACCGACACTGTCCACAGCCTCATTCGCGGCACCGGTCTGCTTCACGAAATGAACCTGAAGCGCCGTGGTTTCAGCGAAAGCGACATCGCCGCTCAGATGGAAGCGTGGCAGCAGAAAGAGGCCGAGCGGCGTCAGAAGCGCCTGAACGCCAAGCTGCGTCGCCGTCAGTCGAAGAAAGCCGCCGAAGCCGTCGGTTCCGCCGAAGGCTGAGGAAGAGGAAATCCGAACCGGCTGAACCAGAGTGGAGCTGTTTCTGACAGGCGTCGTCCTGAAGCCCAAAGGCTTGAAAGGCGAACTCAAGGTGAAGCCGGTGACCGACTTTCCGGAGCGCTTCCTGAAGCGACGGGAGTATTATGTCGGTAAAACGCCTGAAGAGGTCGCGCTCCGAAAGGTGGTGTCGGCCAAGCTTGGTCAGGGTTTCGCCTGGCTTGTGTTCGAGGGCGTCGGATCACGCGAAGGGGCCGAAGCTCTTGCGGGCTTCAGGCTGTATGTGACCGGTGAAGCGCTGGCGCCTCTTCCCGGAGATCGCGCTTACATCCACGACCTGATCGGTCTGGAGGCGTTCGACGAAGAGGATGGTTGTGTCGGCATCGTCAGCGATGTGTTGCAGATGCCTGCGCACGACGTTTACGAAATCGACACAGGAAGCAAAAAGGTGTTGGTTCCGGCGGTGGAGGATTTCATCACTGAAACCGATCTCGAAAAAGGGATCGTGACGTTACGGAGATTCCGTGAATTTTTGTAACGTCAGCGTGTCGCGACTTCTTCGATGAAGTTCAGGCGCGATGTTCTTGACAAGATTGAAAGGCAATGACTCAGAGAGGTGTTGAAGCCATGCGGATAGATATCATTTCCGTCATTCCGGATTTTTTTTCGTCACCCCTCGAAAAGGGATTGCTCGGCATCGCAAGGCGGAAAGCGCTTGCGGAGATCCACGTGCACAACCTGCACGATTACGGATTGGGCAAGTACCAGCAGGTGGATGATGCGCCGTTCGGAGGTGGCGCGGGGATGGTGATCCGTCCAGAGCCGGTGTTCGCATGTATCGAGAAGTTGCAGGCTGAAAGGAGTTATGACGAGGTGATCTTCATGACGCCGGACGGGCAGGCTTTCGACCAGAAGCGGGCCAACCGCCTGTCGCAAACGCGGAACCTGATCGTGCTCTGCGGTCACTACAAGGCGATGGACGAGCGGATTCGCCGGACGCTGGTGACGATGGAACTCTCCGTTGGTGACGTGGTGCTCTCCGGAGGCGAGATTCCTGCGCTGATGGTGATGGACGCGGTGGTCAGGCTCATACCGGGCGTGCTCGGTGATGGTGAGTCGGCGCTGACCGATTCGTTCCAGAGCGAGCTGCTCGACTGCGCATGGTTTACGCGACCGGCGGAGTTCCGGGGGATGAAGGTGCCCGATGTGCTGCTTTCAGGCCATCATGAAAAAATCGAGCTTTGGCGGCAGGAGAATGCGCGAGAACGTACGCTTGAGCGCAGGCCGGAGATGCTCGGCAAAGAGAGTGAAGAAGAGTAAAGACAACATAAAGATAACAGTGTCATCATGGATCAGTTAATTCAGTTGGTCGAAGCAACCCAAAAGAGGAGCGATATTCCCGAGATTCGTCCCGGTGACTCCGTCAGGATTCAGCTCAAGGTTATCGAGGGCGAGAAAGAGCGCCTTCAGGCTTTCGAGGGTGTCGTGATTGGCGACAAGGGCATGGGCGCATCCAAGACCATCACCGTCCGCAAAATTTCGCATGGCGTTGGCGTCGAGAGGATCATCCCGATCAACTCGCCGAACGTCGAGAGCGTCACGGTCATCAGAAGCGGCAAGGCAAGAAGGGCCAAACTCTTCTACCTCCGCAAGCGTACCGGCAAGGCCGCGCTGAAGGTCAAGGAGCGCAAGAGCGCTTCCGCCCAGGCATAAGCTTCAGCTTTTCCAGTTTTTACGCAGAGCAGCGCTGCCCTGAACCGGCGGTGCTGCTCTGTTGGTTTCGTGGTGGACGCTGTGGACTTGGTGGACAAGAGATGAGTGCTGAAAGCGCAGACTGCTCTATTTTTCCCTTCTGATTTTACCCTGCCATGAACATCGCTCGCATCGAGGCTTTTCAGTCGAAGATTTTCGATTTTTACGAAAAGAACAGGCGGAGCTTCCCCTGGCGCTCGACTACCGACCGCTACGGCGTGATGGTGAGCGAGGTGATGCTGCAACAGACCCAGGCCGACCGGGTCGCGCCGAGATTTCTCCGTTGGGTGGAGCGCTTTCCCGATGTGCGCTCGCTCGCTTCGGCTTCGCTTCGCGAGGTGCTCGAAGAGTGGAGCGGTCTTGGCTACAACGCTCGCGGCCAGCGGCTGCACCGGGCGGCCTCGATGATCGTCGAACAGCACGGTGGCCGAGTGCCCGCCGATCCCGCGCAACTCATCGAGCTGCCGGGCATCGGAGCCTACACGAGCCGCTCGATTCTCGTCTTTGCCGACAACCTCGATATCGCAGCCGTCGATACCAATATCAGGCGTGTGCTGATCTACGAACTCAACCTTCCCGAATCGATCACTCCGAAAGCGTTGCTCGACGTCGCCGGCGAAGTGCTACCGAAAGGGCGCAGCCGCGACTGGCACAACGCGCTGATGGATTACGGCGCAATGGAGCTGACCGGCAGGAAAACCGGCATCGCTCCGCTGACCCGCCAGTCGAGCTTCAAAGGCTCCCGGCGCTGGTATCGCGGAGCGCTGCTTCGCGAGTTGCTCACGAGCGGCGAGCTGTCCCGCGAGTCGGTCGAAGAGCGCTACGCCGATTGCCCGCACGGCATCGGCTCGATAGTCGATATGTTGGTCATGGAGTCCTTGATCGAGGAGTACGGGGAGCAGCGGATGCTGCGGATAGCCGGGGATTCTGGCGCGGAGAGGTGAGGGCGGCTGGCGCGGGAAGATTGATTCAGCGCCCCAGCCGTGTCGAACCAGGCTCGGCTGTGCTCACTCGGTGTTATAGACCATGTTCAGCGCGTTGTAGAGATTGTCGATTTCGGCGCTGAACCGGGTGGTGATCTCCTTGCGCTTGAGCTTGAGCGTGGGGGTCATCATGCCGTTTTCAATCGAGAACGGCTCCTCGACAAGCAGGAACTTCCGCACCTTTTCATGGGTGGCGAGCTGGCGGGAGATGCTCTTCAGCAGCTTTTCGTAAACCTGCGCAATCTCTTTCGATGCAATCAGCTCTTTTGCGCTGCTTGCCGGTATTTGGTGTTCCGCGGCGAAATCTCTCAGTTTCACGAAATCGGGCACGATCAGGGCGATGAGGAAGGGGCGTTTTTCGCCGACGACTATCGCCTGATCGACATACGGGCTTTCGAGAATGAGGTTCTCGATGGGGAGCGGGGCGATGTTTTTGCCGCCGCTGGTGACGATGATGTGCTTCTTGCGGTCGGTGATCCTGAGGTAGCCGTCTGCATCGATCTCGCCGATGTCTCCGGTATAAAACCAGCCATTTTTCAGCACCTCGGCGGTCGCGGCCTCGTCCTGCCAGTATCCCTTCATGATGTTCGGCCCCTTCAGCAGGATTTCGCCATCCGGGGCGATCTTCACCTCGACGTTGCTGACGGGCGGGCCGACCGTGCCGAACTTCACCTTTTCGGGCCGGTTGACGTTGGTGACGGGCGAGGTTTCGGTCAAGCCGAACCCTTCGAGAATCGTGATGCCGATCGACTGGAAAAACTCGCCAGTCTTCTGCGGCAGCGCCGCGCCGCCGGAGACGAAGTAGCGCAGGCGGCCGCCGAACTTCTGGCGAATCTTGCTGTAAACCAGCTTGTCGGCCAGGTTGTGCTGCACGGCGAGCAGCGGCGACACCTTTCCGGCGGCGAGCTGCTTGTGGTACTTTTCGCCGGTACTGATCGCCCAACGGAAAATTTTCTCTTTGACGCCACCCTCATGGGCGACCGTCTTGAGCATGTTGGCCTTGATGCGGTCGAAGAGCCTCGGCACCGTAAAGATGATGGTGGGTTGGGCCTCCGAGATGTTGAGCGAGATGGTTTCGATGCTTTCTGCCAGATAGATGCACGCTCCGCAGGCGAACAGGAGGTAGTATCCGCCGGTGCGCTCGTAGGCGTGGGAGAGCGGCAGGAAGGAGAGACTGCTGTCGGTTTCGTCGAGCCGGATGACCGTGGAGCACGATTTGACGTTTTCGCACAGATTCCGGTGCGTGAGCATCACCCCTTTCGGCAGGCCGGTCGTTCCGGAGGTGTAGATGATCGTCGCCACATCGTCCGGACTGCTTTTGATGCCGTCGAGCAGCCACGGTTTGGCCTCCAGAATTTTCTTCCCTTCCGATTTGGCCTCTCCCAGATTGATGACATCCTCGACCGGTTCTTCGAGCTTGTTCATGACGATCACCATGTTCAGCTCCGGAAGCTTCTGCCAGATCGAGAGGATTTTGCCGAGCTGAAGCATGTTGGAGACAATGATGCCTTTCGCGCCGCAGTTGTTCAGGATGTACTCGATCTGGTTCGGCGGAAGGGAGGGGTAGAGTGGCACGTCGGTCGCTCCGAGCGAGAGGATTGCGATGTCGGCCAGGTACCATCCCGGACGGTTTTCCGACAGAATCGCCACCCGGTCGCCCGGCTCGATACCCCGCTGTTTCAGGTATGCGGCAAAATGGCGGCAATCCTCCGCCAGCGAGTCGTAGCTGATGGGCGAGTATGCGCCGTTGATTTTCCGTGCGATAGGCGCTTTGCCGGGCTGTCCTTTGAAATGGCTGAACACCGAGATGAACAGTTCGGGCAAGGTCTGGAAATCAGGATTGATGAGTCCCATAAACGAAAGTTTGATTCCGGAATGAGGTGATGTAGAATCGTGAAATCGGGTCTGACGCAAACGGTCAACAGGGATGTCCGTTGAAACGGACAAAATGACAGGAACGCTCTGAATGTGATCACATACTGTTATGTAACAATCAAAGCCCTCTTCTCCAACAATTTATTGCCGCTTTCGGTAGTCTGATTACCTATATACATGCTTTTCCGATTCGGCTCTGCGGCATCGAAATCGGCTCCGCACTTCCGGAGTGAGTCACGAAAAAGGCAAGTTCACGGGAATTGCCTATTTTTGATATATTTATGCGCTTTCGTTCCGGGCCGGGCGACGAGCCTCATCTGCTCTCCGCCGCGCGTTGCCCAGACTTGCGCTGGCAGTTTCCGGCCCTCCGAACACGACTGGGCGGCGAGCCGCGCAATAGCCTCGCTGGTGGCAAAACTGTTTCATCTCCAATCGATTCCATGCAAGCGCACAAGAAAGGAAAAAAGTCCTGGACAAGTTACGCGGGGCTTCTGGCCGGTCTGGCTCTCATTGCATATCTGTTCAGCAAGGTTGATCTTGCCGGATCGATGAAGTTGATCGCATCACTCGGCCCCTCCTCGCTCTGGATTCTTCTGCCCTACCTCGGGCTGCATCTTCTGGAGACGGCGGCATGGCAGCGGCTGTTTCCCAAAGAGAGCGGCCAGGTACCCTTTTTCGGCCTCTTTAAAATCCAGGTTGTCACCGAAACGGTTTCGATGACCCTGCCCGCAGGCGTGGCCGTCGGCGAGCCGCTGCGCCCCTGGCTCTGCCGGAAATTTCTCGGCATTCCCCTGCCGGATGGGGTCGCCACGGTCGCGGTGCGCAAGCTGTTGCTTGGTGTCACCCAGGGTATCTATACCATGATTGGCGCGATTGCCGGGTTCGGGATGCTCCAGGCCGTCTCCGTTCAGGTGGTCGGTTTTCATGGACTCGGCATTGTCATGCTCGCTGCCGGCATCGCGCTCACCCTGGTCATCACCCTCTTGCTGTTGCTGCTGATCAACGGCAAGGCTGCCTCCGGCTTGCATCGGGCTCTGATGAATATTCCGTTTGAAAAGGTGCGGCAGTGGCTGCTCAAGCAGGAGGAGGGGTTCGCCGAGACCGACCAGAAGCTTCAGCGGGTCAAGTCGGGCGGCATGAAATCGCTGCTGCCGGTGATGGCGATCTATGTCGCGGCGTGGATGATGCTCGCATTGGAAAGTTATCTTATATTACACGTTCTCGGTCTCAAGGTGACTTTCTTTCAGGTGCTGGCGTTCGACACGGCTCTGACCATTCTCAGGGCGATCTTTTTTTTCATTCCATCGGGACTGGGGATTCAGGATCTTGGCTATCTCGCTTTTTTTCACGCGCTCGGCTTTCCGGATTACCTCGCCTATGGAGGAGCGTTCGTGATGCTGCGCCGCTTCAAGGAGGTGATCTGGTATTCGATAGGTTACGGTGTGATGTTTATGGAGGGCATTCATCTTCGGGATGCCGAACAAGTCAGTGAAGAGAGTGCATGAACAAGAAGATTCTGTTTGTCTGCGGTTCGATGAATCAGACCACCCAGATGCACCAGATTTCGGAGCATCTCCGGGAGTACGATCAGTGGTTCACCCCCTTTTTCAGTGACGGCCTGCTCGGCAAAGCCAGCGACATGGGAATGCTCGAATTCACGATCATGGGCAAAAAGCGCGCCAGCAAAGCCATCGATTACCTTACTTCGCATAATTTTCAGCTCGACATTGGCGGTACGCTGCACCGGTACGATCTGGTGGTGACCTGCACCGACCTCATCGTACCGAAACATCTCAAGCGCAGCAAAATCGTGCTCGTGCAGGAGGGGATGACCGAGCCGGAAACGATCCTGTTCCACCTCGCCCGCAACTTCCGCTGGGTGCCGCGCTGGATCGCGGGCACGGCGACCACGGGCCTGTCGGACACCTACGAGAAGTTCTGCGTGGCCAGCGAAGGCTACCGCGACCTGTTCATCAGCAAAGGCGTTCGCCCCGAAAAGATCGAAGTGACCAGCATACCCAACTTCGACAACTGCGAGCGCTTCCTCGAAAACGACTTCGAGCACCGCGACTACGTGCTGGTCTGTACTTCCGACAATCGCGAAACCTTTGTCTATGAAAACCGCAAGCGCAACATTCGCAAGTACCTTGAGATGGCCGACGGTCGGCAGTTGCTCTTCAAGCTCCATCCGAACGAAAACGCCGCGCGGGCCGCGCGAGAGATCGAGCAGCACGCGCCGGGCAGCATCGTCTATGCGGAAGGGAAGACCGAGGAGATGATCGCCAATTCGCGGATGATGATCGCGCAGTTTTCTTCGACGATCTTTGTAGGATCGGCGCTGAACAAACCGGTATATTGCGGGTTAGAACCCGATTATCTCAAGCGCCTCACTCCGTTGCAGAACCGCTCGGCGGCCTGCCGGATCGCCGGTGTCTGTCGGCAGGTGATCGAAGCGTGAGGCGGAACCGGGCAATAACGAAGAATCACAGGAAGCACTGAATGCGGACGGCAGCGATCATTCCGGCGCGCGGCGGCTCGAAGGGGCTGAAAAACAAGAACATCCATCCGGTGGCCGGTCTTCCGCTGCTGGCATGGAGCCTCTTGCAGGCGCTCGACGCCGAACACGTGGACAAGGTTTTCGTGACCACCGACGAGGCGGCCATCGCCCAGGTCGCCCGCGAGTACGGCGCGGAGGTGATCGACCGTCCGCACGAGATCAGCGGCGACAAGGCGAGTTCGGAGTCGGCGCTCTTGCACGCGCTCGAAACGATTGCCGAACGGCACGGCGGCGCGGAGCCGGAGACGGTCGTCTTTCTGCAAGCCACCTCGCCGTTGCGCAAGCCGGGGGACATCGACCGCTCCATAGAGCTGTTCCGGCGCGAAGAGGCCGACTCGCTGATTTCGGTCACGCGGGCCGACGACCTCACCATCTGGGAGCAGCGCGAGGGCGAGTGGAACAGCGTGAACTTCGATTATCGCAATCGCGGGATGCGGCAGGATCGCCCGTCGCAGTACATCGAGAACGGCTCGATTTATCTCTTCACGCCTTCGGTGCTGCGCGAGTTCGGCAACCGCATCGGCCGGAAGCTCTCGGTCTATCCGATGGAGTTCTGGCAGACCTGGGAGATCGATACCATCGAAGAGGTCGATCTCGTCGAATTTTACCTGAAGCGTAAAGGTCTCGACCGCTCGTTCGTTCGATCCTGAAATCCGACAAACCCAACAGAATCAAGACAATATGAACTTTTTCCTCTCCACCGACCTGTGCATCGGGGTCAACGAAGCACTCTCCGTGCATGAGCACCTCCAGTCGCTCGGCGTCACCAGACCGGGCATTATCTACGATGCGAGCCTTTCGGAAAACCTCTATTTCCAGGATGTGCTGCGCAACATCAACGCCTGCTATACCAACGCGGTCATCTATTGCAACGAGTTCAGGGGCGAGCCGACCTACCGCCATCTCGAAAACGTCGCGGAGTTTTTCCGCCGCGAGCAGCCCGACGGCCTGGTGGCCATCGGCGGCGGCAGCACCATCGACCTCGGCAAGGGTGTCGCGCTGCTCCTGACCAACGAGGTTCCGGCGCTCTCGCTCAAGGGCTTCCCGAAGGATGTGAACGATCCGGTGCCGCTGGTGACCGTGCCTTCGCTGCTCGGCAGCGGCGCGGAGGTGAGCTTCAACGCGGTCTTCATCGACGAGGACGAGGGGCGCAAGCTCGGCATCAACAGCCGCAAGAACTTCCCGAAACGCTCGGTGATCGATCCCCAGCTCTCGATGAGCGCGCCGATGGAGAGCGTCATCGCCTCGGCGATGGACAGCCTGGTGCACTGCGTCGATAGCTTCGGCTCGGTCAGGCACACCGCGCTGAGCCGCATCTTTTCCATCGAGGGTTTTCAGCGTACTTTCTACGCTTTGCAGCAGGGTCAGCTCGACCGGGCCGAGGCGCGGCTCGATCTCGCTCTTGGCAGCGTTTGCGGCACCACGGCGCTGATGAACTCCGGCGACGGCCCGACCAACGGCTTTGCCTACTACGTCGGCGTGAAGCACCAGGTTCCGCACGGGCTGGCGGGCGCGATCTTCCTCAAGGAGGTGATGCGCTACAACGTCACCAAGGGGTACGACAAATACGCGCTGCTCAATCCCGCCCGCAAAGAGGGGGCGTCGGCAAGGGAGTCGGCGCAGGAGCTGCTCGAACAGATGGACGCGCTTTATCGCCAGCTCGACATTCCGAACCTCGTGCCCTACGGCTACGGCAAAGGCAACGTCGCCGAACTTGCCAGCAAGGCGTCGCAGGCGCTCTCCGGATCGTTCGGCGGCAACCCGGTCGAATTCAACGAAGAATCAGCCAGGGTGGTAATCGACGCTTTAACATGAACTGTAAAGTTTTTTCTTCTTGACCTATAGGACTTATAGGTCTTATAAGTCCTATAGGCACAAAATTTTGGATACTTAAAAGAACTTAAACGCATTGCACAATGGCAGGAGCCGAGCTGATTGGCCGCGAGGAGCTGGCCGAGATTCAGGAGCTGTTCAGCAGGGAGAAAACCACCCTGTACCGGTACGCACCGGGTAACTACAAGGCGAGGGAGTTTGAGGAGAAGTTCGCCGCATACATGGGCGTGAAGTACGCCCATGCCGTGTCGTCGGGCACGGCGGCGATTCACTGCGCCCTTGCGGGCGCGGGCGTCGGCCCTGGCGACGAGGTGATTACCACGGCGTGGACCTTCATCGCGCCGGTCGAGGCCGCCGCCGCGCTTGGCGCTGTGCCGGTGCCGGTGGAGATCGACGAGACCTATCACCTCGATCCGCTTGAGGTCGAAAAGGCGATCACGCCGAAAACCAAAGCGGTCGTCGCGATTCCGATGTGGGCTGCCCCGAAAATGGACGAGCTTGCTGAAATCTGCGAGCGTCGCGGCGTGACGCTCATCGAGGACGCCGCCCAGTCGCTCGGCGCGACCTACAAGGGGCGCAAGCTCGGCACCATCGGCAAGGTTGGCTCCTTCTCGTTCGACGCGGGCAAGACGCTGCACGTCGGCGAGGGCGGCATGGTCATCACCGACGACAAGGAGGTCTATGACCGCGTTGCCGAGTTCAGCGACCACGGCCACATGCACATTCCCGGCCTGCCGCGCGGCAAGGATCCGCGCCGCGCCAAAGGGCTGAACTACCGCCTCAGCGAAGTGACTGCGGCCATCGGCCTGGCCCAGCTCGGCAAGATCGACTACATCCTCTCGAAGGCGAGGGAGAACAAGTACAAGATCAAGGAGCGCATCAGCCATCTCGGCAACCTCACGATGCGCCCCTTCACCGACGAAGCCGGTGCGCAGGGCGACACGCTCATCTTCAAGGTTCGCGACCCGGAAGCCGCCCTCCAGTTCGAGGCGCACCTTTTGGAGCACGGCTTCGGCACCAAGATTCTGCCCGAAGCGATCGACTGGCACTACGCCGCCGTCTGGGGCCATTTGCTCAAAGCCTGCGACCGCTACCGCGACCTGAACCTCGAAGAGCTGTGGCCCAGAACCGGCCAGCTCCTCCAGAGCAGCATCTGCCTGAACATCCCCGTGCTGATGGACGACGCCACCATCGACAAGCTGGTCGCCGCCATCATCTCCGGCGCGGAGAAGATCGGATAAGCCCGCCATTCGGGACTCCATCCATGAAAAAAGCCTGTCGAGAAGCAGGCTTTTTTCGTTTGTCGTCATCGTCCTTTCCGTCTCTTATTACTCCGGCCATTAAAATGGTCAAACAATTGCCCCGGACTTCAGTCCGGGGTTTATGGGTAACACAAAATAAATCAGGGCTTTAGCCCAATTTCTTCTTTTAGAGATGATTGCGATTTATTATGGCCGGAGTAATAAGTCCTTTTCGTCCTTTTTGCAAAACTCGCTAAGCCACTCCGGCCTTTCACGCGAGCGCGAAATCTTTGTTACATTACTTTTTAAAAGACTTCAGGTTTCTTCTGAATAGCTGTTTTTTTCACATGAATCCATTTGCCGACAATTCGTCATCCAACGGGGAGCAGGTCAACCAGACCGGTCGCATTCTGGTCAGGGTGCTCGATGCCCACAACTGCACAGGCGATCTCGGCATCGCGCTTTTCAGGGACAAGCATGGATTTCCGGGAGAGACGGAACATGCGTTCAGAAAAGGCGGACTGCACGAGATAGGGGAGTCGAATCTCTATGTCTTCGAGGAGGTTCCCTACGGCGCTTATGCGGTTTGCGTCATTCACGACGAAGCCTGCTGCGGCGAGCTTCACAAGAACTTTTTCGGCATTCCGAAAGAGGGCGTCGGCACCTCCAATAATCCCCAGTTTTTTCTCGGCCCGCCCTCTTTCGACAGCGCCAGTTTTCAGCTCAACAGCGCCGAGGTGGAAATCGAAGTGCACCTGAAGTATCTGGGTGGGTGATGAGAGTTCAATCAAAGTCATCAAAAAAAGTAAGTCAAGAAGTGATGTTTGGAGATATAATCAGGAAACGGAATGTTTCCACCGTTTCACCTATGACGGCTCATCATGCGACACAAGTTAAATCTCGATATTTTCTGGCAGCTCTCAGTACCTCGACCATCGGCCTGCGCCTGTCGTCATCATTGCCGAAATCGTCAAAAATCAGCAAGCCTCCCTTGAACAGTTCACGATGGTTGCGGAAGATTTGAACAAAAGAGATGAAAAAGAATGATGTGTTTTCGTATTTATTGCAGATCTTCTACGGTTGAAAAAATATGTCCAAAACAAATGGATTATTACTCCGGCGACAATATATCGCAAAAGCACCACCAAGAAGAGATTGGGCTAAAACCCGGATTTATTTTGCGTTATCCGCATACCCCGGACTGAAGTCCGGGGCAATTGTTTAAGAGTTTTAATGGCCGAAGTAATAAGTTAACGAATAGTCTGATTATTTGTTGTGATGTTGTACGAATATTGCGAGAGAAGTGGTGCCGGGTTGTTTGATGAACCGATCAACTTGCTGACGAACCTCTCGTTCATTGTCGCGGCTTGGTTTGTTTTTCGGTTGATGAAAGAGCGTGATGCGTTCGGCTCTGGAAATGTGACACTTTTGGCTCTGATGGTGTCAATAGGGCTGGGTAGCGCGTTGTATCATTCGTTTGCTGCCAGGTGGGCTGCGGCTTGTGATGTGTTTCCGATTTTTGCGTATCAAATAACGTTTTTATGGCTCTACATGACGAGGGTTGTGAGGCTTGGTGGTTTGCGCAGCGTTTTGTTGACGACGGGATTTTTGCTTGTCAGTTTGTACGCGCTGTCTTTTAAGGGCGCGCTGAATGGTTCTGTTCTGTATCTTCCCGCGATTTCGTCGGTTATGATTGTTGCCGTGTATCACTATTTCAGCAAGAAGGCAGAGCCGATGATGGGGATTTACGCATTGATTGTGTTCGCGGTTTCGCTGTTCTTTCGTACAATTGACGCAACTCTTTGTCCTGTATGGTCATACGGGACCCATTTTCTCTGGCATCTCTTCAATGGTGTGCTTTTATACCTGACATCGAGAATTATTATCGTGAATTCCGGGTTAAAGGAGGCTCGTGTTGAACGATCATAAAAATGTGCAATCAGATAGTCTGATAAGAAAAATGGAGAGAATTATTGCCGGTACTGATAGATCGGTGCTGAAAGCAAGGTGGCAACTGTTGTATTCGGTTGGGATTTTGATGATTGTACCGGCGTTGATCTATGTCGATATTATTCCTTATGGGTGGCGTATTTATATGCTTCTTGCGTTGGGGTCGGTGTTTTCCATCCTGTCGTATGTTCGTGGTTATACATTGAGCGAGCTTGGTTTCAGAAAAGATAATATTCGCAAAGCCTTTTTGATGCAGATTCCTTTTCTGGTTGGCTTCTTGGCTGTTCTTTCATTTGCCAACAGATTTGGCTTTGTGGAGCGTGAGTTTCTGTCGAAAGAGCTTTTTTTGATTTTTTATGTTTTCATTTCATCTCCTTTTCAGGAGTTTGTTTATCGCAGTTATATGTATGCTCTTTTAAGGCGTTGTGGCTGGGAGAACAGGTTGGTGTTTGTCCTTTTTATGGCAATTCCGTATGTATTTGTTCACATTATCTATCATAATGTTCTCACCCTCTTTTTTACCCTGATTGCCGGTGTTTTCTGGTCGTACACCTACATCAGGCAGACAAACCTTTTTGCCATTTCATTCTCCCATGCCGTGCTTGGATGCGTCGCCCTCGTTTTGGGTGTTGTGTAAAGAGTGTTCATTTGCCATAAGGTTATTTTGAAAAGATTTTCTTGAGAAAATTATCGGTTTTGGGGATTGGGATGACGAACCATTTATCAAACAACGGTCAGCATCAGGAAGAAGCTTGCCGTGTTTCCATTCAAGGCTCATCGTTTCCGGCTTATTACTCAGGCAACAAAAAGTCGCAATCGCCTTCGCCGGGAGAGATTTGGTCTATGGATAAGCCCCCCCTCCCGAACGCTTTCGGGACGGGGTAATTATTTGAGCGTTGTAATCGCCGAAGTAATAACGGGGCAACGCGCTGATCGAGAAATTCGGAACCCGACTCCGTGAGGTGGCCGGGTTCTGAAAGAGAGAATTTTCAGGGCGATTCCTCGAAAAGGGGCTTGTTCCTGACGAGTTTGAGAATTTGCAGGTACAGGTTCTCGTTGCGGTAGTTGTAGCGAAATTCGCACTCTTTGAGGTGCAGGTAAAAGGTGTTCTTGTTCACGCCACGGAACTTGACGAGCCTGTTTTTGGCAATGCTCCAGAACCCCTCGATGCTTGTGGCGCGATTGAGGCCTCTCGACAATTCGCTCTCACCGTCGTTGTCAGCTTCTTCGCTGCCCGGAAGTCTGTTGCGGCAGATCGCGCTGTTGCTGGTCACACTGCCAATAACCATGCTATTTTTTGGCGAGTCTTTCGCGCCATCCGTCACGATTTGGGTGTACACTTTGCTGCACGGCTTGATGATGCCGAAAACGGTGGTTCTGGTCGTTGCGTCACCGGCAGGTCTGATTTGAACGCGATGAGGCCCAAACAAGGACTCGTCGGCATCGTTTTCGCCCGCTAAAGAGCCAAGAGCTTCCGACTCGCAATGTTCGGCAATGCGTTCCCGAATGGCCTTGAGGTATCGATTCACGGTATTGCGGTTCAGGCCACTGAGTGAGGTGATCTGCGTTGCATCCAGATCGTCGCAAAAATAGCGTACCAGCTCCCGGAACTTTGCTTCTGAGATTTTTGAACGATATATGTAACGATTATTAATCGACATCACAAGAGGTTAGGGTGTTTACAAATAAGCTGTACTGGTCATGACGGAATGTATTTGTTGTGTATGCGCGAAGAGCTTTAAAAAACGAAGTTCAATAAACTCTCCTTCAGCAGACTTCAGCGCATCCATTTATCCTGTATCGACACCTTTACACAGCACAAAACCGGCACCCGCAGGCGCCAAGGCTCAGTCAGTTCTTTGGTATAGCGTATAAAAGATGTGGTAATGTTCCGAGTCATGCCCTTTGATGTTTTCAATAAATATATAGTATTTATGTTTAAATATGAGAATGGTTTATGAAATCTATATTTTCCCTGTTCTGGTCATGAATATTTTTATGTTTTTTGTATGCACGAAGAGCTTTAAATAGTAAAGTGTATATAAAATAGCTATCTATTCCCGCAAGACTCGATGATCTGGGGCTGTCAAAATGGGTAAGCCCATAACAGCGTAATCCTTTTTTGAGCCGGGTTTCAGGCGGATGCTGCGCCGTGGCCGGAAGAGGCTTTCGCCGGGCGATCATACTCGAAAATACAGACCGGCGCGCCGAGCGCCTGGCGGCAGAGGATTTCGCCGTTCATCTCCGGAAATGCCCGGCGGGTGGCGGCCATGTCCAGTTCGCAGATGACGTGGCAGGGCGTCTCGAATCCGAACTCCTTGCACACCTCCAGCCACGGGCAGATTCGCTGAATTTCCAGCACGGCGTCGATGCCCCGGTTGGAAATATCGACCACCTCCATCTCCATGCCGATGGTTTTGAACTGCGGGATAGCCTCGCGGAAAGCTTCGGCGAGCGTGGGCCGGGCAAGCAATGGCCCCATGCGCTGCCTCTGGATTTCCGGGAACCCTTCGAGCATCGCTTCCCACGCCGCAGCCTCGCCGAGCTGCTTGCTCAGTTCTTTGAATCGCGAAAACTTTTTTCGCGCGGATTCGATCAGTTCCGTCTTTGCGTTTTGCATCGTTTCATCTCCTGTTTGAGGTTTGTTGCGGATTTCGCGGTTTGTCGCTCTTGTGAAAAGGTGCGTTGACATATTCCTGAAAATGCCTTATCGTGACTTTTTCTTACGCATCCGGTGCGATGGATCGGTCGAATATCCGGCGTTTATGGACCGGTTATGCAGAAGAGAACAACATCAACTCATTGAAAATGCCATGCGAATTCCACTGAACCGGTTCGACGAATGTATCGATCCACCAATGCTGAAACGCGGTCTGACCTGTTTCCGGAACGGCCAGGTAAGCGAGCCTGTCGAGGGCGCTCCGGGTGAGTTCGAGGCGACGGTCGAGGGTACGGAGCCATACACCGTGCGGCTCGTCATCGACCGCGGCGAACTGGTCGAGCATGTGTGCAGTTGCCCGTACGACATGGGGCCGGTCTGCAAGCACGTGGCGGCGGTGCTCTTTTACCTGCGCAAGGACGAGCTTGGCCTGAAGGTGAAAAAGGCCTCGACCAACAGCGCCGGAGCCAAAAAGCCCTCGAAGCGCAAAACCGTGGCCCAGCGGGTCGATGCCTTGCTCGATGCCGTCGATCCAGGTGATCTCAAACAGTTCGTCAGGGAGCAGGCGAGCCAGAACGTCCAGTTCCGGAACCTCGTGCTCGCCACCTTCGCCACCCTTGGTTCCGGCGAATCGAAAAGCTTTTACACGCAGCAGTTGACGGCGATTTTGCGCAGCGCCAAAGACCGGTCGGGCTTTATCGGCTGGTCGGAGTCGAACCGGGTCGCCAGGGGTGTCGCGAATATTCTGGAAATGGCTCGCAAGCAGTTCGAGGCCCGGAATGAGCGCGAGGGGTTGCTGGTCTGCATGGCCGTTATGGAGAAGCTGGTTGGCGCGTTGCAGTATGCCGACGACAGCGACGGCTCGATCGGCGACTGCATCAGCGACGCTTACGCCATGATGCTCGGCGTCGCACAATCACAGCCCGCCGCGAGCGTCAGAAAACAGTTGCTCGATTACTGCATGAAGGCAGTAGAGAAGCGACTCTACGACGGCTGGAACTGGCATCTTGGCATGTTGCGGATGGCCGCGGAGCTGGTCGAGAGCGACGAAGAGCGCCGTGCATTGCTCGCCGCGCTGGAGCGTGAAGGCGGCTCACGTTACAGCGGGCAAGCTGCGCAGGCCCTCAAGTACGGACTCATGGCGAAAACCGGCGGCGAGGCGGCGGCTGACGCCTGGCTCGAAGCGAACCTCGGCAATCCGGAGCTGCGCCGGATCGCGCTCCGCAAGGCGATGGAGAGCCGCGATTTCGACAAGGTACGCCGGATTGCCGAGGATGGCATCGCGCACGACAAACCGAAATATCCGGGGCTTGTGATCGAATGGCGTGACTGGCTGCTCAAAATCGCCCAGGCGCAGGGCGATCGCGAGCTTGTCATTCAATACGCCCGCACTCTGTTTTTTCAGAGCAACCGGTTTCAGGAGAACTATTACGCCATCCTGAAGCAGCAGATCGAGCCGGAGCGGTGGGTTCCGTTTGTCGAGGAGCTTTTCGGCGAGATTGAGAGCAGCAGAAAACCATACATTCCCCAGGAGCTGCTCGCCGGAATTTTCATCAGCGAAGGGTGGATGGAACGGCTGTTGAGTCTCGTGCGCCAGTTGCCGACGCTTCATACCATAGAAGAGTACGAATCGAGGCTCGCCGGGCAGTATTCTGCCGAGTTGGTCGAATTGTACGCCCAGGCGATTGCCGATTACCTGAAAGCGAATGTCGGGCGAAATCACTATCAGGAAGCGTGCCGGTATTTGCGGAGAATGATAAAACTCGGCGGGCGCGAAAAGGCGAACGGGGTTATCGCCGATTTGAGGAGGCTCTACTCGCAGCGAAGGGCGTTGATGGAGGAGCTGGCGCGCGTCTGACGACAGGGCGGCCTCTGCCTCGCTCCGCATCATGGATGCTGCCGGGAAATCGTTATACTGTCGCCACAATTTTTGTCATTGCCTTAATTTTCAAAAGAGTACTCTCATGAGCGATCTGCCGAACTGTCCGGAATGCAATTCAGAATACACCTATGAAAACGGCGCGCTCTTCGTTTGCCCGGAGTGCGCTCACGAGTGGAGCCGTGCCGGGGCGGGCGAGGCCGAGGCGGAGCGCGTCTGGCGTGACGCGAACGGCAACACGTTGCAGGATGGTGACACGGTGACGGTCATCAAGGATCTCAAGGTTCGCGGCGCGTCGTCGGTGCTCAAGGGTGGCACGAAGGTGAAAAATATCCGTCTCGTCGAGGGCGATCACGACATCGATTGCAAGATCGATGGCTTCGGCGCGATGCAACTGAAATCGGAATTCGTCAAAAAGGGGTGAGTCATGCAAACTGCCGATTCAATGGAGCTGCTCCGCGAGCTGTATGAGGAGTATTCGGAGTGGTACTTCAGCCTCGCCGAGGAGGATGGGGTGCTGCCGCGCTCGATTTCCGGGGTCGCCGCCGATGGCTGCCAGTTCATCTACCTGACTGACGGACTGACCTTGCAACCGATGGCGCGGAACAAATTTCTGCGCTTCGTGCTCGACGAGCATCGCGCCGTGGCTTACGCCTATGGCGGCCTGGCGTTGCGGGGTGACAGCGAGCTGGGCGAGATCGAGGAGATTCTCGACGTGGTGGCCGCCAGCGCGGAGCACTACGTCATGGGCCACTGGAAGGTGATTCGCGGCGAGGATGGCAAGGTGGCCGCGCTCAAGCCGATGGGCCAGAGCGAAGGCGACGACCCGGAGAAGCACCCGGCGTCGTGGTATCTTGCCGGAGCCATCCGCTTCACCGACACCGAAAAGCTCAAATACGGCAATCTCTGGGAAGAGGCGAAGGCCGACGTGATGTTCAGCGACCGGAACTCCATGGAATAAAGAATGTTACGCGCTTCTGACCGAACGGGCGTCGGCCTCACTCCAGCGCCCGTCCGCAGACTTTGCAGAAGCGGGCTTCGGGGTCGAGGGCGTTGCTTTGGCAGCATGAGCTTGCCAGCGTGCGCTCGGCCTCGATTTTGCCGTGCATGGCGGCCATTTCGGCGCTGACGATGCCCGTCGGCACGGCAATGATGCTGTAACCGGCGATCATCAAAAGGGCGGCAAGGGCGCGGCCAAGGACCGTCTGCGGGTAGATGTCGCCGTAACCGACCGTGGTGATGGTCACAATCGCCCAATAGACTCCCTTCGGAATGCTGGTGAATCCGTTCTCTTCGCCCTCGATGAGGTACATGAGCGCTCCGATGATGCTGACCGTGACGAGCACGAAGAAGAGGAAAAAGACGATCTTGCGACCCGAAGCGATGATCGAGGCCTTGACGAATTCGGCCTCCTTGACGAACTTGACCAGCTTGAGCAGCCGGAAAATCCGCAGCACCCGGAAAAAGCGGATGACGAGCAGGTATTGGGTGCCGGGAACGAAGATGCTGAAATAAGTCGGCAGAATGGCCAAGAGGTCGATGATGCCGTAAAAGCTGAAGAAGTAACGTTTTCTGGACTCCGTTGCGTAAAGCCTGATGCCATATTCGAGGGTGAAGAGGATGGTGAAAAACCATTCGAGTCCGTACAGCAACTGCCCCCAGGCGTCGTGAATTGACCGGACGGTGTCGAGCATGACCACGGTGACGCTCATGATGATCGCCGCAATCAGCAAGAGATCGAACGATTTGGCGGGCAGGGTGTCGTAATCGAAAATGATATGGTGCAGTTGCTGCCGCAGGTTTTTTTTCGGAGTCATGTACGGGGCGTCATTTCTTGTTTCGGCAAAAACGGGTTGTCGCCGGATGGCGGGCGTAAGCGTCACTAAAAAATATACGACACCCGTTTCCGGATATGAAACGGGATGTTTGAGGCCGGGAAGAGTGAGCAATGGCGGGGCTTGTCTGTCGTACAAGCAGTTGATGATGTGTCAAATGACTGAAAAAATAGCGCGCTCAAGCGCTGGCAGGTGCGGGTATCTGTTGTTTTTGTTGTATATTAAGGCCGTTAATTCACTTGAACATGAAAAGGAGAGTTATTTATGTCACTATTCAGGAAATCGTTCACGGCGCTCGCTATTGCGCTGACCACCATCTTTTCGTTTGGCGCGACGCTCGATGCCGCTTCCCCGGAACCTCAGGCCGCAGCCGTTCAGCCCGCAAGCAAAGGCTTGTTCGTGGTGGTCACCTCCGATGACCCCATGACGCAGATGATGGCGATGGTGCTTTCGACCCAGACGCTCAACCAGGGACGTTCCGTCCGTGTGCTGTTTTGCGGCAAGGCTGGCGAGCTTGTGTTGAAAGGCAGCAAGGAGAAGCTTTTCAAGCCGCTCAACAAGTCGCCCCAGATGCTGCTCAAGGGTCTCGTCGCCAGAGGCGTTACGGTCGAAATTTGCCCGCTTTACCTGCCTGACGCAGGCAAGCAGCCTTCGGCTCTCATCGCGGGCGTCACGATCGCCAAGCCGCCGGTTGTCGCCGCCGCTATGGCTGAAGATGGCATCAAGCTGCTGACCTACTGAGTTCTCCGCTATTTTTTTCATGGCGCCGTCGTCGATTTCCGGAATCCCGGATCGGCGGCGGCGCTTTTTCATTTCATGTCAAAAAGCCGGGACAGCGCCTTGCTTGCCGGTTCGCGGATGACCAGGTCGTAGCTGATCGTGCCTGACGGCTCCGGGTTGATTTCGATGCAATACGCCCCGGCTCTCCTGGCCAGGGCGGGGAAGCCCGCGGCTGGCCAGACGGCGCCGGAGGTGCCGATGCTGACGAAGAGGTCGCAGGCGGAGATCAGCTCCGAGGCTTCGTGCATGACCGCCTCGTCGAGCAGGTCGCCGAACCAGACGATGGCGGGCCGGAGCCAGTTACCGCAGTCGCACCGCAGCGTTTCGTAGCTTCGCCCGAAATCCTCCTTACCCGCTCCGCACCGCTCGCATCGCAAACGCCAGAGACTGCCGTGCAGCTCGACCACGTCGCGCGATCCGGCTCGCTGGTGCATCCCGTCGATGTTCTGCGTGATGAGGCACACCTCCGGCATGGCGGCGATGAGGCGGTGTCCGTCGTGCGGATGGCAGTCGAGCACCGTTCTGCGGCGGAGTTCATGAAAGCGCAAGACCTTTTCGGGATCGCGCTCGAACGCCGCCTGGCAGGCGTACTCCTGGTAGTCGTACCGGCTCCAGACGCCCCCTTTGCCGCGGTATGTCGGCACACCGCTCTCCGCCGACATACCGGCTCCGGTAAAGAGTATGATGCGCCGGTAAAGTGAAAGATCGATCTGTTTCATGAGTGGGTTTTTGTTTGTCGCGATACCCGATTACGGCGTCGATCCCGATTTGCGGTGACATGTTCCGGTTTCTGCGCTCCTTTATCCGGCGAACTTCCTGAACTCTCACCACAATAAAAAGAGGCATTCCGGAGTTCATGAATCGGGTCGCTTGCTGACATTTCTTGTCCGGAATGCTGCAAAGAAGTGCGTGAGTAATTATATTGAAGTAAATTATTATATAAAGATCAAAATTGTGAACCAACGGAGTTGCCATGTTAAAGGAAGCTGCTGCTGTTACGGGAGGCGCGTTACTTCTGCCCCCAATCGGAGTTTCGATGGTTGCCTGCGGCTTGCCCGGTCTGCTGATCGCGGGCGCGGGCTTTTTTCTTTTTGACGCCGTGATGCAGGAGAAGCGCTCTTCGGCACCGTCCTCTGGCGATGCTGAACATGAACCGGGGAATGACTGGCCATCAGCTTCTCCAGCCGAGCCGGGCAGTTTTCGGTAACCGTTGTTTTATGACTCCGGCAACAAGAAATCGCCAAGAGATTACGGAGAAGAGACCCTCATTCTGAATGGAGCGAAGCGGACTCGCGCTTCAGTCCCGATTGCTGTCGGCAAAGAATCCATTTTGTTACAAAACAAAGAGTTCCGCTTTTTTCTCCCGGCTTGTCGGGACTCAATGACAAGCAACAAGATGTTTGGCGCTTGCAGGTATTGATACCGATGATTCCCAGAGCAGTAACTTCCGGGCCGCCATCGAAAGCGGCGAATTTTTCTTGCGGAAGGGCTTGTTCCGGATGGTGAGCGGAAAGCTCATGCCCGATTTTTTCATTGCTCCGAATGCCGGGTGACTCAGGCTGAAATCACGATGGTTTGTTTCCGGCAAGCGGTTTGTTCAATTCTCGATTATGGTGGCTTCATTTTCGGAATTATTGCAATCCGGGAGGGTTCCTCTTAAAAAGCTTCCGGGATTTCTCGGGCCGGGGTTTCTTGTTACGGTCGGGTTTATCGATCCTGGTAACTGGGCTACCAATATTGATGGGGGCGCGCGGTTTGGTTACGAACTGCTCTGGGTGATAACGCTCAGTACGCTGATTCTGATCGTCATTCAGCACATGGCCGCGCGGCTTGGCATCGCGACGGGCAAGTCGCTGGCGGTCAACATTCGCGACCATTTTTCGCCTCCGGTTTCGTCGTTTCTCGGCTTGACGATTGTGGTGGCCTGCGTCGCCACCGATGTGGCCGAGCTGGTTGGCGGCGGCATCGGATTCAGTCTCTTGTTCGGAATGCCGCTCTGGGCTGGGGCGCTCCTGACCGTGGTGCTCGAAGTGTTCTTCGTGGTCAGCCAGCGCTACCACCGCATCGAAACGATCATCGTCGGCTTTCTCGGCATCATCGCGCTCTGTTATCTGGCTGAACTCTGGATCGTGCGGCCAGCCTGGCATGAGGTGCTGCCCGCCACGGTTACGCCGGTGCTGGGGCGCGAGAGCATCTATGTCGCCATTGCCATTCTTGGCGCGGTGGTGATGCCGCACAATGTGTTTCTGCACTCCAACGTTATTCACAGCCGGAAATGGGGCATGACCGATGACGAGAAAAAGGAGCGGCTGAGTTACGAGAAGATTGATACCCTTTTTGCCATGACGCTTGGCTGGGTGGTCAACTCGGCGATGATCGTCGTCGCTGCCGCGGTGTTTCACCAGCACGGCGTACGGGTCGAGAGCATCGAGCAGGCCTCGGCGACGCTCAAGCCGCTTGCCGGGCCGCTTGCCGGGTTGCTCTTCGCCGTCGCGCTTGTCTTCGCGGGGGTCGGCTCGTCGATCACCTCCTCGATGGCCGAGGCTAACGTCATCACCGGCTTTCTCGGCAAGCCCGAAGATCCGGAGAGCCTGCTCTGGCGCGTGGCGGTGTTTCTGACGTCGATACCGTCGTTCATCATCATTCTGTTCAACGTCGATACCTTCAGGATTCTGATTTTCAGCCAGGTGGTGCTCAGCCTTCAACTGCCCTTCACGCTCTTGCCGCTCTTGGTGCTCTGCCGGAGCGAAAAGGTGATGGGGGTGTTCCGGAGCCGGGGCGTCGAGTTTGTCGCGGCGGTACTGATTACCCTGGTGGTCGTGGCGCTCAATCTCTATCTGCTCTATACCACCGTGACAGGAGATACATGACATGCATAGCTACCGGAACATACTCGCCGCCGTCGATGGCTCCGAGGCGGACGAGGCGCTCGTCGAGCAGGTGTCGGCTCTTGCCGCGCCTCTGAAGGCGCGCGTGCATCTGTTGCATGTGGCGCACTCCCACACGCTCGATCAGGAGCGCACGCTGCGGGAGCAGGCCGAGGAGTTTCTCGAACGCTACCGGGCCGCGATGCAGCAGCAGGGCATTGAGGTCGAAGTGCTGATCCGGAGCGGGGAGCCAGACCGGGAGATTCTCAAGGAGATCGAAGAGCATCGATACGACCTGCTCGCCATGGCGGCGCATGGTCACACCCTGTTCGGGCGGCTGCTTTTTGGCAGCGTTTCCCGCGCCTTGCGCAACAAAATCACCATTCCCTTGCTGCTGGCCAGGGGAGAGTTTCGCGGATAATCCGCCAAGCCAGAGGCGCATGATTGCCGCAAGCGGTCGCGGAGTCTGGCATGGCTGAATTTTTTCTGAAAGAGGTTTCATCAACGTAACAGATCGGAGGATCGAATATGAGTTTGTTTCAGAAAGCCTTGGGGTGCGCCGCCCTTTATTGCCTGCTGCTGGCCGCCGGAGGCGAGGCGCGGGCTTCGGATTCAGGCGCGCCTTATACCGTGAAAGCGGCCTACGAGTCGCTGTCGCTGCCTGCGGGCGAGTCGATGGGTATGCTGGGACTGGGGGTTGAGCGCCAGTTTAACGAGAATTTCAGTGCCGGCGTCGGAACCTGGACGGCGGTGCGCGGAGAGCGTGGCGGTTTCATTACGATCGGTTTTCAGGGCACGGCCCATGTGCCGGTGTCCGGGCCGTTCGGGCTTGAAGCCGGTGCTTTCGTCGGCGCTGGCGGCGGCAGGGGAGGCGCTACCCTGAGCGGCGGCGGCCTGATGCTTCGCGGATACGCAGGGGTGGTGTATGACCTGGAGGAGCTGGGCCGGATCGGCGCGGGGGTGAGTTACGTCGATTTTCCGAATGGTGGCGCGATCGATTCGACGCAGCCGGTGGTGTTCTACGCCATTCCGTTCGGCTCCTCCTCCCGGCAGTTCGACGGACTCGCTTACGATCAGAACTCGCTTGCCGTCGTTTCAAAGCTGGTGCGGGTTCGTTCCGGCTCGCGCGATCTTTCGGGTAAAGTGCAGGATGACTTTACCCTGCTCGGCGTCGAGTGGAGAAGTTATTTCGATGACGACATATTCCTCCGTTTTGAAGCGGCAGGCGCGGCTGGCGGCAGCAGCACCGGTTACATGCAGGTGCTGGTGGGCGCGGGCTTGCAGATTCCGCTGTCGGACACTATCTGGATCGACGGCTCCCTGGGGCTTGGCGGCGGCGGTGGCGGGAACGTCGATACCGGCGGCGGCTTTCTTGTCGATGCGGGGGCCGACTTGCGGTGCGCGCTTGGCGATGACCTTTTTGCCGCGGCGGGCGTTTCGTACCAGAGAGCGCCCAATGGCAGCCTGAGCGCCATCTGCCCATCGCTGGAGATCGGCGGTACGTTCGGCAAGAAGTCGCAGCATCACGAGAACGAGAAGCTTCCGGTGAGGGTGAGGATGGTGACTCAGCGCTATTTCAATGGAGCCGACGGCTGGCGCTCTCACGACGCCAATCAGGACGTTGACAACCTTGGCGTTCAGTTCGATTACTTCCCGGTGCCGTGGGTGTACGTGACCGGTCAGGCGCTTGCCGCCTATGACGGCCAGGCCGGGGCGTACATGATCGGCCTGGTTGGCGGCGGCTTGCACCAGACGATCGCCGGGCCACTGTTCGTCGAGGCGGAAGGGCTGGTCGGCGCGGCTGGTGGCGGCGGACTGGCGATGGGTTCCGGACTGGCGTGGCAGGTCAATGGCGGTGTTGGCGTGCAGGTGAGCAAGGATGTTGCGCTCTTGGCCACCGTTGGCCGACTCGACGCCGTGA
This sequence comes from Chlorobaculum sp. 24CR, assembly GCF_004118635.1. Taxonomy (GTDB): domain Bacteria; phylum Bacteroidota; class Chlorobiia; order Chlorobiales; family Chlorobiaceae; genus Chlorobaculum. Next base: position 40,672 of record NZ_SDGU01000024.1, on the reverse strand, counting down.
ACGGGCCGTTCAAAGCCGATGTCGTCGGGCTTTCCCTGGCGTTTGGCGGAAGGTAACGCCGGAAGGTTTCGTCCAAACAACACCAAAAACAGCCTCTCGACGGAGGCTGTTTTTGGTGATATGCAGGCGGGTTCGTTACTCGAAAGGTTTGGGCTGTGGCGTTTTGTCGGACGACGGCGGGAGGATCGGGAGCAAAAAGCTCGGCTGATCGCCGGTCAGGGTTTTCAGGAAGGCGACGATCTTTGCATTCTCTTCAGGCGAAAATTTCCTGCCGAGCTGGATTTTGCCCATGGTTTCCACCGCCTGGCCAAGTGTCTGCGCCGCGCCATCATGGAAGTACGGATAGGTCAGCTTGACGTTTCTGAGCGTTGGCACCTTGAAGTTGAAGCGGTCGGCATCCTTGTGGGTAACAGCCTCGCGCCCTTCAGCCGGATTGGTCGTCTTGTAGGGTTCGACGACGCCCATCTTCTGGTATGAATTTCCGCCGAGCGCTTCTCCGTTGTGGCAGGCGGTGCAGCCGCTCGACTTGAACAGCTCGTACCCTTCGAGTTCCTCTTTGGTGATGGCATTGTCGTCACCCGCCAGCCACTTGTCGAAGCGTGAGTTTGGCGTCACCAGCGTCTCCTCGAAAGCGGCGATGGCCTTCGTCACCTGATCGATGTCGATCTTGTCGGTGCCGAACACCTTTTTGAACTCCTCCACATAGCCAGGAATCGACTGCAACTCAGCCACCACCATCTCGTGAGAAAAGCCCATTTCGCCCGGATTGGCGATTGGCCCGCCCGCCTGTTCCTGAAGGTCTTTGGCGCGTCCGTCCCAGAACTGCGCGAGATTCATGCTCGAATTCAGCACGGTCGGAGCATTGATGGGACCCTGGTGCCATTTGTGGCCGATGGAGGTCTTGAGATTGTCGCTGCCGCCCATGCTCAGATTGTGGCACGAGTTGCACGAAATGAATCCCGATTTGGAAAGCCTCGGATCGAAATAGAGCTTCTTGCCGAGTTCGACAAGCGCCGGATCGGCGACTTTTGCCGGCTTGATGATTTTCACCGGTTCACCGTCTCTCACTTTGGCGACAGGCTCAGGAGCTGGTGGTGTCGGCGTTGGTTCCGACGGATTTTTCGTAGAGCAGGCCGTTACCGTGACCATGATCGAGAGTGCAGCAACGAGTGACTGTTTTTTCATAAAGCCTCCATGTTGAAGTGACTGAAAATTGAAACGGACAAAGAGCGAACAGAGTACGCAAAACCCGGCGTCAAGCGTCAGCGCAGGATAGTTACTGCATCAAGACGCGCCGGTTTATAGTGCTGATGAAGTGATAATGCAATAAAATAAAAGCATCTTCTTTTGCCTTGATGGCGAAGTTACCGATGTTTGGCAGTAGGTTTTTTGTGCGTAAGATCGCATCCTGCTTCCCGGTATTGTGGTGAGAGCTGAAAATATTTTGATAGGAGAAAAAGTTGGAATACCGAAAAAAAACAGCTTTTCATGTATTTGGTGGCGCACTGTTCAATATATCGAGAGACGATAATATTTTCAGGGAAATTCGTCGAAGAAAAATATATAGAGGCTTTATGCTGTATAGGTCAGAGGTGAATTAGTGTTGAAATAAAATATGAAAAATATGTTTACCTGCTTAGAGCAGTTATAACGATTGCCTGAGGATGGTCTCCTGTCAGTTGTATTTCAGGAGTCAGGCTACGCATTGGATGGCGTTGGATGGCGGGTAATCATCCTGAAACATTGGATCAGCCTCTGTTGTTTTTATTCTGCGTCGAGTCGGGTTAAGTAAATTTATTGATAGGCGAATTGGTTGTTATATGTTTTGGAGGCTTCGCGGCTATCTTTTATTGGTATCGAGGCTCTGCGAATCAATAATAAATATTATCGTCTTTTATATATAAAATGTTGCAAAATTATTAAATGGAGATTATTTTACTTCTACTTGCTATATCACTTTTATTGACCTCATTGATTTTGCGTACCGGGAAAATCATGGTAAATTATTGTCGGATTTACGTTCAATGTTCTGTGGAATACAAAGTGGCTCAATGCAGCAGGTATGATGAGTCATGCAATGTCTGACAATTTTTAGTTCTGGTATAAACTGTGTTTCTGTGGTTTCATGTGTTGATCTATATGGTTTGTGCTTTTTGCGCTTGTTTTTCGTTGAGCGATGGAGGCCGTCATGTCATTTTTTCGGACATGTGGATTGAAACTATGATTATGATTGTTAGTCAGAGTCCTTTTTTTATCGCGTCCATTCGGGCGCGTGGATATTTTCCATCGATAATGTTATTGTTGAAAATTCAATTCAATGGTGAATGAACCGGCACGAAAGCATCGTGACAAGAGGAGGCGTCATCGAAGCCGTCTGAGGCATCAGAAGCTGAATGCCGGTTGTCGCTTTTTTTGTTAGCATGTGGCATCAGTTAGCTCGCAAAAGCAAATGAGGAATTTTTTCATGATGCAGACTCATGTTATGGCAAGCATAGCCTGAATTTGGTGAAATGACGCTTATAATACGCTTTTTCTGTTTGGCTGGTGATGGTCAGCGAGAGGGGCTGAGTTTTTGTCGGCATTGACGAAGGCCGTTTCATTACCGAATTGATGATTGTCTTATTGTTGGCAAGATGGTATTTTAACACGCACACAAAGTCGCGTGTTTGTTGACGCGAGGATTGAAATAATCTTTATGCGATAACGGAATCGGGCAAGTGTATTCACCTGTTTTGTGAATTACTTGTCAAGAGATATACGGTCTGTAGCGTACAAGGGCCGGGACCTCGCGCGTTAATCGAGAGGTTTCGGTTTTTTCGCTTTGTGTCCTGCGACTCATTACTGCGCGGGCAACAATAAAGCGCAAAGAGATTGCGGAGAAGAGGCTGTTATTCTGAATGGAGCGAAGCGGACTCGTACTTCAGTCCCGACATTTGTCGGGAAAAAATGCATCTTGTTATAAAAAAAAGAGTTCTGGTTTCTTCTCCCGACAAGTCAGGGAAAAATGACAAGCAACAAGATGTTTGGCGCTTGCAGGTATTGATGCAATTTAATGGCCGAAGCCATAAGCCGTAATACCGTTCTGTTCAGCCCGTTGATTTCCTCACTATTGGTCGCTACCGTCACCCCTGGTGCTTTTTTCCCGGACATTGCTTATGTCAGTATTTTTTGCGTATCTTTTTGTCGCTTGCGTAGTGCGCTGATGCGTTGGCTGCTCTCTGGATTGGATGCCATTGAGCACTCTTTATTCTTGCTTGTGTGCGCTTCCTTTTTGTATTTGCCTTCCGGTTCTCATGACAGACGGCGAGCAGCTCACATTTTCGATTTTCCTGAAGCCATGTTCTGCCGAGACGGGCGTCGCATCGAGTCCTTGCTTGCTGAACAGACACCACTCATTTCATGATTGGGCAGGGGCTGCCAGGTTCATGAGTTGTTGGGCGTTTATGATTTGGTGTGTATGAATAGCTTTATGAAAACGCATCGCATATTTTGCATATATATTGAAGATTTCTTTTTCTCAGTGAGCATAAATGTTGAATATTCAGAGTACGAAGGAGAGGCCAAGGGGATGGGTAATGGTCTTGCAAAACCTCTGATTGCCACCTGTGCATGGAATTGCTGGTTAATATATATACGCCATAATTGCGGTTCCTCTCAGTGTGATTGAGAAAAGCAGCGTTAGGGCGTCATGAGTATTTTTTCGCCGCTTTAAAACAGCCAAAAGCTTGCAAATAAGGAAGTTAAGAGGTTGACCATCAATGGTGATACCGGCAAGATCGGCTTTCGAATTTAGGGACGAAAGTTGACGAGCCAGACTGAGTGCTGCTCATATGAATTATCCGGAAGCAATGGTTGCTGTTCATGAAAAGATAACGGGAGGCGATATGGTTTTTCAACAAGGGTTCGGAATGTGTTGCAACAGATACATTGATGTATCAAGGGCGCCTCAAAACATCTGTTGTCCCGACAAGTCGGGATCGGGTGGCGCTCAAAATCCACACCTACTCCATGTATGCCCCGCTTTTTGCGCTCCATCCGTCTTGCACTCAAAGCGCTCATGATACTTGTTAGATGCGTCATCAAGGCTCTTTTTCCGGTTTTTCATCAGAACACATTACCCGGCATTCAGCGCGAGCGAAATAGCGTCATTTGGGATTATCAGGCATTCCGCCCGACGTGGTGATTTGCTTGTTTATTAAAAGCACTTAAGGAAACAAATACTATGGAATATTTCAATAGAACCTTTTGTCTTGAAGTAAAAGGAGATTTTGCCTGTTTTACGAGGCCTGAAATGAAGGTTGAACGTGTCAGTTACGATGTGATTACACCGTCTGCAGCACGTGCTGTGTTCGAGGCTATTTTCTGGAAGCCCGCCGTAAAATGGAGGATTCGTAAAATAGACGTATTGCGACCCATCAAATGGATATCAGTCCGCCGCAATGAGTTGGGAGCTGTCATGAGCGATAATGGAGGAATTTATATTGATGATATTGACAATCAGGGCGGCCTGAAGCACCGTCAACAACGATCGAGTCTTTTGCTTCGTGATGTTGCATACCGGTTGCATGCAGAACTCGAATTCATACCACCTTCGGGTAGAACGAATGGTTGTGATAAGGTTTCGTCGCCATCGGAAGATAGCTGGGAAAAAGAGCTGTTGAGAAAGGATGAAAATCCGGGAAAATACTATGCTATTTTTGAACGTCGCGCCAGAAAAGGACAGTGTTTTAATCAACCCTATCTTGGATGCCGGGAGTTTAGTTGTGCATTCAGATATGTCGAAGATCTTTCAAATGAGCCGGAACCGATCAACGAAACCCGAGATTTGGGATTCATGCTGTATGATCTCGATTTCAAAAATCCGCAGAATCCTATGCCTGCATTTTTTCGTGCAAAAATGAGTTCGGGGATTATCGATGTACCAGATTGGGAAAGCGAAGAGGTGAAGAAATGATTTTACAGGCTTTATATAACTATTATCATCAAAAGGCAGCCGATCCTGAAAGCGGTATCGCGCCTTCTGGATTTGAATGGAAAGAGGTGCCATTTGTTATCGTTATCGATCATAATGGAAAATTTATTGCTCTTGAGGATACGCGAAAAGATAAAGCGAAAAGACCAGAAACCTATTTGCTTCCAAAGGCAATCGGCAGGTCAGGTTCGAGCGCATGGATGACCAGTAATTTATTGTGGGATCATTATGGCTATGTTTTGGGTTGCCCGAAAGGCGACGATGAAAAAAGTCTTGAAATGGCGAAAAAGCAGTTGCATACATTTATTCATAAAATAAAATCATTACTGGCATCGCTCAGAAAAGACGAAGGAGTTTCTGCGGTGGTTTTTTTCTATGAAAATGATGAATATAAAAAAGTGATGAGCGCAGACAACTGGCGCGAATGTATGAAAATCACTGGTTGCAATATGAGTTTCAGGCTCGATGACGAACCGATTCTGATCCCTTGCCGCCCGAATGTACGATCATATATTGAAACATCCGGTTTCGGAGATTGTGATGAAAAGGACGGGGGGATATGTATTCTGACCGGAGCGTATGGGCCAATAGCACGAATACACACCGATACTCCAATTAACAAGGATTCAAAAAAAATTGTTTCTTTTCAGAAAAATTCAGGGTACGACTCTTATGGGAAGGAGCAGGCATATAATGCCCCGACAAGTAAATCTGCCGAATTTGCCTATACGACAGCGCTGAACAAATTGCTTGCCCGCAATTCCGGAAACAGGGTCAGGATCGGTGATCTTACCATGGTTTTCTGGGCGGAGAAGAGCTGCGAGCTGGAAAAGGCGTTTCCTTCATTTTTTTGTTTTCCATCTCCGGATGATCCGGATGTCGATGTTCGCGCCTTGGCTTCTTTGTGCGGCAGTGTTGGTGCTGTCGGCGTGGACGAGGAGGCTGAGCGGTTTTACGTGCTGGGGCTGGGGCCGAATGCTGCAAGAATATCGGTGAGGTTCTGGCTCGAAAGCACGGTTCGTGAAGTTTCGATTGCTATATGGCAACATTATGAAGATATTGATATAGCTCGTTCGAGATATGATGCTGGACATTATTCCGTGTATTGGTTGCTGTCGGCCATATCGGTAGAAAACAGGATTGACAATGTTTCTTCAAATTTGGCTTCTCATATTCTTCGTGCTATCATCACCGGGGAAGCGTATCCGGTAACCATGCTTCATCAGGCGATTCGGCGCATTCGGGCGATGCGTAATGTGAGAAGAATGCAGGCCGGAATATTGAAAGCATACCTGAATCGTTCATGCAGAATTCATTCATCCAAAGAAAAGGAGATCATATCGGTGAGTCTTGATGAAACCAATATGAGTAACAGTTACCTGCTTGGCAGGTTGTTTGCTGTTCTTGAAAAAATACAGGAGAAGGGAATTCCGGGAATTAACAGTACTATACGCGATCATTATTACGCAACGGCATCGTCAACTCCGGCGACGGTGTTTCCGCAGTTGTTAAAAATGAAGAATTATCATCTTGAAAAAATCAAGATTAAAGGATTAAGGCGTAAATACGAAAATTTGTTAACCGAGATCATAAACAGGATTTCACCCGATATGCCTTCGGGTTTGGTAATGGAAGAACAGGCGCGCTTTGCAATAGGGTATTATCATCAAAAAAGTGATTTGAATACATCATTAAATATACAATGAGGAGAGGGGGGATTATGAAAATTGTCAATAAACGATATGACTTCGTCCTGCTGTTCGATGTGAAGGATGGAAATCCGAATGGTGATCCCGATGCCGGGAACCTTCCTCGAATCGATGCCGAAACAGGTATTGGCATGGTGACCGATGTGTGCTTGAAAAGAAAGGTCAGAAATTTCATTTCGCTCGTCAAGGGAGGGGAGCGCCCTTATGATATCTATGTCAAGGAAAAAGGGGTTTTGGGCCGCGCTCATTTTCAGGCATTCAACGAGCTTGGCATCAATATTGGCGAATCTTCCCGGAAAGATATATCAGAAAAAGCGCTGCTTGAAAACCTGGGCGATGTGGAATTGCCGGAGGGAGTGCGCTTCGAGATGAACGATGAAAAAGGGCAGCTTGTCATCGAAGCGGATGCCGATAAAAACGAGATCAAGGGGTGGCTCAAAGAGAACAAAGGGCTGGTGGAAAAGGGTGTGATAACCGTTATCGAGCAGGCGCTGAAAGATTCAAAACCAAGGAAGCCGACGCCGGACGAAACCGCCAAAGGCCGGGACAAAATGTGTCAGAACTACTATGATATCAGAACGTTCGGCGCCGTGATGGCTCTCAAGTCAGCCCCGAACTGCGGCCAGGTTCGCGGTCCGGTTCAACTGACTTTTGCCCGCTCCGTCGATCCGGTGGTGACGCTGGAGCACAGCATCACCCGAATGGCCGTGGCGACGGAAGCGGAGGCCGAAAAGCAGGGCGGCGAGAACCGGACGATGGGTCGAAAATATACTATTCCCTACGCACTGTACCGCGCTCACGGCTTTATTTCGGCGCATTTGGCCTTCAAGACAGGCTTTACCGAGGATGATCTGAGCCTTTTCTGGGAAGCTCTTTTGTACATGTTCGAGCACGACCGCTCAGCGGCGCGAGGCCTGATGTCCACCCGCGGACTCTACGTTTTTGAGCACGGTTCGGCATTGGGTAATGCTCCGGCGCACAAGTTATTCGAGCGAATAAAAATTATGAGACAATCCGATTCAGAGGGCCCGGTCCGTTCTTTTGAAGACTACGTCGTTCAGGTTGACGAGAATGGTCTCGATGGGGTAAAGCTGCACAAGCGGCTTGAATAGCGCCGGTTTTACGGCGAAGCGCGTAAAAAATGCCGTAGAAAAAGAAGACTATCCAAAAGAGACAATACGGTATTCGTTCGGAAAAGTCGAAGCGATCTGACTTTTACAATGGGTGCGGCCACAAAAGAGAAGCTCGGACACTTGTTGAAGATTCCGGCATATGCTGCGTCGGCGCAATGACAAAGGGCATTGGCGGATCGCGCACGAGGTCTCTGCTTTCGAGTGTCACTATTATATGGGTGAAGGCTGGTCGTTGACCGGGGTCACAGCGACATGACGACAGCAATGTACCGATACCGGCGCATTGCCCCGGCAGGAGCTGTTGAGCAGTTGCGGCATGCTGAATGGGCGAAGAGTCGGTCTGATGCTGACCGGAATGCCTATAACCGATTCACCACCAGATGGACAAACGACATTTTCCCTGTGTGATTGCGTGGCGTGTGGTTGTCAATGGCTCTTTTGAGAACGCTATCGATTCGCGTGAACACTCAGGAGAAGATCGAAAACGGACAAGGCAGAGCGTGAGTACTCTTTTTTTTGTTTTCCCCCAGTCAGGCCCCTTCAGTTTTGAATATACAATTCCATACAATATTGCGGCATTTCCACTCTGCAATCATTCAGTTCAAAGATATATCAGCAGAGCGCGTAATATAGAGCCTCTCTTTTGCCGTTTTGTGCTTGCGATGTACTCGGCATCAAGGCTCGTTATGATAGTATTTTGGAAATGCCTCTGTTATAGGTGTTATAGCTGTTATGTGTCGAATATGCCGTCAGGATTATATGTAAAAGAAGATTTTTTAACGATAACGATATGGAAGCATACAAAAAATGGATTGTTCAGTAAATATGTATCGGCATGAATCAGGTGTGTGATAAATAAGATTAATAGATGAAAAATTTTGTGATTTATATGAAATATGATTTCGTTGATGCTTTTTCAATGAAATTACGAAAACAAAAAGTGATGGAGGCCGCGCTTTAAAAATAGTCGTGCTTTTGATAAGCGCGTGGATTGAAACCAGATAGGTTACAAGGGCTGATTTTGGCTTGCTTGTCGCGCCCCGAAAGGGCGCGTGGATTGAAAGATTTTTGTTTTGCTGAAATCGTCACTATATTGGATCGTTAATAATCGATAGGAAATTTCTCGTTTTTTTGATTTTTCATTCCATATAGTTTAAAAGGTAATTAATTGACTGTAGTTATATTCAATCGCTGATTGGCGTTATTCGTGATTTTCTCAGGGTCGTGTCTTTTTTGGGCGCGTGGGTTGAAACGAACACAAATATGAATACCGACACATACCGGTAAGGTCGCGCCCCATGTGGGCGCGTGGATTTTTATATGAAGGCGGGTTCGTCCTTCGGCTGCGCCTGATAATGCTCATTATTGTTGCTTTTGATTCATGTATGCGTCAGCTTTACAGCGACTGAATCAATTGGTCTGATCCATGAAAGGATTTCGTAAATACAGCGAATAGCGCAGGATTTGCAGTATTGAGGGAGGTTGTTTTCAGGTTTTCTGTGAATGGTTCTGAGGCGTTGTGCGATATAAAAACCTGAAACAGTTTATGCGGATGAATGAGGTGATTTATTGATAGTTTTCACTTTTCTTGTTATTATTGCCATGAGTTACTTCTTTTCTTTTTGCTCTGTTTCGTCTGTGGTATTATGATTTCCTGGAATTTGAGCAAGAATTTGTCTTTTTGCGAGTCATCGATTTATAGTGCTGTTATGTATTGTTTTGATTGGCGTGTAGTTGATATATGTGTTTTTTGTTGGCGACGATCTTCTGTTTGATGGTATTGTCGAACGGGTTGGTAATGTTTGATCTTTCACAACAGCACCCCGTTTATGGCTGATATGGTACATGAATTTTATATTCTTGCTTCTCGATTTATATATGATGACGACGCGGGCTGAAAAGCCTTGTCTTTGAATTTTTAGTCGATGTGGCCGGAAACGGCAGTGATGAGTGGCTGCGAAAACGGTAAAAAACTCATACGTATCTGATGGAAAAAGCCGGTGAAGATGCGCGGCCTTGACGGTGTTCGATCGGTTATGGGGTGTCAGACGCTCAACGGCTTTCGGGCAAGTGCGGGGACGTCAATGCCGCGGTAGAGGATCAGGTGATGCTGTTTCTGGAACAGGGGCTGTTTTTTCAGATAGAAATTGTCGTACACAAACGCTGCGATCTCTTCTTTCTGAGGCTCGGTGTAGTCGTGAACGTCTGGATAGAGCAGGATCATCCAGACAACCTTCATCAGCTTTTCAAAATCGTCAACGAAAAAGCGAACCTTGCTGCTTTTCAGGATAACCTGCGTATTCCGGAATTCGGGATCGCGTTCAAGCTGGCGTTTCAGTGCGGGCAGGCTCTGGTCGTTGGTGATGCCGAAATACCCGCCGGCGAAGTGGTTGTAGAGCCATGAGGTAGTCATCGGTTCGTGGCTGTCGGGAGACATGAGTACGGCGTGAATCGCCCCGGCGTGCGCAAGCAGGTGCTTGTGGATGTTGCTGAAAAGCGGCAGCCAGCCGTTCATTTCGCAGTAATAGAGCGAATGGTGCAGCGTGATGAGGTCGAGTTTGCGGCTGTCGAGCGATTGCCGGAAAAAGGTTTTCACGCTTTCCGGCTGCCGGAGATGCTGGTTGTAGTTGCCGGTAATCAGGCGCACCTGTCGGATTGCCTGGCGTTTCACCCGTTCACTGACCGTTTCGAGCGCCTGCGGATCGATGTCGAGCAGGTACAAACCGCCCCTGAAAGCGGTTTCGAGAAGCCGGAACTGCGGCTCGCTGCTCGATCCTATCGAGAGCGCCCGAAGCTTCCGCTTCAGCGGCAGGGCCGCCGAAAGCGTCCGGATGACTCCCGCGAGATGCTCCCCGATGTCGGTTTTGTCGTTGCTGTACCGACTCCAGATATCGTCTTCATCCATCATCATTGAATGAGCGCAACGGATTCCGGCCTCGATCATGGATGCTCTGGAGGCGAGCCGTATCGGCCGAGTGTCAGGAGCAGATGGCAATGGCGCTTCAGTTTGGCCTTGATGGGCGTGATTGATACCGGGGTTCAGGATTGGCCGCGGCTTTGAGTGATTTTTTGCTGTGGCCCTTGTAAAATATAGCGAACCATCAGGTAATTTTTTCGATGACAAAGCTTTCATCGTATTTTCCGTCAATGGCGTGTTGATTCCGGTTGCAAAGCCCAAAGTCAATAGCCGTCAGCAGCCCCTCTTGTTTTTCTCAGAATTTCTTCTCTTCGATGTCGCGATCTCTTTGTTAAAAAAGAGTAAGGCCTTGCATATTTATTCGTATTTCATTATATAACTGCATAAGCATATAGCTTTTTAATGGCTGCGGCTTCGGGTTTGTCTTGACGCAAGATTTTCAGGGCCTTCCGGATGCCAAAGGTTTTTTTCTGATTTCTGAGTTCACTGGTAAATAATATCTATTCGAGTTATGGGAAAGACGATTTCTCGCAGGTCGTTCAACAGGCTGTTGCTTTCGGGGTTTGTCGCCGCTCCGTCATTGCTGATGTCAGGCTTGCCGGTTTTGGCGTCCGGTTCCAGAGCGCGGGTCGTCGTCATTGGCGGCGGTTTCGGCGGGGCGACTGTTGCCAAATATCTGAAAACCGCCGATCCGTCGCTTGCCGTTACCCTCATCGAACCGAAGCGGGTTTTTCACACCTGCCCGATGAGCAATTCGGTGATTGGCGGCTTGCGGCCGATGAGTTTTATCGCCCAGAATTACGATGCTTTGCGAAACTTGCACGGCGTCGAGGTGGTGCAAGATTACGCCACGACGCTCGATCCGGTGAAGAAAACCGTGAAGCTCAAAGGCGGTCGCTCTTTTGGTTACGACCGGCTTGTGGTTTCTCCGGGCGTGGATTTCATTTGGGACGCCATTGCCGGTTACAGCAAGGAGGCGGCTGAATCCACGATGCCTCACGCCTACGAAGCCGGGCCTCAGACCGAGCTGCTCCGCAGGCAGTTGCTGGCCTTGAAAGATGGCGACAAGGTGATTATCGCGGCTCCGAAAAACCCCTTCCGCTGCCCGGCGGCCCCGTACGAGCGGGCCAGCCTCATTGCGAACTATCTCAAACAGCACAAGCCGAAGTCGAAAATCATCATTCTCGACGACAAGGAGGTTTTCACCAAGCAGGATCTGTTCATGCTTGGCTGGGACCGGCTTTACAAGGGGATGATCGAGTGGCGCTCCGGTTCGTTCGGCGGGCATGTGGAACGGCTCGACCCGGCGGCGATGACGGCGACGACCGAATTCGGCGATGAAAAAGGCGGGGTAATCAACGTCATTCCGCCGCAGAAAGCCGGGCGCATCGCCTTCGATGCCGGGCTTGTCGATGAGAGCGGCTGGTGCCCGGTCAATGAGGTGAGCTTCGAGTCGCTCCGCCATCCCGGCATCCACGTGATCGGCGACGCGGCCATCGTTGGGCCGATGCCCAAATCGGGCGTTTCGGCCAATACCCAGGCGCGGGTGCTCGCCTCATGGCTGATCGGGTCGTTCGGCGGCAAGGCTCCCGAAACTCCCGATCTGGCCAGCCTCTGTTACAGCCTGATCGCACCAGGTTACGCGGTTTCGGTGGCCGGTTCGTATTCACGCAATGAGCAGGGAATCAGCGAAAAGCCCGATGCGGTGCGCTTGACCTCGATGGAAGCCACCTCGCAGCAGCTTGCCGAGGAGGCTGTGCAGTCGGAGCAGTGGTATCACGCGATCACGCACGATATATGGCGCTGACGGGCCGGGTTTGATTGGTCTCAGCAGTTGTTTCAGTCAATAAAAAAAGAGAGGCATATGAAGCATTTTTCAGGCATTATCGCGGCGGCGGCGCTCCTCATGCTGCCTTCGTTGGGACAGGCAGCCAGCAAGGCTGACCTTGACAAGGGTAAGGCGCTGGCCTTCGACAGCGGCAAGGGCAATTGCCTTGCTTGCCACACGATTGCCGACGGCGAGTTTCCCGGCAATTTCGGCCCGCCGCTGATCCAGATGAAAGAGCGTTTCCCCGACCATGCCGTGCTGCGTCAGCAGATATGGGACGCATCGGCCAAAAATCCCAAGAGCATGATGCCGCCCTTCGGCAAGAATGGCATTCTGACCGAACCGGAGATCGACCAGATCGTCGATTATCTCTACACGCTTTGATGGCAGTACGTTTTAACCAGACCCCCAGCGCGGGGTTTCAACCACTAACTCTCTTTTTCAGAGGAGGCTCACATGGGTATTTCCCGCCGAAATTTTTGTAAAACGGTTGCCGGTTCGGCGGCGTCTGTTGCCGTTCTGGCAATGATGCCTGGCAATCTGATGGCAAAATGGAGCGACAAGGCGTTCACGGCCAACGACCTCGCCGCGGCTATCGCAGCCAAATACGGATCCCTTCCGATCGAGGATTCAACCGCTATCGAGATCAAAGCTCCTGAAATCGCCGAAAACGGCGCCTTCGTGCCGGTGACGGTGTCGAGCACCATTCCTGGCGTGACCAGCATCAGCATTTTCACTCCGGCCAACTTCAGTCCGCTGGTGGCATCGTTCGATGTTTTGCCGCGCATGAAGCCCGATGTTTCGCTTCGCATCAGGATGGCCAAGACGGCCAATCTGGTTGTCATCGCGCAAGCTGGCGGCAAGCTGTACCGCGTGACCCGCGAAGTCAAGGTGACCATCGGCGGCTGCGGCGGCTAATCGACAACCCATCTAAACAATTTTTGGAGTGAAACCATGAAAATCAAAGCAACAGTTCAGAATAACGTCACCTCGGTCAAGATGCTGATCCCGCATTCCATGGAGACGGGACGCCGGAAAGAGAAGGACGGATCGGTCGTTCCGGCCCATTTCATCACCGAGGTAACGGCCACCTGCGGCAACGATACTGTTTTCCATGCAGAGCTTGGTCCCGGTGTTTCAAAGGATCCGTATCTGTCGTTCCAGTTTGACGGAGCCAAGGCGGGTGATGTACTCAAGGTCTCCTGGGTTGACAACAAAGGAGGATCAGAGACGGGCGAGGCAGCCATTACGGCGATGTAAATCCCCAAACACAGGAGAACCTATTTATGATGAAAAGCAATGTTCTGCGGCGTTTTTTGCCTGCCGCGCTCATGGCGTCGGCGGTTCTGGTCTCGAAGCCAGCCCTTGCCGTCAATTACCAGAAGCTGGTCGATGCCGATACCAAAACGTTTCAGGCGTACTTCCTCAAGGAGTTTCCGGAGGTGAAGCTGTCCGATTACGCAAACGGCGTCTATGCGCTCGACGAGGATTCCCGCAAGCAGTGGCAGGAGATGGAGGAGTTTCCGCCCTACGAGCTGGATGTCGAAGCGGGCAAGACGCTTTTCAACAAGCCCTTCGCCAACGGCAAATCGCTGGCGAGCTGCTTTCCGAACGGAGGAGCCGTGCGCGGCAAGTATCCCTATTTCGACGAAAAGCGCAGCGAGGTGGTGACGCTCGAAATGGCGATCAACGAGTGCCGCGTGGCCAACGGCGAAAAGCCGTACGCCTGGAAGAAAGGCGATCTGGCCAAGGTTTCGGCCTACATCGCCTTCATCAGTCGGGGCCAGAAGGTGGATGTGAAGGTCAACAGCAAGGCGGCCTACGATGCCTACATGAACGGCAAAAAGTTCTTCTATGCCAAGCGGGGTATGCTCAACATGTCCTGCTCAGGCTGCCACATGGAGTATGCCGGACGCCAGTTGAGGGCCGACATTATCAGTCCGGCGCTGGGTCACACGACCCACTTCCCGGTGTTCCGCTCCAAGTGGGGCGAAATCGGCACGCTCGACAGGCGCTACGCCGGCTGCAACGAAAACATCGGAGCCAAGCCGTTCCCCGCGCAGAGCGAGGAGTATCGCGATCTGGAATTTTTCCAGACCATTATGTCAAACGGTCTTCAGTACAACGGCCCGGCATCAAGAAAATAAAAGCGTCGCTCCATAACGCATGATTCCGGTGCGTCGGGGTTGGAGGGTGCTCGAAGCAGCTTCTCCGCTCCGGCAGCTTTCGGGACGGAACCAGCTCCGGTTTTCGCGCGCCATCCGGTTTTTTCGGCCAGCCGGGATCATGACGATTTTTTTTGACGCTCATTAATCAAGGAGAAAACATGAAAAAAGTGTTATCGCTTTTGAGCCTGCTGGCGCTCATGCCTGCCAGTTCGATGCTGCTGGCCGATCCGGCGGGAGATTCCGCGGCGCTGATCGATCAGGCCGAGGCGGCAAGAAAACAGGCCGACGCGCTCGGTTACGAGTGGCGCGATACGGCGTCGCTCATCAAGGATGCCAAAGCGGCTCTTGAAAAGGGTCAGGTCGAGGAGTCAAACGCGCTGGCTTCCGGGGCGCTCTTGCAGGGCCGCCAGGCCGTCGCCCAGGCGCAGTTCATGGAGAAGAACTGGGAAATGATGATTCCCAAAAACTGACCAATCGTCGCGGCGCCGGTTTGAGGTCGGCGCCATCCTTTTGATTTTTTACGGTCGCCTCTCACGTACGGTCGCGAAAATTCCGGCAACAGCTGGAGGGGGGAGGAGAAAAACCGGAGTCCCGAAAGCTTTCGGAACGAGGTGTTCGATCCCGACTCGCCGCTTATAGTGACCAACGGCGTCCCAAGTGTTTACGGCAACTTTAACCGCCATTTATTCATGAACCTGTCACGACGTGAGTTTCTCCGCATTCTCGGATTTGCCGGGGCCGCAGGCCTGCTGCCGGGCCTGGCCTCCGCAACCGGAGCTTCATCCGACCTCTACGATTTCGGACGTTTCGGCGACATTCGCCTTCTGCATATCACCGACACCCATGCTCAGTTGATGCCGATCTACTACCGTGAACCGAGTATGAATCTCGGACTCGGCCAGGCATTCGGACGCCCCCCCCATCTGGTGACGGAGGCGTTTTTGAAGTATTACGGTATCACGCCAGGCACGCCGCTTGCCCATGCCTTCACGGCGATCAACTACGCCGAGGCGGCGCAGCGGTTCGGAAAGGTTGGCGGGTTTGCGCATCTGAAAACGCTCGTGGACAGAATGCGCGGCGATTTCGGGTCCGACAAGACCCTTCTGCTCGATGGCGGTGACACCTGGCAGGGTTCGGGCACGGCGTTCTGGAACCGCGGGATGGACATGGTTGAAGCCTGCAACCTGCTTGGCGTGGATGTGATGACCGGCCACTGGGAGTTCACCTACCTCGAAGAGGAGGTGCGCAAGAATCTGGCGGCATTCAAGGGCGACTTCGTGGCGCAGAATATCAAGACCAAGGAGGTCGCGATGTTCGAGGGAGCGCAGGCCTATGACGAGAACACCGGTCACACCTTCCGCCCCTACGTGATGAAAACGCTCGGCAAGCATCGCGTCGCCGTTGTCGGACAGGCGTTCCCCTACACGCCGATCGCTAATCCGAGCAGATTCATTCCGGACTGGACTTTCGGCATCAATTCGAGCGACATGCAGGCGCTGGTCGATAACATCCGCGCAAAGGAAAAGCCCGATGCGGTGGTGCTGATTTCGCACAACGGCATGGATGTGGATGTCAAGCTTGCCAGTGTGGTCAGCGGCATCGACGTGATTTTCGGCGGCCACACGCACGACGGCGTTGCGCAACCCTTCGTCGTCAAGAACGCCAAGGGGCGCACGCTGGTGACCAACGCCGGATCGAACGGCAAATTCCTCGGCGTCATTGACCTCAAGCTCGGCGACGGCGGCGTCAAGGAGTTCCGGTACAAGCTGCTCCCCGTGTTCGCCAACGAACTTCCGGAGCATCAGGGGATGCAGGCGCTGGTCAACAAGATCAGAGCGCCGTACCTTGAAAAACTCCAGATGCCGCTTGCCACCGCCGGATCGCTGCTCTATCGCAGGGGCAACTTCGACGGCCCCTTCGACCAGATCATCTGCGACGCGCTTCGCCAGCGCAACGACGCGCAGATTTCGCTCTCGCCCGGTTTTCGCTGGGGCACGACCATCCTGCCGGGCCAGACTATCACGATGGAGCACGTGCTCGACCAGACTTGCATGACTTACCCCGAAACCTATGCTCGCGACATGACCGGCCAGCAGATCAAGGACATTCTCGAAGACGTGGCCGACAACCTCTTCAACCTCGACCCCTTTTACCAGCAGGGTGGCGACATGGTGCGCACCGGCGGCTTGAGCTACCGGATCGACCCGACGGCAACGATGGGCAAGCGCATCGACAACATGCGGCTCGAAGACGGCAAGCCTGTCGAGGCATCGAAACAGTACCGGGTCGCCGGATGGGCGACGGTCGGCTCCAAATCGCCGGGCGAGCCGGTGTGGGATACCGTGGCCGCGTATCTGAAAGACAAGAAGACGGTGGAGATCAAGAAGCTCCATACGCCGGAGCTGAAAAACGTAGGCAGCAACCCCGGCATCGATCTGTCATGAGTTCAAACGAGGCAGTCCCGGAAGGCTTCCGCACTTGCGATACCGTTATCCGTTACTATTCCGGCCATTAAAACGCTCAAACACTTGCCTCGTCCCGAAAGCTTTCGGGATGGGGTATGCGGACAAAGCAAAATAAAACAGGGCTTTAGCTCAACCTCTTCTTTTTGGGGATGATGGCGATTTTTTGTTGCTGGAGTAATAATTTAGCATCTGAAGAAATCGTACACACCTGCTTTTTGGGACACCCTTCCGGATAAAGCAGAGAGGGCGTATCGTGCTTGCGGCACCCTTTCTTTGTATCTTTTTCCTGAGCTATTTCAAAAACAGTCCAACCAATCCAGGCTTTATGAACTCCATACGAAAACTTTCCGCAGCCGCGCTTCTGGCGCTTTTCGTCTGTGGCGGCGTTCCGGCGTCGAGCGCGAAGGCGGCGGTTCCGCCGTCCCGGAAGAGTGACGCCGCGGGTCAGCAAGCGCCAGCGTTCAGCATCAGGACGCTCGACGGCAAAGTGGTGAACAGCTCGCAGCTTGCAGGTCGGCCATACATCGTCAATTTCTTCGCCTCGTGGTGTCCTCCGTGCCGCGAAGAGCTGCCCGACATGGTGGCGTTGCAGAAAAAGTACCAGAAGCAGGGCTTCACCTTTATCGGCGTCGCCTTTCGGGATCGCAAAGAGACCTTGCCCGATTTTCTCTGGGAGATGGGCGTCGAGTATCCGGTCACGATGACCAATCCCCAACTCGAAGCGGCGTTCGGCAAGCTCCTGCCGGGCGGAAAAATCAGAGCGATTCCGGCTACGTTCGTCATCGGTCGAAACGGCAAGGTGCTCAATGCCGTCAGCGGCGGGCTGACCAAAGCGGATTTCGAGTCGCTCATCCTCAAGGCTCTCGGCAGCAAACCTTCGAGATAGGCTTATAGAAATCTTATCCCCGCTCCCGGATTTTTCCGGCAATGCTCTTCAAATACCTCTTCTATGCGCCAAACCGGCCCAACAGCGCGTCGGTTTGGCGGCTTGCCTCTCGGTTGATTTTCCGTTCTCGATGAACAACCGTAAAAGAACATGCTCCTCGTGCGCCTCGACGAGCATGTATGATTTATTTCTTGTTTGCTTTTATGGTTCGGTTTAAATATATTCATCTATACATTTAACGATTCAATTATATAATTGAATTATTGGCGGCGGGGTGCGGTGGCGCGCAGCCATAAAGCTGTGCTTCACCAGAGGTAAATAGAGGCTCGAAGAGAGGTTTCTCTATTTAACCCGGACCTGTTGAAGACACAAGCCGTCTGACAGCAAGTCTCGATTTATCAAAGAAATATCTTTTCCCGCTGCGCTCATTTCTGAACGGGGCGGGGTATTCCGCAAAGAGTCGGGATTTTTTTTGCGGCACAGTGTTAACGATTGTTATTTACAGCAGGATAGACTGAAGCATCGGCACAATGCCTGAGGTCACGCTTAATTTTCTTTTTCATTCCAAATCAAAAAAACAGCGCTGGAGGCTGTGGAGTATGTCAAAAAAAATTGTCGTATTGGGAGCGGGTACCGCCGGGACGATTGTATCGAACAACCTGCGTCGTCATCTGCCGGCAGACTGGGAAATTACGGTTATCGACCGCGACGATGAACACATCTATCAGCCGGGCCTGCTCTTCGTGCCGTTCGGCATCCAGAAGTCGAACACACTCGTAAAGTCGCGAAAAAAGTACATCTCTCCAGGCGTCAATTTCGTGATGGATGAAATCACCAGCATCGATCCCGAAAAGAGAACCGTCAAGACCAAAAACCACACGTTTACCTACGATTTTCTCGTTATCAGCACCGGTTGCCGGATCGCCCCCGAGGAGAACGATGGCCTGATGGAGGCGTGGGGCAAGAACGCCTTTACCTTCTATGTCAAGGAGGCCGCCGATCAGCTTCGGCTGCGCCTGAAAGAGTTCGATGGCGGCAAGCTGGTGATGAACATCGCCGAGTTGCCGTTCAAGTGCCCGGTTGCGCCGATCGAGTTCGTCTTCATGGCCGACTGGTTCCTGAAAAGCAAGGGTATCAGGAATAAATCGGAGATCGAGCTGGTGACGCCGCTGCCGATGGCCTTCACCAAACCCAAGGCCGCAGCGGTCTTTACCGAGTCGGCAAGAGAGAAGAACATCAAGATCACCACGAGCTTCGAGCTGAACCGCGTTGACGGCAAGGAGAAATACATCGAGTCGGTGCAGGGCGACAAGGTAAAATATGATACGCTCGTTATTGTGCCGAGCACCATTGGCGATCCGGTGATCAGCAATTCGGGGATGGACGATGGTATCGGTTATGTTCCCACGCATCACAACACGCTCAAGGCGCTGAAGCATGACGGAGTCTATGTGATCGGCGACGCCACCAACGTGCCGACCTCGAAGGCCGGTTCGGTGGCGCACTACGAGGCGGACGTCGTGGTGTTCAACATCATGGCGGAGATTTACGGCGCCAAGCCGGAGGAGATTTTCGACGGCCACTCGACCTGCTTCATCGTTTACTCGAAGGGCACCTCCTCGCTGATCGATTTCAGCTACAAGATCGAGCCGCTGCCGGGCAAGTTCCCGCTGCCGAAGCTTGGCCCATTCTCGCTGTTGAAGGAGACCAAAATGAACTGGTACGGTAAGCTCGCTTTCGAGCCGCTCTACTGGAACGTCCTGCTCGCAGGCAAGCACCTCGGAATGCCCCCGACCCTGGTTATGGCCGGTAAAGAGGTTGGATAAAGGTTTTTGCCGCAACCGGATGCTCCAGCCGGGGGTTTGCCGAAAGGCAGGCTCTCGGCTTTTTTTGTTCGTATGACAGGCAAGTCCACCATGCCCACTTCGTCCCATTCTTTCCACAAAACCCCCGCCAAGCTCGCCGTAATTTTAGCGCCAATGGCTATCTTCCGAAAAAGCGTGAACGCGCAACCCCACAACCTCACCGCATTATGGACTCAGCCGACGCCAAAGCCAAGAAGGATTTCTTCATCAGCTACACCGGCGCTGATGAAGAGGTTGCGTCGTGGATTGCCTGGATTCTCGAAGAGGCCGGGTATGACGTCGTGCTTCAGGCGTGGGATTTTCACGCGGGTGGAAATTTTGTCTTGGAGATGCACCGAGCTGCGAGAGAGACGACGCGAACCATCGCGGTGGTGTCGCCAAAGTATCTCGATGCGCTGTTCACCCATCCGGAATGGGCGGCGGCTTTCGCGCTGGATCCGACGGGCACAGAACGTTTGCTGATACCGATTCGGGTTGTCGATTTCAAGCCAGACGGCATGTTTACCGGAAAGATTTATATCGATCTGGTTGGATTGAAAGAGGATGAAGCGAAAGCAAAATTGCTCGATGAAATCGCAAAATCGATACAAGGCGGCTCGATTCCTCCGTCAACTCCACCGGCTTTTCCACAATCGGCGAAGCGTCCGGCGCAGAGCGCAGCAACCGCACCTCGCTTTCCCGGCACTTTGCCCGATCATCACAACTTGCCGCATAGGAATCCGAACTTTTCCGGTAGGGAGAAGGTGTTGAGCACTTTGCGTGAATCGATGCTGAAGGAGCGCAACACCGCCCTGACGCAGCAGGCGTTGCATGGGCTGGGCGGGATTGGCAAGACGCAGCTCGCTGTCGAGTATGCGTATCGCCACAGCGCGTCGTACGAGGTGATCTGGTGGATTCGCTCGGAGGAGCCTTCGACGCTGGCGAGCGATTTTTCGGCGCTGGCTTTGGAGCTGAATCTGCCGGAGAAGGAACAGGCCAATCAGGCGGTGGTCGTTCAGGCGGTCACGAGGTGGCTGGAGCGCAACAACAACTGGCTCCTCATCTTCGACAACGCCCGGGATGCCGACAGCATCAAGCCGTATCTGCCACGCTCGGCAAGCGGCCATGTGCTGATCACCTCCCGGAATCCCGACTGGAGGAGCGTCGTTAACCCTCTGCCAGTCGAGGTGTGGGAGCGGAACGAGTCGGTCGCGTTTCTCCTGAAGCGAACCGAACGGACGGATGAAGCGGGAGCCAACGCCCTTGCCGAAGCGCTCGGCGACCTGCCTCTCGCGCTCGAACAGGCCGCAGCCTATTGCGACAACAAAAAGAAGAGCTTCGCGGACTATCTGACGCTTTTCAACACCCGCAGAAAAGAACTCTGGAACCGGGAAAAAGCACCGGATGGCTATAAAGAAACCGTCGCGACAACCTGGAGTCTGGCCTTCGAGGAGATTCGCAAGGTTCCGATGGCAGAAGAGCTGCTGTCTCTATGCAGCATTGTAGCTCCCGACGCCATTCCCCGAACGCTGCTTGATAGGGCGTTGGAGATTTGGGTTGGAGGTGTGAACAAGGAGGAAAAACTCGATGAGTTCGTGATCGACGATGCTTATGAAGCGTTGCGCTCATATTCGTTGATTATGCTCGATGAAAAGCTGGTTACCGTTCATCGTTTGGTACAGTCGGTTGTTTGTGATCAGATGAATGAAGATGATCTTGCTGTATGTCGAATGTTGATGGTGATGGCATTAAGTGAGCAGTTTCCGCAAGGCGCGTTCAGTAACCCCTCCTGCTGGCCGGAGTGCGAAACGTTATTCCCTCATGTGCAGATTCTGCTCAAAGACAATTTCCATGACCATGATCTCGCTTGGTCAGTCATGGCGGATTTGCTAAATATCATAGGTTCATATTGCCACAGAAGAGCTGCTTATGCAGACTCGGAGTTACTATTTCGTCGAGCGCTGGAGATCAAGGAAAAGCATCTTGGACCGGATCATCCATTTGTGGCGACGAGTCTGAACAATCTTGGGTTGTTGCTGAAGGAACAAGGTAAGTTTGGAGAAGTTGAGGTGTTGTATCGACGTGCGTTTGAAATATATAAAAAGCATCTTGGTTCGAATCATCCGTATGTAGCATCAAGCCTAGGAAATATAGCGTCTTTGCTGCAGATTCAAGGCAAGTATGACGAGGCGGAGTTGTTGCATCGTCGCGCACTGGAGATTGATGAAAGTGTATATGGTACTGCACACCCTGATGTTGCGATTGATTTCAATAGTCTGGGAATGTTGCTGTACAATCAAGAGAAGTATGAAGAAGCGGAACTTATGTATCGTCGAGCGCAGGAGATAAATGAAAAGCATTTTGGCCCGGATCACCCATATGTAGCGGTAAATTTGAACAATCTTGGGCTGTTGCGGCAAGCTCAAGGCAAGAATGAAGAAGCAGAGCGACTGTATCGTGGCTCTCTTGAGATCGATGAAAAAGTGTATGGTACCAAACACCCAGAAGTGGCAACCGATCTGAACAATCTGGGAGTATTGTTGCAAGCACAAGGCAAGTATCTCGAAGCCGAGCCTATGTTCCGTCGCGCATTGGAAATAAGGGAAATGAAGCTTGGCAGCGAGCATCCGCATACCAAAATTTCGCGAAAGAATCTCGACGACCTTTTGCAGAAAATGCAAGGCGAACAATAATCATCCCAATAATCAAACCTCAATCCACCCATGACCTCAACGCTTGTCATCCTCCTGCTCGTCATTCTCATCGCGGCGCTTGGGTTTCTGCTTCTGCGCAGCCAGCGGGAGTCCAACGCGCTTTCGGTGGAGAATGCGCGGTTGCAGGCGGAGGTGGAGCATGAGCGGGAGCGGGGGGCGGCTTCGCTGGAGGCTCGGCGGGCGGATGAAGTGCGACTGGAGGCGGCGTTGGAGAATCTTGCCAACCGGATCGTGGAGGAGCGGGGGGCGGCGCTTTCGGAGCAGCACCGGCAGCGGCTCGACGGGCTGCTGGAGCCGTTCCGTTTGCAGCTCGACTCGTTCCGCCAGCGCGTCGATGAGGTGCACCGCAGCGATACGGAGCTGTCGGCGCGGCTGCTCGAACAGGTGCGGCAGCTTCAGGAGCTGAACCATCAGGTGAGCGACGAGGCCAACAATCTGGCGCGGGCGATCAAGGGCGAGAGCAAGAAGCAGGGCGACTGGGGCGAGCTGATCGTCGAGCGTCTTTTCGAGGCGTCGGGGCTGGTGAAAGGGCGCGAGTACACCGTGCAGGAGAGCGACCGCACCGACGACGGGCGGCTGGTGCGGCCCGATTTCATGGTGCACCTGCCGGGCGAAAAGGCGGTGGTGGTTGATGCCAAGGTGTCCTTGACCGCCTACGAGCGCTGGTGCGGCGAGGAGCACGAGGCGCGGCGCAGCGAGGCGTTGCGGGAGCATGTGCAGTCGGTGCGGCGGCACGTGGCCGAGCTGGAGCGCAAGGACTACGCCGCGCTCCGGGGCAACCGGACGCTCGACTTCGTCATCATGTGCATCCCGCTCGAACCGGCGTATCAGGCGGCGATGCAGGCCGACCCGACGCTCTTTTACGACCTGGCGGGGCGGAACGTCGTCGTCACCGGCCCGGCGACGCTCATGATTACGTTGCGCCTCATCGCGCAAATCTGGCGGCGCGAAAACGAGAACCGCAACGCCGAACTGATCGCCGACAAGGCGGGCCGAATTTATGACCAGGTGGCGCTGGTCGCCGAAGCGATGACCGACGCCCGCCGCAAGCTCTCCGGCGTCTCGGAAAGCTTCGACCTCGCCATGAAGCGCCTCACCGAAGGCCGCGGCAACCTCGCCGGACGCGCCGAGGAGATTCGCAAACTCGGCGCAAAAGTCTCGAAAAAGCTGCCGCAAGAATTCATGGACAATGAGCAATTGACCATTGACAATGAAATGTAGGGGCAGGCCTCGCGCCGGCCCGTGATGGCCTTTTCTTCGCGGTTCGACCCATTTGACCTACAAGACCTATACGTCCTATTGTGGACTTTGATTGCAAGCTTTGAACTGTTTTGTGTTTTTGGCGCAAAGAACTTTACAAAGCAAAGTATTTGCCCTCTTGGTAAAATTTGCAATAAATAACGTGCTTTTTGCCACTCTGTAGCTTGGTGCTCCAAAGGGCGGTTCCTACATTGTTCATTATCCATTATCAATTCTTCATTCCCCATCATCCCTTGTCTTTACGAATCCTTCATACATCCGACTGGCATCTTGGGCGGTCGCTGTTCGGGCGCAGCCGCCTGCATGAGTTCGAGGCTTTTCTCGACTGGCTGGCCGGAACCGTTGAGTCACGCGGCATCGAGGCGCTGGTCGTGGCGGGCGACATTTTCGACACCACCACGCCCGGCAACGCCACGCAGAAGCTCTACTATCAATTCCTGCACCGCATCGCCCTCACGCAGGGTTCGCCTTGCCGCCATGTGGTCATCACCAGCGGGAACCACGATTCGCCCACTTTTCTCGATGCGCCGCAGGAGCTGCTGCGCTCGTTCGACGTGCATGTCATCGGCGCGGCGACCGGCGATCCGGCGGACGAGGTGCGGGTGCTGCGTGACCGGCAGGGAAAGCCGGAGGCTATCGTCTGCGCGACGCCGTTCCTGCGGGATCGCGACATCCGCACGGTCGAGCCGGGGGAGAGTCTGGAGGACAAAATCCGCAAGCTCTCCGAAGGCGTGTCGCTTCACTACGCCGAAATTGCGCGGATTGCCGAAGAGATTCGCCAGAGCCTCGGCGCGGAAATTCCGGTCATCGCGATGGGCCACCTCTTCACGGCGGGGTGCGTCACGGTCGAGGGGGACGGCGTGCGCGAAGTCTATGCCGGGGCGCTCTCGCTGGTCTGCTCGGCGGCCTTTCCGCCCGTGTTCGACTACGTGGCGCTCGGCCACCTGCACGTGCCGCAGCGGGTGGAGGGCAAGGAGCACATGCGCTATTGCGGCTCGCCCATCCCGATGGGATTCGGCGAATCGAAGCAACAAAAGCTGGTGCTTCAGGTCGATTTCGAGGGGCGTGAGCCGGTGGTCACGGAGATCGAGATTCCCCGCTTCCAGCCGCTCGAACGCCTTGCCGGAGGCCTCGGCGAGCTGAGCCTCTCCATCGCCGCGCTCCGGTCGGCGGGGAGCAATGCGTGGCTCGAAATCGAGTATCGCGGTGACGAGCCGCCAGCGGTGGTGCAGGAGGCGATGGAAAAGGCGGTCGAGGGTTCGCAGCTTGAAATCCGCCGCATCCGCAACAACCGCCCGCTCCAGCAGGCGCTGCGCCAGTCCGCGACGGACGAGTCGCTCCAGCAGCTCGACCCCGTTGCGGTCTTCAGCCGCTGCCTCGATGCGTATGGCACCGACGAGGCGCTTCGCCCCGCGCTTATGGAGAGCTACCGCGAAGTGCTCCGCTCGATCCGGGAGGAGGATGTGATGGCCGAAAAGGAGGCTGGCCAATGATTATCCAGAAGCTCCGTTTCGCCAACCTCAACTCACTGCAAGGGGAGTGGGAGATCGATTTCACCCGGCCCGAATACCTTTCGGACGGACTCTTCGCCATCACCGGGCCTACCGGCTCCGGCAAGAGCACGATTCTCGACGCCATCTGCCTCGCGCTCTACGGCCAGACGCCGCGCTTGGGGCGGATCACCAAAAGCAGCAACGAAATCATGTCGCGCCACGCGGGCGACTGCTTCGCCGAAGTGACCTTCGCCACCGCCTCCGGCGCGTACCGCTGCCACTGGAGCCAGCACCGCTCCCGCCACAAGCGCGGCGGCGAGTTGCAGTCGCAGAAGCACGAAATTTCCGATGCGGCGTCGGGCGCGGTTATCCAGACAAAATTGCAGGAGACGTTGCAAGAGGTCGAGGCGCGAACCGGCATGGACTTCGATCGCTTCACCCGCTCGATGATGCTTGCCCAGGGCGCGTTTGCGAAGTTTCTGCTGGCGGACGCCGACCAGCGTGCTCCCGTGCTCGAACAGATCACCGGCACCGAAATATACTCGGTCATCTCGATGAAGGTGCACGAGCGGCGGCGCGACGAGCTGGCGCGGCTCGACCGGCTCCAGCTCGAATGCGAGGGCATCCGGCTGCTCGGCGACGAGGAGCGGCAAGCGCTCGAATCGGAGCGGGCGGGGTGCATCGTAACGGAGCGCGAGCTGAACGCTGTGGTCGAAACCGAATCGGCGGCGTTGCGCTGGTTGCAGGAGATCGCCCGGCTCGAAGGGGCGCTCGCGACTATCGGCAGCGAATCGGCAGCGCTCGACGCCGAGCGCGAGGCGTTTCGGCCGGACGCGGAGCGGCTCCGGCTCGCTCGCAACGCCGCCGCCGTCGAACCGCTGCACGCCGTGCTGACGCTGAAACGGGCGCAGTTGCAGCGTGACAGCGATGAACTTGCCGCGAAAGAGGCGGGGCGGCCGGAGGCGGAGCGACAGCAACAGGTGGCGGAAGCGCAACACGAAGCTGCCGGAAAAGCGCTCGCTTCGGCGCAGGAGAGCGTGGCGGCAGCGAGGCCGCTCATCGCTCAAGCGCGTCAGCTCGACGTGGTGATTGAGGGCAAGCGGACGGAGGCCGGGCGGCGGAAGCGGGAGCTGGAAGCGCTCGAAGAGCGGCGCGTAAGGCTTGACGCCGAACGCACGGCGGCTTCGGCGAGCGTCGAGTCAGCGCGGAACGAGTGGCAAAAGCTCCGCGCCTGGCAGGAGGAGCACGGCGCGGACGCCTCGCTCGTTGGCGCGCTGTCGGGTATCCGGCACGCTTTCGACGAACTGCGTCCGGCAGCGGAACGGGAACGGGCAGCAGCGTCCGGCATCGCCGCCGTTCAGCAAGCCATCGGGCAGTTGCGCGACGAGATCGCGAAGATCGAGCTGGAGTCGAAAGCTTCGCAAGCCGCGCTGGATGAGGCCCGCCGGGCGCTCGACGAGCGGAGAGCGTCGTTCACCGCGCAGCTTGGCGGCTCGACGCTCAAGGCGCTTCGCGCCGACCTCGATCTTCTGCGCGAGCGCCGACGGCTGCTCGAAGAGATCGTGGCGCTCTACAAGTCCGGCAAGGAGCTGCTGCCGAAAATCAAAGAACTTGGCGAAAATATCGAGACGCTCGAAAACAGGCAGTCGGAGGCGGCGCGAAAGCTCGAACACGCGCGGGAGCTGCTCACTCACGCGGAGCGCGAGGCGGCGGCGCAGGAGAATCTCGCGCGCTTGGCCGACCGGGTGCGCAGCCTCGAAGAGGAGCGTCGCCGCCTCGTCGCCGGTCAGCCGTGCCCCTTGTGCGGTTCGGAGCATCATCCCTATGCCGAAGAAAACGCCTTGCCGGAGAGCGACGACGCGGCGCTCGACGCGGCGAAGCGAGCCGTGCAGGAGCGCTTGCGCGAAATCCGCGAGCTTGAAATCAGCGTCGCCGAGCGCCGGACGGAGATCGAACAGATGGAGCAGCGCCGCGATGACCTGGCCGCCATGCGCGAGTCCTCCGGGCGGCAGTGCCTCGCCTTGCTCGAAAAAGCGGGCGTCGAGGTTCCGCCGCGTGAAGCCGAGCCGGTCGTCCTCGAAAATCTCGCGGAGAGCGGGCGCAAGGTTGACGATCTTGCCGGTCGCATCGAGCAGCTCGACCTTCTCGAACTGCGGATTCGCGACGACGAAGCGCGATTGCAGCAGCTCAGCGAAGCCGCGCGAAACGACGAGCGGCGTCTCGAACAGGCCGCCGAGCGGCAGCGCACGAACCGCCTCGACCTCGATCGCCTCGAAGGCGACCGCGAAGCGGCGCAACGCGAGCTTGGCGAGCGGCGGCAGCTCTTGCGCCGCCTCGTCGAACCGTACGGCATCACGCTCGACGGCGAAATTGCCGAGCCGCTCGTCACCGGGCTGGAAGAGCGGCGCGATGCGTGGCGGCGCGAGGAGGAGCGGGGGAGTGGTCTCGAACGATCCGTGCAAAGCGGCGAAGCGTCACTTCGCAACTTCGCCGAGCAGCTCGCGGCGCTCGACGCCGATCTCGCCATGCGGCGCGAGGAGGTCGAGGCGGCACTCGCTGGGGTGGAGGCCAGCACGAAAGAGCGGCTCGAACGGTTCGGCGAGAAGTCGCCCGATGCCGAACAGGAGCGGCTCGAACGCCTCGCGCAGGCGGCGCGCGACCAGCTTGCCGGCGCGTCGGAAGCGCAGAGCGCCGCGCGGCAGGCGCTCGCCGTGCTCGACACTTCGATAGCGGAGTTGCGGCGCGGCGTCGAAGAGGAGCGCGAGGAGGCCGAGCGCCGCGAGGCGGAGTTCGCCAAAGCGCTTGCCGGAAAAGGGTTTGCCGACGAAGCGGCGTTTGTCACCGCGTGTCTGCCGGAGGCCGAGCGCGAGCGGCTCGAAAGCGCCGCGACTTCGCTGGAAAACCGGAAGCGCGACATCGACCTCAAGCGCTCCGACCGCGAGGCGCGACTGCGCGACGAGTTGGAGCGCCGCCTCACAGCTTCATCCGCCGACGAGCTTTCGGCGCGGATCGAGGCGCTTCAGGAGGAGCTTCGAGAGGTGCGCGGGCGCTTCGGAGCTATCGCAAGCCAGCTCGAAGCGCACCGGCAGGCGGCCGACGAGCATCGCTCAAAAATGGAGGCGGTCGAAGCGCAGCAAACGGAGTGCCGCCGCTGGGAGCTGCTGCACCATCTCATCGGCTCGGCTGACGGCAAGAAGTTCCGCAACTTCGCTCAGGGCATCACCTTCGAGATCATGATCGAGCACGCCAACAAGCAGCTCTCGCGCATGACCGACCGCTACGTGCTCTTGCACGACCCGTCGGGCGCACTCGAACTCAGCGTGATCGACCAGTGGCAGGCGGGCGAAATCCGCTCCACGCGCAACCTCTCCGGCGGCGAGAGCTTCATCGTCAGCCTTGCCCTTGCCCTCGGCTTGTCGCAGATGTCGAGCCGGAACGTGCGCGTTGATTCGCTCTTTCTCGACGAAGGGTTCGGCACACTCGACGAAGAGGCGCTCGAAACGGCGCTGAAAACGCTCGGCAGCCTCCAGCAGTCCGGCAAGCTGATCGGCATCATATCGCACGTGCCTGCGCTGCGGGATCGCATCGCCACGCACATCAAGGTCACGCCGATCACCGGAGGCCGCAGCGCCATCGAAGGCCCCGGCGTCAGCGGCACTCAGTAATAGGCTACCAGATAATAGATATTCTTCTTGATTTCGCTCACGACGAAACGGTAGCTTATGTCATTACGCCACCAGAAGAAGGGATGCCACCAGGCGGGTTCGGTGGCCACCAGCCGGAAGCGCTTGCCGCTGCCCGCAAACGCCTTTTTCCAGGTTTTGTTGAGGCGAAGCATGTGCGGCGGATCGCTGACCACCAGCGCGCTTTTCCACCCTTTTTTGTCCATGAGGTCCGAGGTGTTTTCCGCCTCTTCCCAGCTCGTTTCAGACCAGGTATCGACGATGATGTTTTTTCTTGGCACGCCCCGTTCCATGAGTTTGCGTTCACGCCAGTTGGGATGATCCGGGCGGTAATAGCGGCTGTCGATGCCGGTCAGCAGGATACGCTTCGCATAGCCCGCCTTGTACAGATCGCCCCCTTTGCTCACCCGCAGCCCGTCGTCACCGCCAAGCACGACAATGACATCCGCCTTTTGCGGTTTCGAGGAGTGCATCGACACGAGCAGTCCGAGTCCAAGATAGAGCGTGGCGCAGAGAGCGCTGGAGATCAGAAAGAAAAAGAGGGAGATTTTCAGGAAAGCTTTCATGACACAGAGTGGCGGAATTCGGGGTTTATGCCGTTATCGATTATCAGCGTATGGAGTTACATCTTTTACCGTGTCGGCTTGTCGGAATGAGGGGGGCATGAATTGATGATTCAGATATGTCAGCAGCAAATTTTTTCCTCACCTCGAATAGCTCGATGGTACCGACGGTTCGATAGCGTTACGCACTGCATGGGAAGAATATACGTAATTCAATAGAATGAAGCATCGTATGGTTGACGCAAGCGTAACCTGCATTAGTGCGGATAAGTTGTCCGTCAAGCTGCTTTCTTACGCCTGGCACGAGCTTGAAATGTCATGGAATGCGTTGACAGAAGCGTGTCGAATTTCTGATAATTGGCCGCTGTCGGCCTGTTGCCGGTTCAGGCTTTTCGGAGAATCAGGATGCGGAGTCGCCGTCGATCAGGTTATTGAGGTCGTTTGGAAGCTGGCTGTCCTGCACGTCGAGAATACGCACACCGGTGGCGAAGCGTTTGCTGTAGTAGCTTTCGCTGAGCGTGTCGCGTGTGATGCCTTTGGAGAGCGAAGAGTGGACGAAGGTGTCGTTGCCGACGAAGATGCCTACGTGGCTGATGCGGTTTTTGCCATTCGTGAAGAAGACCAGGTCGCCGGGACGGAGTTCGCTCCGGTCAACTCTTGTACCCATCGTTGACATTTCGCGCGAAGAGTGCGGCAGATCGACGTTGAGTTCCTTGCTGAACATGAACCGGACAAAACCCGAACAATCGAAACCGGACGGAGAATCTCCACCGAAACGGTAGCGAATGCCAAGGTACTGCCTGACATCGGTAAAAAGATGCTGGATGTTTTGAACTGATTGTCTGACCGGCGAGAAAAGATCAGCGGAAGGATCGGTACGGGGCAGTTCGGTTTCGTTGTCGGCAGCAAAAAGCGTTGGGGGATGGAAGGTCAGCGAAGCGGCAATGGTGGCGCAAGCCATGAGCGTTTTCAGAACCCGAAGGCCTGGCCAAAATTGTTGCTCTCTTCGCATAGGCGGCTGAAATAGGTCAACTCCCGCGCCGGGCGGTGATTGACGGTGTTAATAATTGATATTACATGAGCTTACATTTTATGACTCTTTCCGCCATTCTCCAAATTTTTTTGGCTTCGCTGCCGTGTTTTTCTGAGCTTTTTTCTGATTTGTAACCGGTTCTTTTTGATGAAAACGGATACTTCCTCTCCTATTTTACGGATTGTCGATGCGCCGAACGGGAAGGGTTTGGGCGCGACCATATCGGCGTAACCCTCTTCGATGCAGGCGGAATCGAATTGCGCCGGATAGATCATGATTTTGCTGATGTTCTGGAAGTGCTTTTCGATCCGGTCGGGTACGAAATCGAAAAAGGCCCGGTAAGAGATCGAGTCGCGTCGGGCGCTGACGAAGGCGATGATGTCGTCATCCCTGAACTGGAGCTTCTGTTTTGAAATCTCTTCCCATTCGCGGAAGTTTCTGAATGCTTCGTACAAAACGGGCGAGCCGGAGGGCGCTGTTTTCAGCGCATCGCTGATTGCCGAGCGGCTTTTCCGGTCGCAATGCAGGAGCAGAGGGACGCTCAGCTCCCGCGACAAGCGGCTCATTTTGCGCACCCACTGCCCGAATCCTTTCTCTTTTTCGGCGAAAGGCGGGCAGATGACCACGATTCTCCGGTGCAAAGCCAAGGGGCGCGTGAGGTGGCAGATCATCGTGGTTTTGCAGGTGCAGCCCACGATGCTTTCGGTGGCGTCGTTAATCATCCGGTCGATGAAGCCTTGCCGGTGCGGCCAGTCGAAAACAATCAGATCGGACTGCGACTCCTTGACCGTTCTGCCGATGCCGCTGCAAATGTTGTAGTCGATGGTGGCGACGATGTTGAGGCGGGTGTCGAACGAGGCCGCGAAATCGACGGCGGGAGCCAGCTCTTTCCGGGCTTTTTTCAGGTTCAGTTCAGCCGCCTGGTCATTGGGCACGACGGTCAGGAGGGTCAGCGGATTGGCGGAGCGCTTCTCCCGAATCATCACGGCCAGCTCCAGCACCCGCTCGGAGGGTTTGGCTTCGGCGATCGGCAACAGAATCTGCTCGTCGGCGTCGCCCTCAGCGCTCTCATTTTCAGGCGTGGCGTCGCTCTCTTCGAGGACGATCTCCTTTGCCGCTTTCTCTGTCACGAGCGAGCCGACGATGCAGGTGACGAGGATGAGGATGATGATGGCGTTGAGGATGTTCAGGTCGAGGATGCGCACCCGGTAGCCGACCAGGGCGATGGCGATGGTCGCGGCGGCGCGGGAGCTGCTCAGGCCGAAGATCAGCCGCCGGTGCGAGGCGGAATAGCCAAAAATTTTCTGGGTGAAAAACGCGGCGAGCCACTTTCCGGCAAGCGCCACAACAATCATGAGGAGGGCGATAAGCAGGGCCATCGGGCTGCTCGCGATCACCCTGAGATCGACCAGCATGCCCACGCTGATGAGGAAAAAGGGAATAAAGAGCGAGTTGCCGATAAATTCGATGCGGTTCATCAGGGCTGAAGAGCCGGGAATGAGTGCATTGAGCGCCAGGCCTGCTGCGAAAGCGCCAACGATCGGCTCCAGTCCGGCGGCTTTGGCCAGAAAGGCCGAAAAAAAGACCGCCGCCAAAACAAAGATGTAGTGGGCGTGTTTTTCGTTTTCGAGTTTGGTGAAGAACCAGCGGGCGATGGAGGGGAGCACGATGAAGACAATGGCCGAAAAAAGCGAGAGGGCGAGTCCGAGGTGCAGCCAGAACTCGTGGTTGATGTCGCCCCGGCTGTAGCCGATGATGACCGCCAGCAGGATCAGCACCGCCGTATCGCTCAAAATGGTGCCCGCCACCGTGATGGCCACCGTCTGGTTTTTGGCAATGCCCATCCGGCTCACGATAGGGTAGGCGACCAGTGTGTGCGTGGCGAACATGCTGGCCGTCAGGAGGCTCGTGCCGATGCTGTAATTGAGCAGGTATCGGCAGAAAGGATAGCCTATCGCGATGGGTATGCTGAAGGTCAGAAATCCGAACAGGGCGCTTTTATAGCGGCTCTTTTTGAACTCGTTCACATCGAGTTCAAGGCCGGCGATGAAGAGAATATAGAGCAGGCCGATGGTCGAGAAGAGTTCAACGGCGGAGCTTTTTTCAAGCAGATTGAGGCTGTGCGGGCCGATGAGCACGCCCGACAGGATCAGGCCGACCGTGCCGGGAATGTTGAAGCGTTTGAAGACAATCGGCGCGAGCAGAATGACGAACAGTACGAGCGAAAAGACCAGCACCGGATTGGTCAATGGCAAGTGGAATTCCTCAAGAAACTGGTGGTAATAGGATTCCATATTGCTTGAGTCCGCTTCAGGTTTGTTTGGCTGACTGCTGGGAAACAGGATTGAATTTAAGCAATTTACCTGAATGCGAGGGCTTCAGGCCGCAGTCCGTGCTTCTTTGTGTTTTGGCGTAAAGTACTCTACAAAGCAAAGTATAATACAAACATCGCCTGAATATCAATGATTGTAACGAAAGCGACACGCCATCGCGTTCAGAATAATGCTTTGCTTGTGAGTCGCTACGCGCTGCTGTATTTTCTCTCTCTTTGAAAAATCACGGTTATCCTCTCAATGCAACGAACGAAGAGCATATCGGCTTCTCTTGGGGTGGTCATTACCGGCGGGAGCGCCGGACTCGGTCTGGCGATGGCGCGGGAGTTTTTGCGGGCCGGCGATCGCGTGGTGATCTGCTCTCGCCTCGCCTCGAACCTCGTGTCGGCGTTGCAAACCCTCGAAAGCGATGCGCCGGGAGGGGAGGTTCACGGCATGGCGTGTGATGTTTCCGATTCCCGGCAGGCCGCCGGATTTGCCGCTTTTGCCGCATCGAAGCTCGGCGTCATCAGCCGCTGGATCAACAATGCGGGCACGGCGGGCCGGATGCGCCGACCGCTTTGGGAGCTCGATCCCGCCGATATCGACGAGACCTGCCGCACCAATCTTTCCGGCAGCATGATGCTCTGCTCGGAGGCGTTGCGCGTTATGCTCCGCCAGCCCGAGGGCGAGGGCGGGCCGCGCTATCATCTGTTCAACATGGGATTTACCGCCGTGGGCCTCCGCTCGTCGCCCACCTCCGTGCCGCATCGAGCCTCCAAGCGGGCGGTGGCGATCATGAGCGAGTTGCTTCGTGGTGAACTCGAAGCCGCCGGAAAGCGCTCGGTCGGAGTGCACGAGCTGAGTCCCGGCCTGGTGCTGACCGCTCTGTTGCTCCGCGACGCCACGCCCGCGCAGAAGCGCTTCTTCAACGCAACGGCCGAAACGCCCGAAACGGTGGCAGCAAAGCTGGTTCCCGCAATCCGGGCCGCGAGCGGGCGAGGCGGCACGCTACGCTATCAGCCGGTGATTTTTATGCTCGCCAAACTGGCGGCGTCACTGTTCGGGTATCGCAAGGAGCGCTTTTTCACCAGCGAGGGGGAAAGGCGGGAATAGGTCGGATAGGTCTTATAAGTCCTATAGGACTTATAGGTAAAGAGGAAAGGAATGGCGGGCAATCCCGGATTTGTCGGAATTGCCCGCTACGGCTTTCTTTTAATTCATCATTCAGCATTCATAATTCATAATTTTCCCTCACGCCGCCACCCACTGCATGGCGCTGTCCACGTCGTCGAAGAGATCGACGCGGCGAGTGTCCTCCGGGCTGCTGTCGCTGTCGAACAGGCCGGCGATAGCGTTGTGAAGACCGCTCTGCAACACGATAGCCACTTTGTTCTTTTTGTTCTTCAGGTTCAGCTTTTTGACGATTGGCATGACCGATGAGATCGTCGCCAGCGATAGACTGGCTTCATCGCTGCCTTTGAAAATCCAGATTCGGCTTTTGTCGCCGAAACCGGGCAGGGCGGTAAGGCGCAGGAAGGCATCGAGAAGTTCCGAAAAACTGACCGAGCCGACGAAGGTGACCGCGATGTATTCCGATTCATTGATAATTCTGTACATGGTCGTAGGTTTTTCGTTTTGCAAGAAGTTTTATACTTACTGCAACAAGATGCGTGCCAAAGTGTGCGACTTTATCCGGAATCGTGAGGCGTGATTCCTCGCCATGCAATATTCTGAACGGGCTATTCTCTTGATAGAAAATGTTTTATCGTTAGATCAGATGGGGATGATAAATTTTTACGGGCGAGAGAAATGAGAGGCTTTAAAGCAAAAGAAGAAAGGGTGATAGCTACGAATATGTAAGAAGTGTTTCCGAGAGATGACGGTTATTACTCCGGCAACACCAAGGAGCAAAACCGGTAAAATGATGGAGGTGAGCTAACTTATAGATTAATAAGATGTTATCCGGTAAAGCCTGATTGATATCCTGGATAATTATTCAGGGTTTTTGGCCGGGAGGGTAATGATTATTCTTCATTTTCGTAGGATTCTGGCGTCAGCCGAGAGCGGGGCGCCGTGATGACAGACACGGCTTCTCGCCGGGCCGGACGCAGACTGGGCGGACACGACGGCCCCGCCCAGTCAACGCATCATTCATCATTAAAACATCACCGCCTGGGCTTTTGCGGCCTGGGCGAGGAAGCGTTCCATCCAGTCGGGGCCGGAGTGTTTTTCGGCCAGTGCTACGGCGATGTGCTTCGGCTCGACGCCCATGTCGTGGTTGCGCCCGAGGCCCTGCACGCACGACGGGCAGTTGGTGAGGATCGTCGCCGTCGGCGCGCCGTGCATCGACTCCTTCAGCGCTTCGCGCTTGCGGTGCAGCATCGAGTCGGTGATGTCGGGCCGCGACAGCGCCAGCGTTCCGGCCTCTGAGCAGCAGTGCGGCACGTCGGTCACCTTGCCGAAGCCGCCGACGTCGCGCAACAGGTCGCAGGCTTTGCCCTTCAGCGAGTCGTGGCATGGGGCGTGGTAGAGGCTTGGCGTCGAGCCGCCGTCAACCCGCATCCCTTTTTCGTAAGCGTAGCGCGAGACATCGATAATCCGGTTGCCGAAGAGCTTCGGGGCGTCCATGATTTCGAGTCCCTCCATGCAGGTGCCGCAGGAGATCACGCAGGCGTCGAAATCGAGATAGGAGAACATTTCGCGAATCTGGCTGAACATCACCGTGTTGCGCAGCACGATCGAGGCGTACTCCTCCTCTTTGGCGTTGACGTTCAGCGGGAAGCCGCAGCAGAGGAAGGGCGGCGGCAGCACCACGCGCGTACCGGTTTCGAGCAGAATGTGGATCGCGGCCATCGAGATGGTCGAGTGCAACCGCTCCGAGCCGCAGCCGGGGAAGTAGAAGACCGTCGAGGTCGCCTCCTTGCCGGTTGGCTCGAACACCAGCACCTGGTCGCTGTCGCAGGGCGGCAGCACGTCGCGCAGGGTCTTTTCCGGCACCGGCGGCACCGCCGAGCGCAAGAGCCGCAGCGGCGGCAGCACATTCTGCGCCTCGGATGCCTGCAACGGCGCGGTCATTTTCGTGCCGGCCCGCTGGACGGCCCCGCCAATCCGCAGCACCGTGTTGCGGAACATCTTGTTGTAGAATGGCGAGCGGTTGGCCAGGTAGTTCAGCGTCATCTTGGTAATGGGCGGCGAGTCCTTGAAGCCGCGCGCCGAGAGAATCTCCCGTTCGAGAATCGAGACCTCGCCCGAATCGATGTCCACCGGGCAGGGTTTCAAACACTTGTGGCAGATGGTGCAGTGATCCGAGACCTCCTCCAGCCACTGCAAAAGGCGAAAATCGGTCGAGCGTTCGCGCTGGGCGTCGTAGAGCAGCGCCTCGATGAGCGAACCGATGGCCAGGTTCTTGTTGCGCGGATGGTAGAACATGCCGCGCGCCGGGTAGTAAACGCAGCAGTCCGGCTTGCACTTGCCGCAACGGATGCAGTAGTCCACCTTCTTCGACAACTCTTCGAGCTTGCCGCGCTTGAGAATGTGCGCCTCCAGCTCCAGCAGGTTGAACGACGGGGTGAAGATGTGGTTCAGCGCCTCGTAATCCTCCAGCTTGCCGGGGTTCATAATGCCGTCCGGATCGACCTCGCGGCGATAGGCGGTCAGCTCCTCGATGCGCGCTTTGTCCATGTACTTCAGCTTTGTGACGCCGATGCCGTGCTCGCCCGAAACGACGCCGCCGAGCGAAATCACCTTCTCCATCACCATGTCGATGACGTGATCGGCCCGTTCGAGCATCGGTCGGTCGTTGGAGAGCACCGGCACGTTGACGTGCACGTTGCCGTCGCCGGCGTGCATGTGCGTGGCCAGCACGATGCGTCGGTCGCGCACGTGCTGGTAGGCCGCCTCGATGGCGTCGAGCGTTTTCGGATAGCCCCGGAAGAGCTGCTTCAGCTCCGTGCGGAACTCCTGCAACAGGGTCAGCGAGCGCAACAGCAGCGGGTCGGCGGCTTCGAGGCGGTTGCCGATCAGGTCGCACAGGCCGAGGCCCGCCGGAATCTTCGCCTCGAACGGCGAGAGGCTCTCCGGATTGCTGTTCTCGCGCAGCATCGCGTCGATCCGGTCAACGTACTTCAACTGCGCGAAACGCTCCTCCTCGACGTTCAGGTCGTCGATGAAGCGGGCGAACACGGCGAGCTGGTCGATCGGGATGACAATATCCTCATTCAGCTTGAAGGCGTTGGTGCGGCGGGCAATCGCGCCAAGCTTCTTGCGATCCGCCCAGAAGAGCGTGGCCTCGGCATGGTCGCGCGCCACGAACATCAGGGTGTTCGGGTGCTTTTCGAGCAGGTTGCGAACGCGCTCCACGCCCGCCTCGACCTCCGCCTCCGAGTGCCCGGCGATGTCGATCAAGAGCACCGCCTTTGGCGTCTGCGGGCGGGTGGCCTTCACCTTGTAGTCGATGGCGCGGATGTACTCGTCGTCGAAGTGCTCCAGCGCAAGCAGCGTTTCGTGATCGACGTTCTGGTACGGAAACGCCTTCGACAGCTCGACGATGACGCGGCTCGCCTCGTCCATATCCGGCCCGAAGAACTCCAGGCAGAGTGTGCGCTTCTGTTCGTACTTCGGGTAGAGCACGAACACCGCCGAGGTGATGACGCCGTCGGTGCCCTCTTTCTGGAGGCCCGGCACGCCGCCGAGTGCCTTGTTGGTGATGTCCTTCCACAATCCCTGCTTGCGAATTTCGGTGCCGCGCAGCGCAACCCGTTTGAGCGGCGCGCCATGCTGGTCGAGCACCTCGTAGGTCACGGTATCTTCGGGAAGAATCTTGCGCAACTGATGGTCGGTTCGGCGCACGGTCCAGAGGTTGCCGCCCGGCATGGCGATACGCCACTCCAGTAGATTGTCGATGCAGGTGCCCCAGCGCACGGCCATCTTGCCGCCCGCGTTTTCGGCGATGTTGCCGCCGATGGTGCAGGCCCACTCGCTGGTGGGGTCGGTGGCGAAGACCAGGCCGTGCTGGTCGGCGTGGTGCATGGCCGCCTCGGTAATGACGCCCGCTTCGACCTCGATCACCTTGCCCGCCACCGTGTGGCCGTCCTTCAGATGGAACGTCCGCTCGGTGATGCCGCGCACATGGTTCAGCTTTTCGGTGTTGATGATAACGCAGTCCGAGCGCAGCGGCACCGCGCCACCGGTGAGGCCGGTGCCCGCGCCGCGCGGAATCACGCGCAGCCCAAGCCTGGCGATGGCTGCGATGAGCGGGGCGACCTGCGCCTCGTCGTCCGGCGTCACCACGGCTACCGGCAGGTACAAGCGCCAGTCGGTGGCGTCGGTGGCATGCGCTACAATCGAAAAAGGATCGTACAGGACGTTCTTTGCTCCGACGATGGGAGCCAGCTCCTTTTTGAGCGTACGCCGGAACTCGGGCAGCCGCTCGATCTCGGCGCGGAACTTCTCCAGCTTCGCGCGAAGGGTTTGCACGATCGCCATCACTCTCTGCTCGCCGTTTGAAGATGACTGGATGGTCTCGATGTCCTTTCGGGCATGGTCGAAAATCCTGTTCCGGCGGCGCTCCGAGCCGATCAGCTCCTGGAGCAGATAGGGATTGCGGCCATGAATGAGAATGTCGCCGAAGAGCTGCATGAGCAGGCGGGCCGAGCGTCCGGTCACGCGGAGGTCGCGCAGTTCATCGATCTGCCGGACGACCTCTTCGCCGAGAATGAACGAAATCGCCTGGCGGTCGCTCGCGGAGGTGTAGTTGTAAGGTATCTCGCGCTTGACGGCAGGAACTGCCCGCGCGGCATCAGGCTCTTTATTGAGAGTCATAGGTATTCAATACTGGCGAAAAAATATTCATGCTTCATCCGAATCTCGTCCGGCAGGAAGCCACGATAAATAATGACGATAAAAATTCAGAACTCTTGCGTTTTTCCGTTCGGCCCGTTTATGGCCGCCGACCCGTTTCGCAAGCGTTTCTTCAGGCATTAACGCCATACAAAGGAATAGCTTGTGCAACAATATAACGAAACTCCCCGTAACTCGTTGACATGCCATTTCCAACGCTGCGAGTTCACGATCGATACTCATTGTCGCCCTCCTCTCGACGAAGCCTCGGAGCGTGGTGATCGAGTCGTTTATCAAGCGTTAACACACTTAACCCGCCTTGCCTCGTGAACATTCCCGGCCCGACTTTTCCCTCCACCCGTCACCTGTCGCGCATCACCGGTTTTCCTGCTTGTAAATGGCGTAACCAATCAGTATATAACAAGATGCTGATCTTCGTGGCAGTTCCGTTGCGTCAGCGTTCACTCTGACCCTCGTTCAATAATCGGCATTCACCTTATGAGTCGCAGTTCTGAACATCTTCAGCCTGTTGTTGTATCTGTCCAACCAGAAGGAGGGCCGTGCCGATGAGTAATCCCTTTTTCGGCCACCAGCTCCTTTTCTGCGGCGAGACGCACGACGGATTCGCCCAGAGCAAAAAAAGCATGAACGCCCTTGCCAATAACGGCAAGAAACGAAAAGCCGAAAAAAACCTGAAAATAGAAGTCAAAATAGAAGTCGCCAAAGAAGCCTTCGACCGCCTCTACGGCTTCCAATCGCATCCAATCCCCGCCACGCCAGGCCGCAAAATTGCCGTCTGGGTAATCAGCCAGTTCGGCGAAGAGAGCATGAAAGTGCTGGGGGTGGGGTGATGGGGGAGCACAAACGAAATATGTAGTGCATGGATTTGTTTTTTTATAATGTTAATAAAAACAATTATGTCTGATGTTTTTAATACGTTGGTTATGTTTTTAATAGGTCTTCCTGTTTTTGTCGGAATGTATGTACGGTATAAATCATATGGTGATCATTTATATTGGCAAACTTTTCGTGTGACAATCGCTATATATTTTACGATAGGTGTCGGGTATTCTTTTATCCATTATTCTGACCCAGCTCCAGTTGTTAAGTCGTTGGGTGGGTATGTTGGCGTTTTGTTTTTTTTGTGCTGGGTTCTTTATAACTATCATAAAGAAAAATCATTTGAATATGATGGTGTTTGGATAATGTATTTAATTGGATTTTTTGTCGGAGGATTGTTGTTATCAGGTTTATTAATTTCATATAGTATGAACGGTGTCGCTATGGCGATCACTGTTTGTTCACTTTTTATTGTTATTGGTGGGCTGTTTTCAATTGCAGGACCTTTGATTTCAGGGTTTAACCTTTCTGCTGTTATCTATTCATTATTTTTCAATGGCGGAATAGATGATGTTTTTTTTTGGAAGAATATATTTGATTTTCTTAATATTGATACTTTGATTGTGCGAATAATGATTCTTTTGGTTTCTGCTTTTTCCGGCGCTGTCGAGCTTGTGAGCTACATTCATGATAATATATTGGATCAATAGCATTATTACGTATTCAGATTATGGTCATAATAAAGGAATAAATTGAATGAGAAGGAATAAGACTCCAAAGGTATCCGAAAAGCAGCAGCCATCGATGGTTCGCTCATTGGCGGCGGAGTATCTGACATTTATCGTGGCTGTCAGCAACTCGGATGCTCCCGTGTAGATTCGCTATGCTGAATAAGCTGTTGCCGTCGAACGAGCGATATTGAATCTCTATGGGATATATTCCCCGAAGCTCTGCTTCGTTAAAGATAAAAGTGTAATAATTGAGCACATATATTCATAAAAGTCATAATGT
>NZ_SDGU01000023.1 GCF_004118635.1 Chlorobaculum sp. 24CR | reverse complement strand
GTCAAGGTCGAGAAATTGAGTATAAAAAGTTGCATTCACAGCAGCTCCAACTCTTCTAAATACCTCGAAGCTCTGCTTCGAGGATCCTTTATTATTTCAATTACTTCTGAAGACATACCATATCTCAATTCTTCCGGCGACAGGAAACAATATAGAGAGTACTATGATGAAGAGTTAAAAAATAAAGTGAAAGAATTGTATAAGTATGAAATTGAGCGATTTGGATACACGTTCTAAAGTTAAGCTATTTTTGATATCAACGAAAGATCGTGGATATTGGGTGATTAGGTATAATTCTTAGAATTGTTCAAGCAGAATGTCATGTTCAGGACTAAGCTATCTTACTACAGAGGTTTTGAAGCAGTAATATTATCATAAACGGCAATCTTTAGTTTTAAAATTGTATACATATTTGTTTGATATTTCTCTAGTGAATTATGATTATAATATATCCTCGCTATTAATTATATGAACAAAGAGCAATTGAATGCGTTGTTGATCATTGCCATTGAGACTGCGATTACTGCCAGTAAAGTAATTATCTCCGTCTATGAATCCGGTGATTTCACTGTTGAGGCAAAGGCGGACAAATCACCCTTGACCAAAGCTGACCAGCTCGCTCATGCAGCGATTGTTGCGAAACTGGAGGCGACCAAAGTGCCGGTGCTGAGCGAAGAGGGGCAGAATATTCCATTTGCAGAACGTGTATCATGGCGGAGATTGTGGGTTGTAGACCCACTGGATGGAACCAAGGAGTTTATATCGCGCAACGGTGAATTTACTGTTAATATAGCCTTTATCGAAGAAGGAAAACCAATTCTCGGCGTCATCTACGTACCGGTGCTGCACGAGCTATTTTTCGGGATCGTTGGTAGCGGAGCCTACAAAGTCGATGCAGCGAATCGTTTTGATGGCATCAGCGAACTGATGGCGGCGGCCATCAGGTTGCCAATTAAGCGTGATGATGCAAAATACAGAGTAGTTGGTAGTCGTTCGCACATGAACGAACGTACGTTATCGTTCATCGAATCACTGCGCAAAACTTATCCAAATCTGGAGATTGTACAGCGCGGCAGTTCGCTCAAGATTTGCATGGTGGCTTCCGGCGAGGCGGACATATACCCTCGTTTTGGCCCAACTATGGAGTGGGACACGGCCGCCGGTCACGCCATCGCCTTGGCCGCCGGAAAAAGAATTGCGAAATCAGATGAGAAAGGCGACCTTATCTATAACAAAAAGGATCTTTTAAACCCATACTTTATTGTGAAATGAACAATAATATCTATTCTGTTTTTGACAAGATTCTTGGGCGAAAAGAAAAAGAGCTATTTCTAGGGCAAGGAGGATGCGTTCTATGGTTTACAGGATTGTCTGGAGCGGGAAAAACGACAATTGCCTGCTGTGTTGAGCGCGAGTTGGCTTCGCGAGGTATTTTGACTCAAGTACTCGATGGAGATAATATTCGTAGCGGATTGAATAAAAATCTGCATTTTGACTTAGAAAGTCGAATGGAAAACATTCGCAGGATTGCTGAAGTCAGTAAACTGTTTGTCAATTGCGGAGTGGTGACGCTTAATTGTTTTATCAGTCCAGAGCGAGATATGCGTAAAATGGCGCGGGACATCATAGGAGAGAATGATTTTTTTGAAATCTATGTCGATGCATCACTCGAAATGTGTGAAATACGAGATATAAAAGGTTTGTATCGCAAAGCACGTGCAGGAGAGATTCCGAATTTTACAGGAATTCATCAGGAATACGAAGAACCAGAAAACCCGGCTATTCATCTTCGAACTGATATAGAGTCTCTCGAATCTTGTGTGAAAACTGTGGTAGATATTGTGGTTCCAAAGATTAAAGCAGTATTATAATAAATATATTTTTGAAATGATGGTATATTTAGAATGTGAATTTGAGATGCTGGCGTTATTTTGAAAGAATTTTAAAAATTGCTATGGTTAAATAATGAGTTATGTTAAATGAAAAGTT
The DNA here is from genome assembly GCF_004118635.1 of Chlorobaculum sp. 24CR. Lineage (GTDB taxonomy): Bacteria > Bacteroidota > Chlorobiia > Chlorobiales > Chlorobiaceae > Chlorobaculum. Next base: position 56,944 of record NZ_SDGU01000023.1, on the reverse strand, counting down.
GAAAAAAAATAAGATTATTGAAATTGCAAAAAATTTATTGAAAGTAAGACTAAAAGATACAATTAATAAGTTGTTGTTAATTCTATTTGGGCGAAAATGGAAAATAATATTTATAAATGAGTATCCGAAGTGTGGAGGAACTTGGTTGAGATACATGTTAGAAGAAGCGTTGTTATCAAAAGGTTACAATACAAATAAAAAAGAAATCAAAATTATAAAAGAAAAACATATCTTACAAAGGCATTGGTTAAGATATACAAAATACGCATATAGAACAATTGTTATAATCCGTGATCCTCGTGATGTTTATAATTCATTTTACTTTCATGAAAATTATCATAATCCAAATCAAAAATATAAAACAATATTTGGTTATGATGAAAGAAAAATAGATAAGGAAAATATGTATAGTTATATAAACAGTAAGCTATTGTACCCTGAATTAACAACACCCGGTTTTTCATATAAAGTATTTTGGGACACATTCAAAGTTAAAAAAGATATTTTATTTATAAGGTACGAAGATCTTAAGAGAGATACAGTAAGAGAGTTGAAAAAAGTATTCGAATATATAGGGGTGGATGTTGATGAGGATAAAATAAATGAAGCTATAAAAAAATACGATTTCGAAAATATGAAAAAAAAACAAGAAAACGCTGATGGAAGAAAAAACCATGTGAGAAAGGGTGTTGTTGGTGATTGGCAAAATAATTTCGATGAAAATACTATAGACCTATTTAAAAAATATTATAATGATACAATAATTGATATGAAATATGAAGATGGTGAAGCTTGGGGTAAAAAGTGAAAAGATAAAAAAGGCAAGCATTTGTATTTGATATGTATAACGTGTATGATATTAATGATTATATTCAAAGTATTGTGGGAAAACAGCTAATAAGTATTATGGATATAATATGTATTATGATAAAATAAATAAAAAATAGTAATAGATGATGCAAGTGCATATAGAAAAAGAAATGTATTTAAGCTGACTGCATGAAAATACTTTGGATTACAAATATAGTATTTCCGGAGCCAAGTAAGACTCTTAATATTCCTGCATCTGTAACGGGTGGATGGATGTATGGATTATTAGAACAAATAAAAAAAGAAAAAGAAATAGACATTGCTGTTGCAACAGTATATGGTGGAAGTGATTATGTGTTTTTTGATATATGTGGCGTAAAATACTATTTGCTTCCATGTGATAATAATTTAAGATATAATAAAAGCTTGAAGAGATTGTGGAAAGAGGTATTTCAGAGTTATATGCCAGATCTTGTGCATATACACGGAACGGAATTTCCACACGGATTAGCTTGTATTCATTCGTCAAAAAATGAAAAATTTGTTGTTTCTATACAAGGTTTGGTTAGTGTCATTGAAAGATATTATTATGCCGGAATATCATTAACAGGCATAGTGAAAAATATAACAATAAGAGACGTTGTAAAAAGAGATACTATTATTAACGCGAAAAAAAAATTTATAAAAAGAGGGTGGTATGAGAAAGAATATATAAAAAAAGCTGGGAATGTAATTGGTCGAACAGAATGGGATAAAGCGCATACAAAAGCAATAAACAAATCTGTTGTTTATTATCATTGTGACGAAATCCTTAGAGGTGAGTTTTATGTGGCAAAAAAATGGGATATCAACAACATAAAGAGAAATACAATATTTTTAAGTCAGGCAGGTTACCCAATAAAAGGGCTACATCAAGTATTAAAAGCGGTTTCATTAATAAAAGATGAATATCCTGATATAAAAATTAATATCGCGGGGACATCAATAATAAGAGCTGAAAATATAAAAGATAAAATTAGAATTAGTGGATATGGATTATATATAAAAAGGTTAATAAAAAAATTAAAGCTTAATGAGAATGTAATATTCAAAGGGCTGTTAAATGAAAGTGAAATGAGAAGAGAGTATCTTGCAGCTCACATATTTATATGCCCATCAAGCATTGAGAATAGTCCAAATTCAGTAGGCGAGGCGCAAATATTAGGTGTGCCAACTATAGCGGCTAATGTTGGAGGAGTTCAAGATATGATAAAGCATCATGAGACTGGTATATTATATCGTTTTGAAGAAGTTGAAATGCTTGCAGAATATATTAGAATGATATTTACAGATGATTTATTCGCTATGAAGTTATCATCGCAGGGAATTATGTCTGCTGAAAAACGACATGATAAAATAAATAATGTTACAGAGATGATAAAAATATATAAAAGTATATGTTCGCCTTAGAGTTAATTTTTTTAATCTCTATGGGTCGAATTTCCCGAAGCTTGCTTCGTGAAAGTGTGCAATCAAAGATAAAGCCATACCCCGTAGCTTGCTGTGGGGTAGTTGATTTAGTGATAATGATATTGGGGTATGTATTAATTCGCCAAAGCCAAGCCATATGCTTTTGGTCGTGAGAAAAAGGCGTCAAAAACAATGCAAACAAATATAAAATTTAAAGATATATGCTATTGGTAGGCCTTTTTAGCGCATTTGTTGTCTTTTTGGCGAGTTTAAGTAAATCAAAACGCGATGGTCTTTGGATTAGATTGTCATTTTTATTGATATTTCTTTTTTTGGCACTGAGGTATGATTATGGTAATGATTATATGGCTTATTATTATGGTTTTAAAAATATAAGATATTATGATCCTGAAGCACATTTTGAGATAGGGTGGCAGTATTTAAATCTTATATTTAAGCCTGTTGGTTTTTTTGCGATGGTTGCATTCCTTGCAGCAATAAATACATATGTTTATTATAGGTTTATTTTGAAATATGTACCATCAGAATACTATTGGCTTGCTGTGTTTATCTATTTATTTAATCCATCATTTATGTTGATACAGCTCTCTGCAATGCGTCAGTGTGTAGCTATTTTGTTATTTGTTTTATCGATAGATTCAATTTATGAAAAAAATATAATAAAGTATGCTTTTTATATTGTAATGGCTTCATTATTTCATACAAGCGCAATGATCCTGTTGTTGTTATACTTGCCGTTTATCTATAATTGGCATGTAACGCAAGTTAAGGCAGTGATCTTGTTTATTTTGTATTTGTTAATGCTATTTTTAGGACCATCATTGGGGAAGCAATTTTTCTATGTGGTTGGGCAGTATTTTGATAGATACGCTGATTATTTCGGTGGCACAGAACTTAACAGCGGGTTGGGAATTTTATATTATACTTTCATATTAGGTTTAATACTTTATTATTCAAGAAATGAAAGGAGTGGTGAAGATTTACTATATAAAATTGCAATTGCTGGTTATTATGTCTTGCCATTTTCTTTTATTGTTCAGCTCGCGGGGAGAGTTGGGCTGTATATGCAGCCAGCATTAATAGCTGTGATTCCGATGATAATAAAAAGTATAAAGAGTAAAGACGTTCGACGAGTAATAGTCTTAAGCTATGTTGCGATGACATTGTTGGGATATTATAAATTATTTAATTCCGAGGTTTTTCGTGAAAAATATGAAAATTATAAAACAATATTTTCTGCTAATGTTAAATAGTTTAACTGCTTGGGTGTGTAAGCGTGGTATTTGTGCGGATTTTATAATTGTTAGATGACTAAGATGGATAATAATATTAAAAAAAAATATCCACGTCTTTTGTTAGTCCATATGTCAAAGGTTAAAGAGAATGATCCCGTAAACCTTCTTCTTAGGATGCAATTTGCCGATTGGCCAAAAGACAAAATAGCTCAGATTCATGCACAAGCAGAAATTAATGGTTTTGGAGAGTTTTGTGACAAATATTATCAGCTTAAATCATGTGACAGATTATTTGGAGGTTTATTCGATTTATTGAGAGGTAAAGTTTTTAGGATGGTTGATGCTAAAAAGATAAAAGAGTCTTATGGTGAAGAAAATAAAATATATGTGCCTAATTTTACTGATAGGTTTAAAAAGTATATCGGTGATTTATTGATAAAGTCAGGGCTTTGGGAGATTATATTTAATACTCGTCTCTCAGAATGCATGATGGCTTTTATAAATGATTTTAAGCCAGATGTAATTTATACACAGGGTTACTCATTGGGCTTTGTAAGATTATCGATGTTAATATCTAAAAAATATAATATTCCAATATGCTTTCAAACCACCGACGATTGGCCAAATAGCCTTTATAATTCAAGCCCTGTCGGGTGGTTGATAAAGAGAAAGGCGAGTGAGCTTATTAAATATTCAAAGCTTCGATTAGCATTTGGAGAAAAAATGAGAGATGAATATGAAAAAAGATATGGTGTTAAGTTTGGCTTAACTTATCATTTAGATAATCCCCAAAGATTTATTAGTAAGAGAAACGAAGTCGTAAAAGATAAATTCAAAATAATTTATACTGGTGGACTTGGACATCGCCGATATGAGGCAATATTAGATTTGCTTAACGTTATTAGAAGAAATCAATTCTTGAAAGAAAATGCTGAAATATATGTTTATACACACAGCATCCCAAGGGAACTTCCAAAAGAGATTTTAAATTCTAAAGAAATAAATTACTTGCCATTGCCTGCGCATGAAAATCTTCCGTTGGTTTTGTCGGAAGCATCATTGTTATTTCTTCCTGAATCATTTAATGAAGATAGAAGCGCAATAGAATATTCTATATCAACTAAAGCGCATTTGTATATGATGAGTGAACGCCCAATATTGGTATATGGGCCGCCATATAGCGGTACGGTAAATTATGCTTCTCGTGGTGGGTGGGGGATTGTTGTCGATGAAAGAAGCGAAACAAAATTGAGTGAAAAATTAGATAAAATCTTTGACAATGATATAATGATGGTGGTTCAAAATAGTGCAAAAAAATGTGTGGAAAATAACCATGATTTAGAAAAGGGGGGAAAAAATATATACGATCAGATTCTTGCTATAAGTAGTCAATGATTGATAGGGGGCGTTGCTTCTAAGGTGGAATAAAAAGATTAAAAGTAATAATAAATATAGTGATTATTTTATTTGTGTGATTTAGTGATATATAATGATTATCCGAAATGTTAACTATTTGTTTTGATAAAGTTGATAAATTATAATTGCTAAAGAGCTAATGCTGCATGTTTTAGAGATGGTTAAATGTATGATATGTAATGATGTTTATATAATAACAAATATAGCTCCTCACTATCGTGAGGCGTTGTGGATGGAATTGCTGAAGTGTGATAAGTATAATTATCACTTTGTAGTTGGAGGTGATTTGTTATTTGGGATCAAGTGTATAGATTTTAAGAAAAATAAATTTAAGGCATATGAGGGTCGGGTAAAACTCGTTGAAAATATTTTTGTTAATAAAAGAAGATTGGTTTGGCAGCGTGGTGTTGTTAGTGTCTGCTTAAGTAAAAAAATGAAATCGGCCATATTTTTGGGCGACCTGTATTGCCTTTCTACTTGGTTTTCAGCTATAATATGTCGTCTGCGTGGGATTGAGGTTGTGTTTTGGGGGCATGGTTTATATGGTAAAGAAGGATATTTTAGATTGTTGATAAAAAAGATTTTTTTTAGAATCGCACATAAGCATCTTTTATATGAGCGAAGGGCAAAGGGCTTGATGCAATCTTTAGGTTTTCAAAAAGATCATTTATATGTTGTTTTTAATTCATTGAATTATGAGAAACAGCTGAAGTATAGAGGCGATTATGCCGGATTGAACAAAAAAGATGTTTTTGGGTTTTTTAGAAATACTGAATTGCCCACTATTGTTTTTATTGGACGCTTGACGGTTCAAAAAAAGCTTTATTTATTGCTCCAAGCTGTTTTGGAAATAAATATAAAGAATGTTGAGATAAATTTATTGTTAATTGGTTCTGGGGAGGAAGAAGAAAAATTAAAGAAATTTGGTGAAAATGGCGTTGATCGTGGATGGTTGCATTTCGCAGGGGCAATATATGATGAAAAAGAGATTGCGAGGTATTTATCTGCGTCAGATTTATGCGTCTCTCCAGGCGATGTAGGTTTAACAGCTATACATAGCTTAGGTTATGGTACTCCAGTTGGTACGCATGGCGATTTGAGGTATCAAATGCCAGAAGCAGAGGTAATTGTTGACGGATATAATGGGTTTTATTTTGAACGTGACAATGTTGAGGATTTGAAGAGAAAAATTAAATGCTGGTTTGCCAATAATAATGATAGGCAATTTATAAGGTGTCGTTGTTATGAGGTTATAGATAAATATTATAATCCGCATTATCAGTTGCAGGTTTTTACGAGATTGGTTGATGGGGAAATACCTGAAATATGATTTTTTGGTTGGATTGGGGTGTATGGAAAAATATAAAAAATGTGAAAATTGATGCATATACTGCAAGTTAATTCTGATTATGAATATGGTAGCACGGGACGTATAGCAAGCGAATTGCAAGATAGGATCGTATTGGGGGGGGATAAATGTACGGTTGCGTATGGACGTAAACGTATTAAAGATGTAAAAAATTCTTATGTGATACAAATTGGGAGTACATTTGATAATTATTTGCATCTCGTGCAAACAAGAATTTTTGATGTACACGGTTTTAGTTCATTATGGGCAACAAAAGCGTTTATTAAAAAAATAGACTTTTTGAAGCCTGATTTGATCCATTTGCATAATCTCCATGGCTACTACATACATATCGGATCGTTGTTTGAGTATTTGAAAAAGATCAAGAAGCCAGTCATATGGACACTACATGATTGCTGGCCATTTACTGGACATTGTGCATATTATGATTATATCGGTTGTGATAAGTGGAAAAAAGTGTGTCATCACTGTGCCTTAAAAGGTGAATATCCGAGCAGCTATTATATTGATAGATCATCCGAAAACTATCAGCAGAAAAAAAAGATATTTAATGGTATGTATAATCTCACATTTGTGACACCATCAAGATGGTTGATGAGACAGGTTGAAGATTCATATCTGAATGAATATCCGGTTAAGGTTATAAATAATGGTATTGATATAGATGTTTTTAAGCCTGTTTTGAGTGATATTAAGCGATCTTACAATCTTGAGGGTAAATTTCTGATTTTAGGCGTTGCTTCAGTATGGGGTGAGAGAAAAGGATTGCAATATTTTATTGACCTTGCAGAACGGCTTAAGCCGGACGAAAGGATTATACTGGTAGGGGTGAGTGAAAGGCAGATAAAGCAACTTCCTGATGGGATTATAGGCGTACGGAGTACTAATAGCACTTCACAACTTGCTGAAATATATAGTTCTGCCGATGTATTTGTTAACCCAACTCTTGAGGATAATTATCCTACTACAAACCTTGAGGCAATGGCATGTGGAACTCCTGTAATAACCTTTAATTCTGGAGGTAGTGCTGAATCTATAAAAGAAGGCTGTGGTATAGTAGTGGAACGGGGTGATTTAGAAAAGCTGGTTCAGGCTATATCTGTGATAAAGAAAAATAGAAAGAATTTTTATGATGCAAATTGTAGGCAGCATGCTTTATTATCTTTTAATAAGAATGAACGATTTGAAGAATATATTGAACTTTATAGATACTGTGTTGATGGATAAAAATGTGTTTCTTGGTTAATATGTAATAATGATAAATACAGATAAATGTTCAAAAATAAAACCCTCCTAATTACTGGCGGTACCGGAACTTTCGGTAACGCAGTCCTTCGCCGTTTTCTCGAAACAGACATTGCTGAAATTCGTGTTTTCAGCCGTGATGAAAAGAAGCAGGACGACATGCGTAAAGAGTATGCCAACTCAAAGCTCAAATTCTACATCGGTGATGTACGCAATCCCGATAGCGTTCGCGATGCAATGGGGGGCGTTGATTATGTATTCCATGCAGCGGCCTTGAAGCAGGTACCATCATGTGAATTTTTTCCGGTTGAGGCGTTACGTACGAACGCTCTCGGCACGCATAATGTGTTAACGCAGGCGACAGCGGCTGGCGTGAGCAGGGTTATTGTGCTCAGCACGGACAAGGCTGTCTATCCAATTAACGCTATGGGTATTTCAAAAGCGATGATGGAAAAGGTTGCTATTGCACAGTCACGAGTCTCTGGAGAGCGTACGGTGATTAATGTAACACGCTATGGAAACGTTATGGCCAGCAGGGGTTCGGTTATTCCTCTGTTCCTCAAGTACCTTCAGGATGGCCGTCCATTGACGGTTACTGATCCAAACATGACCCGTTTCATGATGAGCATCGACGATGCCGTCGATCTCGTGCTCTATGCCTTTACCAACGGCAATCCCGGTGATACGTTCGTTCAAAAAGCTCCAAGCGCCACTATCGAAACACTTGCACTTGCGCTCAAAAAGCTCATGAATAGCGATGTTCCAGTTAGCATCATAGGAACACGGCATGGTGAAAAACTCTATGAAAGCCTTCTGACTCGCGAAGAACTTGCCGTTGCGGAGGATCTTGGCGGTTATTATCGAGTTCCGGCGGACAACCGCGACCTGAACTATGCCGCATATTTCAGCGAAGGATGCGAGGAGGTCTCATTGAAAGAGGATTATAACTCTCACAATATACCGCTGCTCAATGTCGATAATATGTGCGAACTCTTGATGACGCTTGAGTGCGTTCAAAAGGCAATGAATGGGGAGCGGGTGGAGCTATGAGGTGAAGAAAAGAGATTTTGAATTTTGGATTCTTGATTTTGAATTATCAGGCAGAGAAACGTCAGAATGCTATGAAAGAGAATCTGATCAGGGATAAGAGTTATCGGTTTGCGTTGAGCATCATCGATCTTTATAAGATACTTGTGGCACAGAAAGAGTATGTGATGTCAAAGCAGCTGCTTAAATCTGGAACGAGTATCGGAGCAAATGTTGAAGAGGCACTTGCAGGTCAAAGCAGAGCTGACTTTCTTTCGAAAATGTCTATTGCATCCAAAGAGGCACGGGAAGCACGTTACTGGCTACATCTTCTTCGTGATAGCAATACTCTTGATACTGAACACCTCATCCATCTGATTCAGGAATCTGAATGCCTGATTAATATCCTTACTTCAATAGTGAAAACAACCTCCATAAAAAAAGCTTAAAGCTTTTTTTATGATTCTTGATTTTGGATTCTGAATTTTGAATTGTTTAAGAAAATAGTGAAAAAAATAACCGATTATTGCTCTGGAAATTATAGTAATTCAAAATCCATAATTTAGAATTTAAAATCTTCTTTTATATGTCTGTAATCCCTGAATCCAAAATTCAAAATTCAGAATCCAAAATCATCAAAGTTTTAGTAACCGGTTCGAACGGTTTTGTCGGTAAAAATCTGTGCTCTGTGTTACGTATGATTGAGAGTGTTCAGCTCTATGAGTTCGATATCGCCAATTCTTCTGTCGATCTCGAGCGGATGCTGAGTGACGTAGATGTTGTTGTTCATCTTGCAGGTGTAAACCGTCCAAAGAACGAACAGGAGTTTATAACCGGTAACGCTGGGTTAACGGAAAGCATCTGTTCATATTTAAGTCGATCCGGTAAAGCTGCGAAGATTGTGCTTGCCTCGTCGATACAGGCGGAGAGCGTCAATCCTTACGGACAGAGCAAGCTACAGGCTGAAGAGACCATCCGACAGTATGCCGAAAACAGCGGTGCAAAAGCTGTTGTCTATCGGTTTAAAAACCTGTTCGGTAAATGGTGCAGGCCGAACTACAATTCCGTGACCGCCACTTTTTGCCATAACGTCGCTCACGGATTGCCGATTTCCATCTCCGATCCGTCAAGAGTGATCGAACTTACCTACATCGATGATGTGGTCAATGCGCTGGTTGGTGAGATTATGGATGATGATTCTCATGCTCAGCCAGGTTTCTCTTTTGCTCCGGATCTTTCGGGGTATCCCATATCGCTTGGAGAGCTTGCCGATCTGATAACCTCCTTCCGAAACTCGCGCGAAACGCTTGAAATGCCCGGGTTTGACAGCTCCCTCATCAAGGCACTGTATGCAACCTATCTATCGTATCTGGATGGAGAGGAATTTGCGTATCCGCTTACGATAAGGTCTGACGAGCGCGGTTGTCTCGCGGAGATGATGAAAAGCCGCACATTCGGGCAGATTTTCGTTTCACGAACGAAACCGGGCATTACACGCGGCAACCACTATCACCATACGAAAACGGAAAAGTTCATGGTGGTGGAGGGAGAGGCGGTCATCCGGTTCCGGCGTGTCGATAGTGATGAGGTTATCGAGCATCGCGTTTCAGGAAAGGAGTTCAGTGTTGTGGATATACCGCCAGGCTATACGCATCATATCACCAACACTGGCCAGGGTGAGCTGGTAACGCTTTTTTGGGCTTCAGAAATGTTTAATCCAGAACTGACTGATACCTATTTTATGCCCGTCTGAATTTTACTCATGAATCCATTCGGTTTGTGGGCAACAATTTTTCTATTGCTGTGAAAAAGATTAAAGTAATGACCATTGTTGGTACCCGTCCGGAGATCATCCGGCTTTCACGGGTGCTTGCAAAGCTCGATGAGCATACGGATCATGTTCTGGTACATACCGGCCAGAATTACGATTACGAACTGAACCAGATATTTTTTGACGATCTCAATATTCGCAAGCCCAACCATTTTCTCGAAGCGGCAGGCTCTACAGCGGCGGAAACCGTTGGCCTGATTATTGCGAAAGCCGACAGCGTGATGGCTCTGGAAAAACCGGATGCACTGTTGATTCTCGGTGATACGAACTCCTGTCTGGCGGCCTATCCCGCAAAGCGCCGGAAGATACCTGTATTCCACATGGAGGCGGGAAACCGCTGTTTCGATCAGCGGGTGCCAGAAGAAATCAATCGCAAAATCGTTGATCATACGTCAGACATCAATCTGACCTACAGCGATATTGCTCGCGAGTATCTCCTGGCTGAAGGACTGCCTGCCGACCGGATTATCAAGACGGGAAGCCCCATGTTTGAAGTGCTTTCGCATTATCGCGACAAAATCGACCGTTCAGACGTCCTTCAGCGCCTCGCTTTGGCGCATGGTGAGTACTTTGTCGTGAGCGCACATCGTGAAGAGAATATCGAATCGAGCAGCAACTTCATGCGTCTTGTTGACATCCTGAACACGCTTGCGGAAAAGTCGGGAAAAAGGGTGATCGTCTCAACCCATCCGCGCACGCGAAAACGAATAGAAGCTGAAGGGGTAACGTTCGATCAGCGGGTAGAACTGCTCAAGCCGCTCGGCTTTTCTGATTATGTGCATTTGCAGATGTATGCCAAGGCAGTGTTGTCGGATAGCGGCACCATTACCGAGGAGTCTTCGATCCTGAATTTTCCTGCTCTCAATATCCGCGAGGCGCATGAGCGGCCTGAAGGAATGGAGGAGGCAAGCGTGATGATGGTTGGCCTCGATGTTGATCTCGTTATGCAGGCGATGGCAATTCTCGACACGCAGCCACGCGGCCAAGAGCGCGGATTGCGGCAGGTATCCGACTATTCGATGCCGAATGTTTCGGACAAGGTGCTCAGGATTATACTCAGCTATACCGGTTATGTGAATCGGGTGGTGTGGAAGAAATATTAAAAGGAATACACATTGGCAAAAGTATTGATTCATTCGCTCGTATTCACTCCTGATGGTGTTTCGAATGCTTATTTATATCGTGATTTAGCTGTTGAACTCCAAAAAAAAGGTCATCAAGTCACTGTTCTTACAACAACTCCTCACTATAATGTGATTCCTGAAGAAAATGAAAAGCAGCCAATTAGCAAGAGGTGGGGAGGGTTATTTTCAGTTAGTAGTATTCGTGGCGTGTCGGCGATACATATTCCGATGTTTAAAAAATCTTCAAGTATTGTTTCTCGTTTCATATCTGCTTTTTTGTTTCATGTTTGGGTGATAATTATTGGAATAGTTAAGGTCGGACGTCAAGATATAGTTATATCCTCATCCCCTCCGTTATCGGCAGGAATCATTGGGTCATTTCTTGCTCAAATCTGGAAAGTGCCGTCAGTTTACATTGTTCAGGATGTATTTCCTGACGGTTTGATAAGGCAGGGAAAAATACGATCAAAGCTTCTTATACGTATTCTGAAGGGGATGGAAAAGTTTGTCTACAAAGTCAATGATAAAGTGGTTGTAATTGGGAACGCATTTTATGAAACATTGTTGTCTCGTGTTAATAAGAGAGATAAACTGTGTCTGATTGAAAATTTTGTTGATATTGAACTTTATAAGCCACACCCGCGGCGAAACACTATCTCTGCTAAATATGGGCTTGATAATTGCTTTGTTGTTTCCTATGTGGGTAATATAGGTAATGGACAAGATTTTAGCCCGGTTGTTTATGCTGCCGAGAGGCTAAAATCATTGCCGATTAAATTTATTTTTGTTGGTGATGGAATAATGAGGAAAAAACTTGAAAAAGAAATTGAAGAAAAAAAATTATTAAATATTATTGTGCTTGGTTACATGCCGCGTGATGTAACTCCATGGATCAATGCAAGTAGCGACGTTTGCCTTGTTTTGTTGAGTCCTCATATTAAAGGAGATGGCTTTCCTTCAAAAATATTTTCTATTATGGCTTGTGCTCGTACAGCTATAGTGACAGCTGATGATGGTTCTGATCTTAAAAGAGTTTTGCAGGAATCGGGGTGTGGGCATGTTGTGCAGGTGGGAAATAATAAAACCTTTTTAGAAACTATAATAAAGGTATATGAAGAACGAGAAGCATTGGAAAAAGAAGGTGAACGCGCAAGAGAATATGTTGTTCAGAATTATTCTAAGCAGGCAATAGCAATAAAGTATGAAAAAATGATAAAAGAGCTTTGCTTTGAATCTATAAATAACGCTTAATATTGTGAGATTTGTTGTGGTACGTAAAATAAAAAGAGCAAGAGTTCTTTATGTTGATAGAGAGCAAGTTCTCGTGGCACATGGTTTGCGTTTGGTAATGTATGAGAATGGAGAAAAGAAAAGAGTTGTTGCAAAATTGTCAGCTTCTTTCACGGAACGGCTATTTTCTATTTTTACTTTTACACGACTTGGTCTAAGGATGGGAATTCATGCAGCGCAGCCGTTGTGTGATGGTCGGATACTTGTTGTTCTTAAGCGGCGATTTGTTTTGATTGATCAAGATGGTTCATCACGGGTGGTTGATCGAGTGCATCGCGGTAACAAGCCTGCTTCAAAAGCGCTCTGCCAGATTCCTGACGGAACCGTTCTGTATGGTGAGTATTTTCTGAATAAGAATCGTGAAATCCCTGTTGCCCTCTATCGGACTGAAAACCCCGTATTAGGTTTCAGGAAAATCTTTGAATTTTCTGCCGGTGAGGTGCGTCACATTCATTTTGTTCAATGGGATCCCTTTGAGGCATGTTTATGGATGGGCACAGGGGATGCTGATGCGGAATGTAATCTTTTCAAAAGTACCGATACTGGCGAAAGTTGGTCAAGAATCGGTGGCGGCTCTCAGGATTGGCGCGCTGTGGGTGTTATTTTTACTACGGGGGCTTTGTTCTGGGGTACGGATGCGGGTTCCGATGCCGACCTTACTCCAAATTATATTATCCGTTTTGATCGGATTACCCATGAGCTTTCAAAAATTCAACGAATACAGGGACCTTGCCATGGTTCTGGCGTGTTATCCGATGGTACCATGTTTATCAGCACTGGAGTTGAGGGAGGAAAAAATGAATTGGATGCTTCAGCCCATCTCTGGGCAAGCAGAGACGGGTATAAATGGAGGGAGGTTTATGCTCGCCCGAAAAAAAAATGGCCACATATCGTTCAGTTTGGAGTAATGCGGATACCGCCAGGTACAGAGACAACGGATGCTCTGCATTTTAATGCTCTTGCGTTACGGGGAGCAGCTGAGACATGGTATAGCGGAACTCTTTATATAGAGGAGTCATAGGTGAAGTGAGTTTTGGTAACCGGATAAATGATAATGTTAATGTAATGACAAAAATTAGGACATCTTCAAAACCGCCAGTTGTCGTTCTTGGTCTAAGCGCCACAGGTCTTGCGGTTGGGAGAATATTTTCAGCTCGGGGCGTAAAGGTTTTTGGTACAGATAGGGAAAAAGGAAGAATCGGGCGTTATTCAAAATATATTCTTAGGCCACCATTTGGTTATCTGGCAAATCCAGACACTCTTCTTGATGACCTTGTTGCGTTTTCGAAAAAACTCGGAACAAAGCCAGTTCTTTTCCCGGCTGATGACGATTTTATCGAGTTTATTACCAGAAACGTCAGTGATCTGAGGAAATATTACCTATTTCAATCCTCTTACGAGAGGAATAAAACAGAAGATTTCCTTAACAAGAAAAGGTTCTATCAGCTTTGTGAGGAGCATGGTGTTGCTGTCCCTCGATCACTTTATCTGAATGGAGATGAGACTATTGATGATATTCTTGGGAGGATACGCCTTCCGTTTATTGTCAAGCCAGACCTGATACATCTTTGGAAAAAGAGATTTCATGGTAAAAAAGTAATTATTATAAAAACAGTAGAGGAATTCCAGAATGTAATCAATCAATATGATGGGATTCTTGCTCAGTCAACTATACAAGAGGTGATTCCTGGCCCAGAAAGCAACATATTTCTTTTTAAAGGGTATTTCACCGAAGCAACAGGAGTGTGCATAGCCGATTTTACCGGTCAGAAAATCAGGCAGGTTCCTGTGAATTTTGGATCAGGAAGTTTTGTGAAATCTGTTGCCAATGATGATGTGCAAAAAATCAGTATAGAGTTTCTTAAGTCTTGTGATTTCCGTGGTTTATGCGGATCAGAATTCAAATACGATGATAGGGATAAGAGTTATAAAATGATTGAGGTCAATATAAGGGCGCAACTATGGGAAGACCTGACTCGTGTGGCATTACGCGATGTTCTCTGGTATGCTTATAGTGATCTAGTGGGATTACCTTTTAATCCTCTTCCGGCACAGAAATATGGGGCTACATGGTCTTATATGCTCAGAGATTTCGCAACTCCTTTTCATTTTATTAAAAGCACAGGGCTTTCTTTCGGTGACTGGTTTGATGGATACCGCCATTTATCAACGGATGCTGTTTTAGACATAAAAGATCCTTTTTTAACTTTTGCAGCCCCTTTTCAGACGATTAATCAGGTTTTCAACTATCTCAGAGGTCGATAGTAATACATCAGCATGCACATACTAACGTTCGATATAGAAGAGTGGTTTCACTTGTTCGATAATTCGTTTACAGATGACGTGAGCCAATGGGGCGGTTACGAAAGCCGCATTTATTCCAACATGGATCGGCTTTTTTTATTGCTTGAAAAAAAGAGCCAGAGTGCGACATTCTTTTGTTTGGGATGGATTGCTGAAAAATATCCTAATATCATTAGAGAGATAACGAAGAGAGGATATGAAATAGGTTCTCATACAGACATACATCAACTGGTTTACAAGCAGACAGCCCATCAGTTTCGAGAAGATTTAATAAGGTCACTAAGAGTAATAGAGGATATAACAGGAAGAAAAGTTAAATATTTCAGAGCACCAGGTTTTTCAATTACTGAGGGAAATAAGTGGGCCTTTGAGGTTTTATTTGAGCAAGGCATAGAGATAGACTGTTCTGTATTTCCTGCTGCTCATGCATATGGCGGTTTCCCCTCATATAAAGTACCACTCCCATCGATTATTTGTTATAATGGCATTATCATCAAAGAGCTACCTATAAACTATCATACGATATTTAGTAAACAAATTATTTACTCTGGAGGCGGCTATTTTAGATTATTTCCATATCCTTTGATTAAGTATTGGAGTAATAAGTCTGATTACATTATGACTTATTTTCATCCAAGAGATTTTGATCCTGATCAGCCAGTAATCAAAGAATTATCCTTATCGCGTCGATTCAAATCGTATGTGGGGCTTAAAAGCGCAGAGAAGAAGTTTGAAAATTTTCTTCATGATTTTGATTTTATAGATATAGCAAAGGCAGATTCACTGATTGATTGGAGTAAAGCACCAAAGGTACAATTATAAAAAAATGTTCACCTGAAATTTTCTTTCTGAGAGATACATGATTCTTCTTACAGGCGCAACAGGATTTGTTGGTTCAGCCTTGATTGATCGCCTGTTGCAAGATAAATACTCTGTACGGGCTGCGGTACGCAAAACTATGTATCAGTTCCCAAATGGTGTTGATGTGGTTCAAGTTGGCGATCTAAATCCTGAGATTGATTGGACTGATGCTTTGAATGGAGTTGATTGTATTGTTCATCTTGCTGCTCGGGTGCATGTGTTGCGCGATGAAGCGGAGGATCCGTTGGCAGAGTTTCGACGTGTGAATGTCGATGGCACTATGAATTTTGCGCGACAGGCGGCTTTGGCTGGTGTTCGACGTTTTGTGTTTATAAGTTCGATCAAGGTTAATGGCGAGTTTACGCTTTTTGGCAAACCATTTTCTGCTATTGAAAAACCCGAGCCACAGGATTCATATGGCATTAGCAAATATGAGGCTGAAAAAGAGTTGGCTGTACTGTCGGCAGAAACCGGTATGGAGGTGGTGATTATTCGTCCGCCGTTGGTGTATGGACCCGGGGTAAAAGCGAATTTTGCATCTATGATGAATTGGCTTGCTCGGGGAATACCTCTGCCTTTGGGTTCTGTTTACAATCAGCGCAGTCTGGTTGCACTTGACAATCTGGTTGATTTGATTGTAACCTGCATTGATCATCCGAAAGCTGCAAATCAGACGTTTTTGGTATCGGATGGTGAAGATATGTCAACGACTCAACTGTTGCAACGTATGGGACAAGCTCTTGGTAAGCCTGCTCGACTGATTCCTGTACCGGTTGAGTTGATGACTATTATTGCAAAGCTGCTTGGCCAGGGTGCCGTTGCGCAACGTCTTTTTGGATCATTGCAGGTTGATAGCTCGAAAACTCGTGATATTCTTGGCTGGAAGCCTGTTGTGACTGTAGATGAGGCATTACAAAAAACGGCTGATGCTATTAATGTGTCGCAAAAAAAGTAATTCATTTATCAAACATTTTTTCTTGATAGATCTATAAATGAAGCGATTTTTTGATGTTACCATGTCACTACTGGCTCTGTTTTTATTGGGGATACCAATGCTGACGGCGGCATTATTCATAAAGCTGACGTCGAAGGGGCCTGTACTCTACTGGTCAGATCGTGTAGGAAAGAACAATAAGAATTTCAGGATGCCTAAGTTTCGTACCATGCTGGTTGAAACTCCTGCGGTTGCGACTCATCTCCTGCCGGATCCTGACAGATATCTTACTCCTATAGGCAAGTTCTTAAGAAAAACAAGTATAGATGAGTTGCCTCAGCTATGGAGTATTCTTAAAGGAGATATGAGTATCGTCGGTCCTCGTCCGGCACTGTTTAATCAGGGTGATCTCATTGCATTACGTACAGAGAAAGGCGTACATGTGCTTACCCCAGGTCTTTCAGGTCCAGCACAAATTAATGGACGGGATGAGCTGCCGATTCCTGTGAAAGTGGAGTATGATGAATACTATCTGAAGAACCGGTCATTTATTTTCGATATGAAAATCATATTTCAAACAATTTTCAAAGCAGCGAAATGTGAAGGTGTTACGCATTGATTTATGTAAAAAATTGTCTTTGCTTTTGTGCAGATATTAATACTCACCCAGTGGTTTGATCCTGAACCTGCAATAAAGGGAGTGATTTTCGCAAAAGAACTGGTCGGGCAGGGTTTTGATGTCGAAGTGGTTACAGGCTTTCCGAATTATCCCGGAGGCAAGCTGTATCCCGGTTACAAAATAGAATGGATCCAGCGAGAAGTTATTGATGGCGTTAAGGTCACTCGTCTTCCCCTTTATCCAAGCCATAATCAGAACGCTTTAGAGCGAATGCTGAATTATGTCAGTTTTTCGGTTTCTGCCCTTCTTTATGGTTTTTTTATGGTTAAGCGGCCTGATGTTATTTATGCTTATCATCCGCCTCTCACTGTTGGCATAGCGGCTTCTTTCATTCGTCTGTTCAAGAGAGTTCTTGTTGTCTATGATATTCAGGACATGTGGCCAGATTCTTTGCGAGCAACGGGTATGGTCTCTAATTGCTATGTGCTGGATATCGTTGGCAGAATATGTAAAATGGTTTATCGTTCAGTCGATCATATTGTAGTACTTTCTCCGGGGTTTAAGCAGTTGCTTATCGATCGCGGTGTTCCAGCCCGAAAGATAGATGTTATTTACAACTGGTGCGATCAAGCAGCGATGAGTAATCCGCGTGGTATCGCACCAAATGAATTTCCCGGTTCAGACAGGTTTACTATTGTTTTTGCTGGTAATATGGGAAAGGCCCAAGCACTTGATACAGTGCTTGCAGCGGCAGAGATTGTTCAGACAAAGGCTACTAATATCTGCTTTGTGTTTATCGGTGGTGGCGTTGAGGTCAATAACCTGAAAAAAATTGTTAAAGAGAAAAATCTGCATAATGTGCTTTTTTTTCAAGCAGTACCAATGACAGATATGGGAGCTTTGCTCTGTAAGGCGGATGCTCTTCTGGCTCATCTCAAAAAAGATACATTGTTTTCTGCAACAATACCATCAAAAACTCAGGCATATATGGCAGCAGGTAAACCATTGCTAATTGCTGTAGAGGGTGATGCTGCTCAGCTTGTGAAAGATGCCGGTTGCGGCATTACTGCTGAACCTGAGAATCCGGAATCGATTGCAGAGGCAGCTATAAAACTCTGTTCGATGAGTTCTTCTGAACGGAACGCTATGGGCGCACGAGGTAAAAAATATTATCAGTCTCATTTATCATTGAGAGTCGGGGTTGAGAAGTATGCTGCTATTTTTAAGAAAATAGCAAGATGAGATTACTATGCTTAAACGAGCATTTGATCTTTTGCTGACTATACCCGGGATTATTATGATTCTACCGATATTACTCATTCTTGCGCTGCTTGTTCGTATATTGCATGGAAGTCCAGTTATGTTTTCGCAGATGAGACCCGGACTGCACGGGAAAGCATTTACAATCTACAAGTTCAGGACAATGACTAATGCGCGGGATGTTGCTGGAAACCTCTTGCCAGATCGCGAACGACTGAGCTCTTTTGGCAAGTTTCTGCGCACTACGAGCCTTGACGAGCTACCAGAGTTGATAAATGTGCTCAAGGGTGATATGAGTCTTGTCGGGCCGCGTCCTCTTTTGATGGAATATCTTCCTCGGTATTCACCTGAACAGAGCCGTCGCCATGAGGTAAAGCCGGGGATAACCGGCTGGGCTCAGATTAACGGCCGCAATGCCATAAGTTGGAATGAAAAGTTCAGATATGATGTTTGGTATGTCGATAATCGGTCGATATGGCTTGATATAAAGATACTGGTTAGAACGATGAAGAATGTTGTAATGCGTAAAGGTATCAATCATAACAGTACAGAGACTATGCCTTTTTTTCAGGGGCCGGGTACTATAAAATGACCATGAAAGAAAAAATCATTACCATCATTCAGGAGATGGCTACTGAGTATGGATGGACAATTATCAGTGATTATACCGATGATACAGTTCTGCTTGAGAGCGGTCTGGATTCGTTAGGTTTCGCCATTCTCGTGGCCCGACTTGAGGAAGAGTTGCAATATGATCCTTTCTCCATGATGGATGAACCGGTTTATCCAAAGACATTAAGAGAATTCGTGGCCATTTATGAACGCTATGCTTCATGAATTTAGAGACCTTGCCCGAGATTGTCGGAAGCTTTTCCGGCGATCATGCGGTTTTGGCAACTCCATCCACAGTACTTTCTGTCGATAGACTTCTCGAAGAGGCCGCAGCGCTTCGCCGGGGATTTATGGTTACGGCGAAGAGCCGTATCGCTCTCAAAGGCTTGCCCGCCTGGGCGTTGCTGACGGCGCTTGTCGCGTTCGATGGCAAGGTTGAGGCGATGCTGCTTCTTCCGGCCTCTTTGGATGAGGCCACGATTGACCAATTGCTCGTCGCCGCAGGGTGCACTCATTTCATGAATGCCGAGGGCGTTTGCGCTTTGCAGGACGCTCGGAATGGCGACGCGTCGCCAGACGTCGCGGCAACGCAATGGTTGCTGGCGACTTCCGGCACGACTGGAACGCCAAAACTGATCGCCCACACCCTCGCGTCGATCACCCGTTCGGTGAAGCGGGATAGCGTAAAAGGGGCGGATTTCATCTGGGGATTACTGTACGATCCATCTCGTTTTGCCGGTTTGCAGGTGGTTCTGCAGGCGCTGCTTTCGGGTTCCCTGCTCATCGCTTCCGATTCTCGTGAGTTCGATTCGCAACTCGAAGCACTGGTTCGGCATGGTGTTAACGCCTTGTCGGCTACGCCATCGTTGTGGCGAAAAATGCTGATGGACAAGCGAGTCATGGCCTGCCCGTTACGGCAGATAACGCTTGGTGGAGAAATAGCCGATCAGCAGATTCTGGATGCGTTGTGCCGTTCTTTTCCGACGGCGAGAATTGCACATATTTACGCTTCAACGGAGGCGGGGACGGTCTTTTCCGTCCATGATCGACGTGTCGGTTTTCCCGCTGCCTGGCTTCAGGGTGAAAACTTTCCGATACCTTTGCGTATCGGCGATGACGGGCATCTGTTCATCAAGCCGCCCAGATTGCCCGATGGGCTGGAAATAGCACGTCGTCTCGATGTCGAGGGTTATCTCGACACGGAGGATATGGTGCGGGTTGAGGGTGATCGGGTGTTATTTTCAGGACGAGCCTCTGGGACGATCAATGTCGGAGGCAACAAGGTCATTCCGGAATTGGTCGAGCAGCATCTCCGGCGTGTCGATGGAGTGCTTGATGTCCGGGTGTCTGGCAAGAAAAATTGTATCACGGGCCAGCTCGTCGCGGCGGAAATCATCGCTCGCTCCGGCGTCGATGCGGTGGTGTTGCGCAAAGAGATCATGAGCTATTGCAAGGCTCATCTGGAGGAGTGGCAAATTCCCGGCGTCATCTCCTTTATGGATGAACTCAAAGAGAGCGCGGCAGGAAAACGCGAAAGGGTGCAGAGATGAAAGTCGTTGTCGTTACCGGCGCAACGCGCGGATTGGGTCTTGCCATCGCGCGTCAATGTCTTGCCGACGGGTACAAGGTTGTTGCTGTCGGACGCACCATGACCGCGCAGCTCGATTCGTTACTTGAGCAGTATGGTGAGCGGATTGCGTTTGAGCGATATGATTTCTCCGATTGCGCGGGTATTCACTCGTTTGCCGTTGAAATCGTGAAACGGCATGGACGGCCTTGGGGGTTGGTTAACAATGCGGCCATCGGCACCGATGGCGTTCTTGCGACGTTGCATGAAAAGGATATAGCCCGGTTGATTAAAATCAACATCGAAGCTCCGGTGTTCTTGACCAAATATCTTTTGCGCGGGATGCTTCTGAACAGGTGTGGGCGGATTATCAATATCTCTTCGATTGTTGCCTCAACAGGCTTCAATGGCCTCTCTGTTTATGGCGCCACGAAAGCTGCTGTTGCCGGTTTTACAAAATCGCTTGCCCGTGAGGTCGGAAAAGCGAATATAACTGTTAATACCTTGGCACCCGGTTTTATGGAGACCGACATGACCTCAAAGCTTCAAGATGAAAAGCTCGAATCGATCAGGCGGCGCTCGCCTTCCGGGCAGTTAACTTCGGTTGAAGATGCCGCTCATGCTGTGAGCTATCTCTTGAGTGACAACGCAGAGCACGTGACAGGTACGACGATTACTGTTGATTATGGAGCTACTGCATGAAATGAAAAAATATGTTGGAACAAGCATATAACCCGTTTTACAGGGGCTTTTTTGTGAGTGAAGAGCTTGTAAATATGGGGTTCAGGTCTATAGGAAAGAATGTAAAGATTGCTAAAAGCTGCACCATTGTTGGGCTTGAAAATATTTCAATCGGATGCAATGTTCAGATAGATGAAAATGTATTTATTGCGGCCAATAAAGGGTATCTCGATATTGGGAATCATGTCCATATTGGCGGCGCATGTCATTTGAATTGCGCTGGGGGGATAAAGCTTGCAGATTTCTGTGGTTTGTCACAAGGTGTAAGGATCTATTCTGTTTCAGATGATTATACAGGATATTCTTTAACGAATACAACAGTTCCTGATATATACAAAAATATTGCTATATCGCCAGTTAATTTAGAGCGGCATGTGCTCATTGGTTCTGGTAGTGTAGTGCTGCCTGGCGTGACGATAGGTTTGGGGTCGGCAGTCGGTGCGCTTTCACTGGTTACCATGTCGCTTGATGCATGGGGGATATATTTAGGAACTCCAGCTAAAAGACTCAAGGCGCGATCAAAGAAAATGCTCGAATATGAGACGTTCTTATTAGAAGAATAAAGGGGTAAGTTTTAAAATGAGTAGTATAAATTATATGTGTTATCCTTGTGTTATGAAAATCTATGCTTAATACTTTTTTTCCACCTTGGCCATCATATACACAAGAAGAGGCTGATGCAGTGAGTCGAGTACTCTTATCGAACAAAGTTAATTACTGGACAGGGCAGGAGTGTCGCGAGTTTGAGAAAGAGTTTGCTTCGTGGGTGGGTAGCAAGTATGCTATAGCTCTTGCAAATGGAACGTTGGCGCTTGAAGTTGCATTGAAGGTTCTTGGTATTGGAGCTGGCGATGAAGTTGTTGTGACTCCCCGAACGTTTATTGCGTCGGCATCGTGCATTGTTGCTATGGGGGCGGTGCCGGTTTTTGCAGATGTAGATCGAAATACACAGAATATTACTGCTGATACTATTGCGAAGGTACTTTCACCACGGACGAAAGCGGTTATCTGCGTACATCTTGCAGGCATGCCATGTGATATGGACCCGATTATGGATATAGCGGATGCACACGGATTGTTTGTTATAGAGGATTGTGCACAAGCCCACGGAGCAAAATACAAGGGGCAATCAGTTGGCTCAATAGGTCACATTGGCGCTTGGTCGTTTTGCCAGGACAAGATCATGACTACCGGTGGAGAGGGTGGTATGGTGACAACAAGCGATCATGAGCTTTGGGCAGCAATTTGGGCATATAAAGATCATGGGAAGTCGTGGGATGCAGTGTATAAAAAAAAACATCCTCCCGAGTTTCGATGGTTGCATGAATCATTTGGCTCTAATTATCGAATGCTTGAAATGCAGGCGGCTATTGGCAGGATACAGTTAAAAAGGATGCCTGAATGGAGCAAAACGCGTCGTGAGTATGCCGCCATGATATGGAAAGCAGCAAAGCAGAAATACTGGTTGCGTGTTCCGGATATACCTGATTGGGCGGAGCATGCAGGATATCTGTGTTATGTTTTTTTAGAGTTTTCAGCGTTGCCGGAAGGCTGGAATCGCGATCGTATAATGGCTGAAATCAATGCGTGTGGCGTACCTTGTTATTCAGGCTCATGTTCAGAGATATATCTTGAAAAGGCGTTTGAATGTATCGATTGGAAGCCGAAGAAGAGGCTCCCGATAGCCAAAGAGCTTGGGGAAACAAGTTTGATGTTTTTGGTACATCCAACTCTCAGAATTGAAGATATTGAAAAGACCTGCGAGGTGATACAAGAAGTGCTTTAAGGTGAAATTCAGATGAAGCTTTACACGGTTTCATGTTTTAGAATACCGTTGCCGGGTGTTGCATTTTCTCAGTCGGATAATTCAGTTGTAATAAAGATTTTATCAATGGATAGTTATTGATGTAAATATGAGTAAGTTTAAGATAACGCCCGCATTGTTTCCGTGGGCGATATTGGTGTATATGTATTTTCATTCTGTTTATCAGTATGTGATTTTAAAAACATCATTTTCGAATTCCGACCAACCATTGCTTTTTGCGACAGTTCTTGTCGTTTGCTGGATTGAAAGAAAAGCTGTTCTTGTTTCAATTGTTCAAGATGGCAAGGCAGGGTATCCGTTATATGGTTTGGCTACCTTGATTTTTGGGTTGATTATATATATATCCGGGCAATTGTATCCATTTATATATTTTGAAATATGGGGCCTTTTTTTAATGACGTCTGGATTTGTTATGGGTTTTGCACCAAAAGATTATATCAGGTCTGCACTGTTTATAGGTTTGGCGGGGACAGTGTTTGTTGTACTTGGTAGAGTTGCGCCTGAATTGCTGTCTTCAGAGCTGGCCAAAGGATTGGCATCAGTAACAGCAAGTATAATCAGTGCCGTATTGTTTCCGGTTACTTCAAATGGAGTGTCATTATATTTTGGGCCTTATTCGGCCGAGGTCGCTCATGCTTGTTCCGGGATGAATTCTATATTTTCATTATTTGCGTTATCTGTTTTATATCTGAGAGAGGGGGTGCAGAGAAAATATTGGCATATCGGAGTGTTAATTCTGCTGGTGATTCCCATAGCCATATTAACAAATTTAGTGAGAGTAATGATTCTGGTGCTGATGACTTGGTATTTTGGGAATAGATATGCTCAAGGCATCTACCATGACGCGACTGGAATAATGGTATTCATAATTGCTTTAGTGCTGCTCGCGGTCATTGATAAAGCCATGTTTGTTATTGATGATAAAATAAAATAAGTAATGATTTTTAGGAATAAATATATACTGTCTCTTTTGTTTTGTTTGCTTATGGGCAGCTCAATAGTTATGGTTGCTCAAAAACAAAAAAATATTTATAGCGCTCATCCTCCAGATATCGAGAGACTGATTGATATACATCCCGATAATTGGTATTCTGTCAGAAGTAGTGTTGCTAGTCCGGCATGGATAAAAGATGCCAAATCAGAGTATGATAAAGTAGTTGGAAGAACTTACCGGAATGCTGATGGACAAGAGGTGACAATAGTTATGACTTGGAGTCGCAACGGACTTCAGAAAGCGGGACATATGCAACAGTTGTGCTATTCATCACAAGGCTTTTCTATAACAGGTCAGCAAAATATCAAGATTCCAATAAAATCAAGTGTTTTAAGTGTTACAAATTTTATGGCGACTCAATTCGATGGACAGAATGAAGATGTTTATTATTGGAGAATTACGGGTGGCAAATTAATGAAGAATATAGAGAATACTGGATTAGACGATCAGCGATTATCCCAAAGAATACTACGAATAAAAGAGGTTGTTAAGCATATTTTTGTTAAAATACCTGATAATATAATGGTGCGAGTATCAGCAAGAAAATATGAATCTGAGAAGTCATCAGCAGTTCCGGTGCTTTATATAAGAGAATATTTAGAGACGCTCTCAAATAAAGATATTAAATTGCTAACAGGGTTATAATATAATCCGGTTAGTCAGAACGCTGGCGATTGGATGCCCCTCCGCATTTTGTCTCAGAGACTTTCCTGTCGTCAGAGTGCCTGAGGCAATATCTGCTCAGATCGTGACCGCCGACTGGGTCCACATCCCACACGACTCATTCTCAAAAGTCTCGAACCGAATCATTAACCGCATCGCCTGCGATATTTCTTCAAAACCGCCCGCGAAGATTGAGTGGAAGTAAAGATTTCAGTTAGAATTGTTTGGATGGCTATGAATTAAAACCCCGTCTTTCCGGCGGGGTTTTTTTATTTGAAGCGAGGAATGGAGAAAATAGCGGAAGTATTTTTTTCCTAACAATCGGAGCGCGAGCTTCGCCCGATGATCTCCATGTTGACCAAAGCCTTGTGAAATCGGTTCGAGGTGCGTGTCAGTTTGTCCGACCATATTTGTGCTCCAAAAAAAGCATGTGCTCCGGGATGCCTTGCAAGTCTAATTGACAATGGATAGTTGATAATTGTCTTTGCTGTACTACGCCACGTACTCCACGAAGCGCTCGAATTCTCCTGGATCGGGCAGGGTGATTGCGCCGGAGGGGCAGACCGGCTCACAGCGGGTGCAGAGGACGAGGCAGTTGTAGGGGTTTGCCACCTCCATTTTCGGACGGCGGACTACCGGCGAATCCGGCTCCGGTTGGCCGGGCGAAAATACGCCAGGGCGGCAGAACTCGGCGCAAGCTTCGCAACCGTTGCAAAGTTCCGCATCGATGGCGGGATACCAGGGAATCTCTTCCCTCGGAGCAAGCAGCCGTTTCCTCATACCAATCCCCATTATTAATTATTCATTATCCACTACCAATTAATCCAGATACTCTACGTATTTCTCGAAATCTTCCTTTTTCGGAAGCACGATTGCGCCCGAGGTGCAGATGGGCACGCAGCGGTCGCAGAGGACGAGGCAATTCATGGGGTGGGCGACGATGAGTTTCGGGCGATGAATGCCAGTCGGGTCGGGTTCGCCAAGCTCGAAGACGCCGGGTTTGCAGAGCACCTTGCAGTCGCCGCAGCCGTTGCAAAGCTCCGGCTTGATGATCGGGTACCACGGAATCTCTTCGCGCGGCGCGAGCAGGCGCTTTTTGCGCTTTGCCGATGCCTTGCTGGCTGCCGGTGATTTTCCGGCAAGCGTCGCGTCCACCGCTTTTTTCCATGACTCGTCCGGATCGACGCACGACTCTTCGCTCTTGCTCATTGAACGCGATTTGAGCGCGCGCCGCAGATTGCGGACGGGCACCAAGCCACAACCATCGCACGAGGGCTTTTCACATCGTCCGAAAAAACAGTCGAGAATCAACATAAAGCATTCATTTTCAAGCAGTTCATCACGGTAATACGGCCCTGACCGACGCCACGAAGGTTTCGATGGCCTTGTCGATTCCGGCAGGCTCCTTGCCGCCTGCGGTCGCCAGTTCAGGCTTTCCGCCACCACCGCCTTGAACGCAGGCCGCCGCCTCTTTGACCAACTTGCCCGCGTTGAGCTTCAGCGATTTGACCGCTTCGTCCGAAGCGAAGGCGACCAGCGACACCTTGCCGTCGGCCACGCTGCACAGCAGCCCCACCGCGCAGGGCGCCTTCTCGCGCAGCGCCACAGCCGCTTGGCGCAGCTCGTCCGGGCCGACGCCGTCGAGCCACTCGGTCATGACGCGGCATCCGGCAATCTCCTCGCCTCCGACGAGCGAGGCCGACAGGCGGTCGAGCAATCCGGCGAGGCGGCTCTCCTGAAGCTGCTTGTCGAGTGACTTTTTTTCTTCGAGCAGTTCACGGATTTTTGGTTCGGCTTTTTCGTCCGCCTTGAGCTTCAAAAGCTGTTTGATCTCCTGAAGGTTCCGGTACTCCTGCCAGAGCAGCGCTTCGGCGGCCTCGCCGGTGACGGCTTCGATGCGGCGGATACCGGCGGCGACCGACGATTCGCTGACGACTTTGACCATGCCGATCTGGCCGATGTTGCCCACGTGGGTGCCGCCGCACAGCTCGATGGAGATGCCCGGCACATCGACCACGCGGACGCGGTCGGCGTATTTGTCGCCAAAGAAGGCCAGAGCGCCGAGCGAAAGCGCCTCTTCGTAGGGCACGTCGGCGTGTTTGGTGACGCCCGCCGCCTTGCGAATCTCTGCGTTGACCTCGTGCTCGACCTGTTCGAGTTCGTCGGCGCTGACCTTTGAGAAGTGGCTGAAGTCGAAGCGCAGCCGCTCCGGCGTCACCAGCGAGCCCTTCTGCTGCACGTGCTCGCCGAGCACCTTGCGCAAGGCGGCGTGCAAGAGGTGCGTCGCCGTGTGGTTGCGCTCGGTGGCGACTCTGCGGTCGCGGTCAACGGCGGCCTCCACGGTGACGGCTTCCTCGAAGTTGAGGTCGGCTGGCGTGACGGCGCAGTCGCGCACCTTGTCGCGAGCCGAGGTGACGACGTGGACGATCTGCTCGCCATCCTTGCGCGTATCGGTGACGTCGAGCCGGTATCCGGCGGTTTCGAGCGTGCCGTGGTCGCCCACCTGGCCGCCGCTTTCGGCGTAGAAGGGCGTGCGGTCGAGCACGACCAGAAGCTTGTCGCCATTCGTCCTGACGGCGGAGAGTGTCGCACCGGTTTCGAGCGTGTCGTAGCCGACGAACGTGGTCGGCGTTTCCGGCGCGAACCACTGCCACTCGCCGCCGTCATCCTGCACCTGCATCTTGCCTTTGCGGTCCATGCGGGCGCGGGTTTTCTGTTCGGTCATGCAGTGCTCGAAACCCTCCTCGTCGATGCCGAGGCCGACTTCGGCGGCCATAAGTCGGGTCAGGTCGAGCGGGAAGCCGAAGGTGTCGTACAGCTTGAAAGCGTCCTCGCCGGAGATGGTCGTACTGCCGGAGATTTTCATTCCGGCAACCACCTCGTTGAAGATTTCGGTGCCGCGACCGAGCGTGACCAGGAAGCTCTCCTCTTCGGCGCAGATGATCTTCTCGACCGTCGCCCGCTGCTTGTCCAGCTCCGGGAAGACCTCGCCCATCGCGCTCGCCAGTACCTCGACCATTTTATACATGATCGGTTCGTGGCAGCCGAGCGTGCCTGCGTAGCGCACTGCGCGGCGCAGGATGCGTCGCAGCACGTAGCCGCGCCCCTCGTTGCCCGGCATCGCGCCGTCGGAGAGCGCGAAGGTGAGCGTGCGGCAGTGGTCGGCGATCACGCGCATGGCGATGTCGGTCGCGCTGTCGAGCGAGGCGGTGTAGCTGACGCCGGTCAGCTCGGTGATCTTCTCGAAGAGCGGGGTGAACACGTCGCTGTCGTAGTTTGAGGCCTTGCCCTGCAACACCGCCGCCACGCGCTCGAAGCCCATGCCGGTATCGACATGCTTCTGCGGCAGCGGCTGGAGGGTGCCGTCGGCCTGGCGGTCATACTGGATGAAGACGAGGTTCCACAACTCGATCACCCGGTGGTCGCCGACGTTGACGAGCGGGCCGCCTGAGCCGTCGGGGGTCAGATCGATGTGAATTTCGGAGCAGGGGCCGCACGGGCCGGTTTCGCCCATCTCCCAGAAGTTGTCCTTGTTGCCGAACTTCAGGATGTGCGACGGATCGATGTCGGTCTCTGTTTTCCAGAGTTCCAGGCTCTCGTCGTCGTCCTGATAGACCGTCGCGTAGAGGCGCTCTTTCGGCAGCTTCCAGACACCGGTCATCAGCTCCCACGCCCAGCCAATCGCCTCCTTTTTATAATAATCGCCGAACGACCAGTTGCCGAGCATCTCGAAAAAGGTGTGGTGGTAGGTGTCGCGCCCCACATCTTCGAGGTCGTTGTGCTTGCCGGAGGCGCGGATGCACTTCTGGGTGTCGGCGGCGCGGTTGTACTCGCGCTTGCCCTTGCCGAGAAACACGTCCTTGAACTGGTTCATACCCGCGTTGGTGAACAACAGGGTGGGGTCTTCGGCCGGAATGACCGGCGCGGAACGCACGATCCGGTGCTCCTTGCCCTCAAAAAAATCGAGGAACGACTGCCGTATCTCTCGTGAATTCATTGGTATCTGTAGCTTGCGGGCGTCGGGAAAGCACATGAATGGCAATCCGGCGACACCCCTTGTGGGTTGAGCTGCGATGCGCGGCAAACAGAGCCAGCCGCAGCGGTTTTCGGCCCGAAATTTAAGGTTTTTCAGCCCCGATGCCAACGGATTTTGTGAAGCGCAATTTTCGCCGGAAACGTCCGCATTCAGGGTGCAAACAGTGGTGTTAACAAAAAAGACACTATATTAATCGTTTTAATCAAAGGCGAATAGAACGGTGCATTTCATCGTAAGTCTTACCCTATAAGACTTATAAGTCCCATAAGACCTATAAGTCTTATATTCTTCAACCCTAAAGCGCAAGAGGCATCATGAGCTGGGGAATCGAACATTCGAAAAAGAGGAAAGACATCCTCGACCTGATGGATATTGGCGTCAGGAAAACCATGGCCAATCCGAATTACGTCAATGAGGTGAAAAAAAGCACGAATGGTTGCTGGATGGATCAGATTTACGGCCTGATGCGCTGCGACATCTGCGATTTGAGCAACCAGTGCCCGGTCAGGGAGGAGGAGGAGTGGCAGGCCTGGCTGAAAGAAAACAATATGATGGTCGAGAAGAAAAAAACGGAATAACCCTCAGTTACTCTTGCATCGACAGCCGTAATGCCGTATATTTTTTAGATCGGCAAAAATTTGCCTCGGGTCAAGTATTGTCTGCCCGAACCCGCCGTTGAGAGAATTTCTCCATACAACCACGACATCAGCTCTTGCAATGACCAGGTCATTTGCGGGGGTTTTTTTGTCGCCCAGAACTTTTTTCTGAAAAAAGGAAGAGGGAATACCCATGAGTGACACCGCAATCCTAAATAAAAATGACATGGTAATTTCTAAAACCAGCGTGTCAGTGCTTTTTGCCGGCGACTCCGGTGACGGCATGCAGCTTACCGGCACACAGTTCGCCAACACGGTGGCCGTTTACGGCTCGGACCTGAACACTTTTCCGAACTTTCCTTCGGAAATCAGACCTCCTGCAGGTACTGTGGCGGGCGTATCGGGCTTTCAGTTGCAGTTCGGAACGACCGGCGTCTATACTCCGGGCGCGAAGTTCGATGTCATGATCGCCATGAACGCCGCCGCGCTGAAGGCGAACCTGAACAATCTGCACCACGGCGGCATCATCATCGCCGACAGCGAAGGGTTCGATGCCAAGAACCTGAATCTTTCCGGTTACGGCGAAGCGAACAATCCGCTTGAGGACGGCACACTGAATGACTATACTGTATTCAAGATTCCGGTGATCAGCCTTACCCGCAAGGCTCTTGCTGATACTGGCCTGAGCATCAAGATCATCGACCGTTGCAAAAACATGTTTGTGCTCGGCGTGCTCTACTGGCTCTACAGCCTGCCGCTCGAAACCACGATCGAAACCCTGCAATCGAAGTTCAAGAACAAGCAGGATATTGCCGACGCCAATATCAAAGCCGTCAAGGCTGGCTACAACTTCGGCGATGAAACCGAGATGTTCTCGCAGCATGGTCGCTTCTGCGTCGCTCCGGCACAGAAAAAAGGGGGCGTTTATCGCCGCGTTACCGGCAACGAAGCCTCGGCTATCGGCCTGGCGGCTGCCGCCAAAAAGGCTGGACTGAAGCTCTTCCTCGGCTCCTATCCGATCACCCCGGCCTCAGAAATTCTCCAGACCCTGGCCGGGCTGAAGAAGTGGGGCGTCAAGACCTTCCAGGCCGAAGACGAAATTGCCGGCGTACTGACCAGCATCGGCGCGGCTTATGGCGGCGCGCTTGCGGCCACCAACACCTCCGGCCCCGGCCTGGCGCTCAAAACCGAAGGGATGGGCCTGGCGGTTATCCTCGAAATTCCTCTCGTGATCATCAACGTGATGCGCGGCGGCCCGTCAACCGGTCTGCCGACCAAGCCGGAGCAGTCCGATCTGCTCATGGCCATGTACGGACGCCACGGCGAAGCGCCGATGCCGGTCATCGCGGCCATGTCGCCGGTTGACTGCTTCTATGCCGCCTACGAAGCGGCGAAGATCGCCGTCGAGTACATGACTCCGGTGCTTTGCCTCACCGACGGCTACCTCGCCCTCAGCTCCGAGCCCATGCTGGTGCCGTCGCCCGACGAGCTGGCCTCGATCACTCCCGTCTTCTCGCCGGAGCGCAAAGCCGACGATCCGCCGTATCTGCCGTACAAGCGCGACGAACGCTGCGTCAGACCGTGGGGTATTCCCGGCACTCCCGGTCTCGAACACCGCATCGGCGGTCTCGAAAAGCAGCATGAGACCGGCAATGTCTCCCACGATCCGGAAAACCATGCGCTCATGACCCGGTTGCGCGCCGAAAAGGTCGCCAATGTTGCTGATATCATTCCTGATCTCACTCTCGACAACGGCCCGGAAAAAGGCGATCTGCTCGTTCTCGGCTGGGGTTCGACCTATGGCGCCATCAAGAAAGCCGTCGAGCAGGCTCGCGAAGGCGGTCTGGACGTCGCCCACGCGCATCTCCGCTATATCAACCCGTTCCCGAAAAATCTCGGCGCGATGCTCGGCAACTACAAAAAAGTGCTGATTCCCGAAAACAACTGCGGGCAACTGCTCAGCATGATCCGGGACAAGTTCCTCATCGAACCGGTCGGCTTCAGCAAGGTTCAGGGCCTGCCGTTCAACGAGATGGAAATCGAAGCAAAAATCACCGATATCTTAAAGGAGCTCTGAATCATGACCGATACACATACCTGTCTGACCGCCAAGGATTTTACCTCGAACCAGGAGCCGAAATGGTGTCCCGGTTGCGGTGACTTCAGCGTTCTGCAACAGCTCAAGGCCGCGATGGCCGACCTGTGCCTGAAAACCGAAGAGGTGGTCGTGGTTTCGGGCATCGGCTGCTCGTCGAGGCTGCCGTACTACATCAACACCTACGGCGTGCACGGTATCCATGGCCGCGCCATGGCGATGGCCTCCGGCCTGAAGGCGGCCCGCCCCGACCTCAGCGTCTGGGTCGGCACCGGCGACGGCGACGCCCTCTCCATCGGTGGCAACCACTACATTCATACCGTTCGCCGCAATCTCGACCTGAACGTCGTACTGTTCAACAACGAGATTTACGGCCTGACCAAGGGGCAGTACTCGCCCACCTCGAAGGTCGGTCTGAGAACTGTCACCTCGCCGAGCGGCGTGGTCGATCACCCGATCAACACCATCGCCCTGACCCTCGGCGCTGGCGGCACCTTCGTGGCGCGCGTCATGGATCGCGACGGCAAGATGATGAAGGAGATTTTCAAGCGCGCCCACGCTCACAAAGGCACCTCGATCGTCGAAATTTACCAGAACTGCCCGATCTTTAACGACGGCGCTTTTGGCCCATTCACCGACAAGGAGCGGAAAGCGGACACGACCCTTTTCCTCGAACAGGGCCAGCCGCTGGTCTTTGGCGCGAACGGCTCGAAGGGCATCCGCCTCGACGGTTTCAAGCCGACGGTCATCGACCTCGAAAAATCGGGCGTTTCAAAAGAAGATCTCTGGATTCACGACGAAAACGATCTCATCAAGGCCAACATTCTCTCACGCTTCTTTGACGATCCCAACACCACCGAGGCTTTCCTCCCGAGGCCGTTCGGCATCTTCTATGTGGAAGATCGCTTCACCTACGAACAGGCGCTGGACGCCCAGATCGACAAGGCGCAGGAAAAAGGCGAAGGCACGCTCGAAGAGCTGCTCGCCGGTCCCAGCACCTGGACGATCAACTGATTCTCGCGAGATTCCAACAAAAAAACCGGCTTTTAGCCGGTTTTTTTGTTGGTGGGCAGTCGTCGGGCCAGCAGCGGACGACGACAAGCAATGGCATAAAAAAAGCAGTCCCGACCTGTTGGGACTGCTTTTTTTGCTTTCGTGGTGGAAAATTATCAACTCTCTTCCCACACTCCCATCGAGGAGAATTTCGCGATGCGCTCATCGACCAGGGTAGCTGAATCTTTTTGCAGCAAGCCCTGCAACTCTTCGACGAGAATCGACTTGAGGGTCGCGGCCATTGCTTCTGGCTTCTGGTGCGCGCCGCCGAGCGGTTCGGTCACGATGCGGTCGATGATGCCTTGGGCGAGCAGATCATCCGCCGTGAGCTTGAGCGCTTCGGCGGCCTGCTCCTTGAAGTTCCAGCTCCTCCAGAGAATCGAGGAGCAGCTTTCCGGCGAAATGACCGAGTACCAGGCGTTTTCGGCCATGAGAATGCGGTCGCCCACGCCGATGCCGATAGCGCCGCCGCTCGCCCCCTCGCCGATGACGACGCAGATGACCGGCACTTTCAGGCTGGCCATTTCATAGAGGTTCCTTGCGATGGCCTCGGCCTGTCCGCGCTCCTCGGCCTCGATGCCGGGAAATGCGCCCGGCGTATCGATCAGCGTGATGACCGGCTTGCGGAATTTTTCCGCGAGCTTCATGAGGCGAAGCGCCTTGCGGTAGCCCTCGGGCTGGGCCATGCCGAAGTTTCGGTAGAGATTCGACCGCGTGTCGCGCCCCTTCTGATGACCGATCACCATGACGCTTTGCGAAAATCCGGTGGCTTCATCCTCGAGCCGGGCAAAACCGCCGATGATCGCCTTGTCGTCGCCATAATTCCGGTCGCCCGACAGCTCGACGAAATCTTTCAGCATCATGTAGATGTAATCGAGCGTATAGGGACGCTCCGGATGCCGGGCCAGTTGTACCTTTTGCCAGCGCGTGAGGTTCTTGTAGATCGTTTTGCGAAGCGATTCGACCCTGGCTTCAAGCGCTTCAATCTCGCGTTTCAGACCCGCGCGGCCTTCCGACATGGAATCGACCTCGCCGCTTTTCAGGTAAACCCTCATTTCATTGAGCTTCTCTTCGAGCTCATAGAGGGGTTTTTCAAAATCGAGAACTACTTTGGCCGCCATAGTAATGCTTGCTCCTTAAAAAAAAGTCCATCACTGCGCATGCGAATGATGGACCTTGAAAAATCGTTCGATGGAATCGTAAGAACCGGTATCGGCTCAACCACCGACCTCGTCTTTGAGTGCTTTGCCCGGCTTGAACTTGACCACTTTTTTTGCAGAGATGGTGATGGTTTCGCCGGTCTGCGGGTTGCGGCCCTGACGCTCAGCCCGTTCGCCTGTGGTAAAAGTACCAAAACCCACCAGAGTTACATCATCGCCACTCTTCAGGGTCGAGGCCACTACATTGATAAATGCATTGACCGCTCTTTCAGAATCCGCCTTGGTCAAACCGGTCTGCTCTGCGATCTGTTCTACTAACTCGGCTTTCGACATAAGAAGTTTACCATTTACAGTTGGAGGAAAATCAGCTTGCTGGTTCCAATTACTACAATAATTCAATTTAAAGACTGACCAACAAACATCCAATTTGTTTTTATCCCTTGTGTGGGGCGGCTCTTGGCTGGTCATTGTTATTCAGTCCCGTCTGTGTTATATTATGTGTCTTTAACTTTTCAACTTCGATATTCAGGCTCAGCACTGTATCGCCTATCTGCAAGTCAACTCATGGTTTCTATCAGTAACGTCTCAAGGGGGGCCATCATCCGCTGGAAGGGTGAACCTCACAGCATGGAGAGCCTTGTGCATCGCACGCCCGGCAATCTTCGCGCTTTTTACCAGGCCAGCATGAAAAACCTCAAGACCGGCCGCAACGTCGAGTACCGCTTCAGCGCCTCCGAACAGGTCGATGTCATCGTCACCGAGCGCAAGAAATACCAGTACCTTTATCGCGACGGCGAGGACTATGTCATGATGGATACCGAGACCTTTGACCAGATCAACGTCTCTGAGGTGGCCATCGGCCCGGCCTCCCGCTTTCTCAAGGATTCGGTGATGGTCGATATCGTCTTTGCCGATGACGGATCGATTCTCGAAGTTGAATTGCCTACCTTTGTCGAACTCGAAGTCACCGAAACCAGCCCGGCAAGCAAGGATGACCGCGCCACCAGTGGCACCAAGCCCGCCATCGTCGAAACCGGCACCGAGGTGAACGTACCGATGTTCATCCAGACCGGCAGCGTCATTCGTATCGACACTCGCAGCGGCGAGTACATGGATAGAGTTAAGAAGTGATTATTTTGACTGTTATTACCGAATTGCGCGTAAAATCATAAGACCACAACCATGAACCTCAAGGAAATTCAGCAGCTTATCGAGATCGTCAACATTTCCTCTCTTGATGAGGTCATCATCAAGGATGGGCAATCCGAAATCACGCTGAGACGAAACAATTCGAAAGCATCAGCTGTTTTGCCGACCGCGCCTGTCATCGCGCAACAACCAGTTCAGGCTCCTCCGCCCGCAGTGCGTCAAGCCGTGCAGGAACCGCAGGCCCCGGCTGCCAGCGGCGACCTCATCGATATTTATTCACCGATCGTGGGTACCTTCTATCGCTCGCCCTCGCCGGACTCACTTGCGTTCGTCAAAGAGGGTGACAAGGTCAAACCCGGCGATGTGCTCTGCATCATCGAAGCCATGAAGCTGATGAACGAAATCGAGTCCGAGGTTTCAGGAACCGTTGTCGAGGTTCTCGTCGAAAACGGTCAGCCTGTCGAATACAATCAGGCTCTGTTCAGAGTCAAGCCATAACTTCAATCTTCACTGCACCTTGTTCAAAAAAATACTCATAGCCAACCGTGGGGAGATCGCCTTGCGGGTCATGCATACCTGCCGGGAGATGGGCATTTGCACGGTGGCCGTCTATTCGACCGCCGATGCCGATTCCCTTCACGTCAGGTATGCCGACGAAGCGGTCTGCATCGGTCCGCCGCTTTCGAGAGAAAGCTACCTGAATATTCCGCGCATTATCGCCGCCGCCGAGGTCACGAACGCCGACGCCATTCATCCCGGTTACGGCTTTCTGGCCGAAAACGCCGACTTCTCGCAAGTGTGCCACTCCTCGAATATCAAGTTCATCGGCCCATCGGCTGACATGATTAACCGGATGGGTGACAAGAACACTGCCAAGTCAACCATGATCGCGGCTGGCGTTCCGGTTGTGCCGGGCAGCGAAGGGCTGGTCGAAGATGTGGCCCACGCCATCGAAACCGCAAAAAAAATCGGCTATCCGGTCATCATCAAACCGACGGCTGGCGGCGGCGGAAAAGGGATGCGGGTGGTTCACGAAGAGAGCCAGCTCGAAAAAAATCTCAAAACCGCCCAAAGCGAGGCCGGCATGGCCTTCGGCAACAGCGGCGTCTATATCGAGAAGTTCCTCGAAAATCCGCGCCACATCGAAATCCAGATTCTGGCTGACCAGCACGGCAACGTGGTGCATCTCGGCGAGCGCGACTGCACGGTGCAGCGCCGCCACCAGAAGCTGATCGAGGAGACTCCGTCGCCGGTGGTCAGCGAAGAGCTTCGGGCGGAGATGGGCGCGGCGGCCGTCGCGGCGGCCCAAGCGATCAACTATGAAGGCGCCGGCACCATCGAGTTCCTGCTCGACAAGCACAAGAAGTTCTACTTCATGGAGATGAACACCCGCATCCAGGTGGAGCATCCGGTCACCGAGCAGCGTTACGACGTCGATCTCGTCAGGGAGCAGATTGGTATCGCTGATGGAGAAAGCCTTGCCGGAAGAACCTTTGAGCCGAGGGGCCACTCCATCGAATGCCGCATCAACGCCGAAGACCCCGAACACCTGTTCAGGCCTTCGCCTGGCGAAATCCAGGTCTTTCACACGCCTGGCGGACCGGGCGTCAGGATCGACTCGCACTGCTACGCCAGCTACGTCGTGCCGTCGAACTACGACTCCATGATCGGTAAGCTCATCGTCACAGCCCACACCAGGGACGAAGCAATCGCCCGCATGTCGAGGGCGCTCGACGAGTTCATCGTCGTGGGCATCAAAACCACCATTCCCTTCCACAAACAGGTGATGCACGACCCGGTGTTCCGGAGCGGCGAGTTCGACACCAGCTTCCTCGACAGCTTCAGGTTCGAGAAACCGCAGCCCTGAAGAGTTGGCATTCGCGCTCTCTGCATCACAGAACGACACCCGCTATTTTCACCTCCGGCAACCATAAAGTCTATGGTTGCCGGAGGTGTCTCTTTCCATTTTTTCTGCTGACATTGCCCGACTCGACTGCTCGTTTTGAGTCGAATTTTCTCCTGCCTTATTTTTTTATTGCTCCGGCTATCGTCTGAAAAAATCTTTTAATGTCATTATTTGTAATGAATTAACTCGATTTTTGCTCTTGACCACGCATAGAGAAATCCCCTATACTCAGGAGGTGTTTGCTTGTGTTATATCAGGATCGTGTATATATTATATGCTTGTTGCGAGATATATATAATATCGTACATGCGACTTAAAGGCGGCGCTTCCGCTTGGGAAAGCACAGTGTCTCTTTTTCTGCGCCGGTTTAACCTGAACACAACGGTAAAGGACGCCTGTCTTTTGCAGTGCAATAACGGGACAGAGTGATTGACTATCATTGCCATATTCTGCCAGGCCTTGATGACGGCCCATCGACACTCGATGAATCCATTCAGATGGCCAGGTTGCTTTCGGAGGCAGGGTTTACCTCGGTCTATTGTACTCCTCATCTGATCAGGAATTTGTATGACGCAAGCCGTGCCGACGTTCAGCGCTCCATAAAAACGCTTCAGGCGGCGCTTGACCGCAAAGGGATTGCGCTCAGACTTCTTGCAGGCAGAGAGTATTGCCTGGACAACCACTGCCATGAATACCTCAATGATCTCATGCCTTTGGAAGGAACCCGTTACCTGCTGATCGAGATTCCTTCCGGTTCGCACCAAAGCATGACTCTTGAGATCATCACCACCATTATGCGGAAAGGGTTCATTCCGATGATTGCGCACCCTGAACGCTGTCGGATTCTTGCCAACCATCAAAGCCACAAAATTCCGAAATCCTTGGGATTTTTCAGAAGAAACACCATCCGTGGCAGAATAGAGCAGGAGTATTCATATCAGCGCATCGATTTGCTCGACTGGCTGCTGGGTTGTGAATGCGGTTTTCAATGCAACGTTGGCAGCTTTGCCGGAATGTATGGTCGTTCGATCAGGGAGGGAGCGAAGCGCTTCTGGCAACAAAAGGTTTACACCCACTACGGAACCGACGCTCATTCGATGGAATTTCTTGTAAAGCTTACCAGCGAGATGCGCAAGACCAGATCCCTCACCTATTCATACCTGCACAGTCATCGCGCAGGCGGGGTACACGCAGCCTGCGCGATGACTGTGTAAGTGCCTTAAGATCAAAGCGTCTGAGATTCAGACGAGAAATGCCCCCCTGATCGTGCTTTTCATCAGAGGGGCATTTCCCGTTTACCTGTGAGCCGTCGCGCAAGAGGCTTTGATTTCAGAGGCCGGGGTACCTTATGATATACAGGAGACCGATAATAAGCGGCGTGGTAAATACGGCAACCAATATCGCATAGACTTTATGCGACAATCCCCGTAATGCCTTCAGACCGAAAATACGGCTCACGGCAACCCCCAGCAATACTCCCGAAACCACTCCGGCCAGTACCCCCAGGATCGGAAGGTATTGGGCAAGCAGGTATATTTCGAATGCCAAAACAGCAAGGATGAGCAATGCGATGGCTCCTATATAGAATTTCTCTATCCAGTACGCCTCATAATCCCATTCATAAGGGGTCTCCGCCTTATCCGAGACGCCGGAAGAGGGCCATAATCTGGGCAGCCACAAAGCCCCGCGCAGAATTCTCATCGAAGCCGTCAATACCAGCACCGCGAAGATACAAGAGACTGAAAGGACCGCGCCAAATCCGAAGCTTTTATAGGCCTTCCTGGCAGCTTTTTGCTTATCCGGCACAGGAAGGCCTGTTACTTTTCGTTCCTCTGCCGATGTTTTTGCATAGTCTCCGTAATAGGTGATTTTTGAGCTGTTAATCACATCCGACATGCTTTTGGCCAATAACGCATTCCTTTGCTGTGCATACACCATCGCCCTGGCCTGCTGGATTGCCTGGCTTCCCTGTAACGGGATGGGTAGAATTTCATGCACCGTCATAATCATTGAAAACTTGTCTTCGACGCGAGCGACGATCGGCCGGTTTGGTTTTATTTTGAGCAATACATCGAGAATGGCCGGCTGAATTTTATCGGACGTGACTGACTTCGTTGTTTTCCGGAATACCTTCTTTTTTGATTCCAACTCCTCGACAAGTTGCTCCTCGGTAGCGCCTTTGTCCGCTAATAAAATCAAAGAATCGAGAAACGGCACATCGACTCCCTTAATCAATATCTCGTCATAAACAAGCAGTTTGCGACCAGAAAAAATACGTGGGTTGTTCTCGACCAGAGCATTCGCTGCTTCAGGAGTTACAGGTTTTACACTTTTTGCAAGTCTCGATTCCGCCATGCCGGCAAGCACTTGACGCCGGGCCTCGTAAAGTGCCAGAGTAAAATCAGGATCCTTTTCAATTCCCATCTCTCGTGCTTTCTGCGCAAGCAATTCGTTTCTTACCAGATTGGCGAGTATAGCCTTTTTTTGCTCAATCGTTTTCGTCTCATTCGTTCCTGGGGCGATTGTTTTTTTCGCAAAGTACTCTATTTCGCTTTGGGTAATTTCGACCCCATTCACCACGGCAGCGACACTGCCCGATGACTCTTTTTCCGATTGGAATGAGCAACCACAAACCAATAAGAGTATAAAGCTTAAGAAAAAGGCGTTGTGTAGTTTCATAGTAATTAAACTATTTGTTTTCTATATGCAACAATTAAGATACACAAAGAAAATAAATCCACCAATAGTTCAGAATTGTGTTTTTGTGTATGGTTTTTGCTTAAGGAGTTTATGAAAAAAATGTAGGAGTGCGTTTTGAAAAAATAATGATGGTTTCTGCCATGGTCGAGGTTTCGTTGAAAAGGGAATTATTATGGTTTGAAAAACAAAAAAATATTATAATGTCAAATGATAATTGAAAAGATACCTGTACGTTAGTGTATGTTTTGATTTTGTTTAATATATGCAATTCGTATGGGTTGACGTGATGATTTATTTGTTTTTTCAAGGTTAATTATACATATCATTCACTATTAAATGTAATGACTCATGAAGCGCTCAAGATTGAAATGCCTATTGCTTACCTCGATGTTGGCGTTTACATTGCCACAAGAAGTGTTCGCTGAATCCAGTTTTCAGGGAGCATTGCCCAATATCCATGGTAAATCGCTCACCACGCCGGTTGGTTGGGGCGCCGCCTACGGGACGGTATTCGTTGGCGCTGGCGGGACTACCCCTGCGCCGTATAGCAATGAATCGGATGCCGCCATGGGGTTCGGGGTTGGTGTCGGCAATCCGAGAAAAAA
Source organism: Chlorobaculum sp. 24CR (assembly GCF_004118635.1). Classification (GTDB taxonomy): domain Bacteria; phylum Bacteroidota; class Chlorobiia; order Chlorobiales; family Chlorobiaceae; genus Chlorobaculum. Next base: position 16,448 of record NZ_SDGU01000023.1, on the reverse strand, counting down.
TCTTGGTCTGGAGGCAAGCATCGTATCGCTTGATCTGAGTGACTGGGGGCGCTATGCCCTCAACCTGAAACTCCACCGTTATCTGGGGCACGGAAATTCAATCGCTGTTGGCGTGGAGAACATTCTCATCAGTGATACAGCAAACAATCGCACCGATGCCGATGAAAGCTACTACATCGTCTATAGCCAGGGAGTTCAGGATCGGCATGTAATCCGCGATGATATGAACAGGACAAAGCTTCATTACAGCATTGGCATCGGTAACGGCAGATTCCGGGACAAGAGCCCCCTGGATGTCGATCATGGTAAAGGGAAGCATGGGACGGCTGTTTTCGGCAATGTTTCTTATGAGTTGTTCGATCAATTCAATGCCATTGCAGAATGGAATGGCGTTAACCTCAATGCGGGAGTCTCGAAAACCTTCATGATAGGCAAACAGAGCGCAATTGTGGCCAGCATGGGCGCGGCGGACCTGACGGGTTACTCTGGCGATGGCGTTCGTTTTATCTGGGGCCTTGGCGCTGGCGTCATGTTCTGAACATAGCTTGATACAACCATAATCACAATCGTTATGAAACGCTCAATAGTTTATGCGGGTCTGTTTTCTGTCATGGTTAGCGTACCGGCAATGACCACCCAGGCGCTTGCAGATCCAGCGGGTAATACATCGGATGCTATCACCGGCAGCGTCATTCCGACGCCCAACTGGGTTGAGATGCCGGACATATCCGAGGCCGCTTCTGCGGCATCGGCTCTTCCTCCTGTTGAGCCGTCGCCGGCTCCAGCGCCAACGCCTCCTTCCGGCGGCGATCAAGGCCAGCCGGCTGTCGGGGATCAAAATCCGCCTTCCGGTGGCGATCAAGACCAGCAATCCGGCGGAGACCAGGGTCAGCAACCTGGCTCCGATCAAAACAACAAGAAATTAAAACCGTAACAAGCGAGAACAGCTTGATTTCTGATTTTAGTACTGTATCGTGACTACCTCATACCGGAACAATGATTGTACTCTGTTCCGGTATGAGGTTTTTTTATTGTGGATTGAAGCCGAAGAGCTTTTCCAGGCTTTCGGGAGTATGGGCGTCAGTGCCAGCGTGAGTGTAAATCCCCAGGCTTTCAAGATAGTTCGCGGTTGACTGCGCCTGTTCTCCATAGCTCCCCTTGAAGCTTGGCAGATTGCTCTGAAAGGCGCACCGGTTCTCAATGAGCCAGTTAAGCAGTTTGTTGTCATTGCTTTCCTGGGTGATTGCCGGTTGGTGCAAGGCAGTAGAGCGGTGCAGCAGGTTTTTCAATCTCGATACTTTTCTGGGTTGGTCGGTGATCTGCCGCTCGCGGAACAGCTCGCACCGCTCGGGATGCGCTATCAACGGGATCAGGTTGTGCCGGATGATTGCGGTGAGCGTATCCTGAACCATGCCGGTATAGGTGTGTGGCGGAATTTCGATAAGTAGATATGGCGTACCTTCAAGAGGCATGAGGTCATTCATAAAGTCAATGAAGTTGTTGTCAAGAAAGTACTCCCTTCCACAAAGCAATTTCAGGCCAATTCCTTCACGATTCAACGCTTCCTGAAGATCAGCGACGCCCTTTTTTACTGTATTGTTGTCTGCTTCATACAGCCCCTTGATAAGGTGCGGTGTACAGTAAATCGTGTGATACCCGGCTCGACTGAGCAAGCGAGCCATCTCGATGGATTCGGCTAAAGATGATGGGCCATCGTCTATGCACGGAAGCAGGTGGCAATGATAATCGGTCATGGCTGTTATCAAAGATGATTTGCTGAATAATTTTGTCAATGAGTACAAAGCTGTTAACTCAATATAACTATGTGCCAATGAGATGTCTCGCCCGGTAAGTGCGGCGACAATGGGTTTGTTTTGTTGGCTGAGGGGATGCTGTGGAGCTCTGTTTTTTTTCTGCTCTGTTCTCTTTCAAACCTCCAGCGCGTCCCGGTCGCGGAATCCCATCAGATAGAGAATCGCGTCGAGGCCTAACGTAGAGATCGCCTGCCGGGCGGTTTCGCGCACGATCGGCTTGGCGCGGAAGGCGATGCCAAGTCCGGCTTTGCCGAGCATCGGCAGATCGTTGGCGCCGTCGCCGACTGCGACGGTCTGTTCGAGGCGGATGTTCTCCGTAGCCGCGATCTGTTCGAGCAGTTCGGCTTTGCGTTTGCCATCGACGACCTGACCGATGACGTTGCCGGTCATTTTGCCATCAACAATCTCCAGCTCGTTGGCGAAGACGTAGTCGATGTTCAGCTTTTTCTGCAAATAGCGCCCGAAGTAGCTGAAGCCGCCGGAGAGAATGGCGGTTTTGAAGCCGAGGCGGTGCAGGTTGTGGAAGAGATGCTCGGCCCCCTCGGTCAGTTGCAGCCGTTCGGCCACCGTTTGCAGCGTCGATTCCTCCAGCCCCACGAGCGTCGCGACCCGCTTTTTCAGGCTTTCGGTGAAGTCGATCTCGCCGCGCATCGCCAGTTCGGTGACCGCCGCCACAAGCTCGCCCGATCCCGCTTCTTTGGCCAGTTCGTCGATCACCTCCGAAGTGATGAGCGTCGAGTCCATGTCGAACACCACGAGCCGCCGCGTCCGCCGGAAGATGTTGTCCTCCTGAAAAGCGATGTCGATGCCGAGGCTGTCGGTGATTTCGAGCATTTCAGCCCGGAACTGCTCTTCGTTTGCGGGCGCGCCCCTCAGCGAAAACTCGATGCAGGCCTTCGTGTTGCCCGAATCCTCTTCATCCTTGAGCGGTCGCCGTCCGGAAAGGCGGCTGATGGCGTCGATGTTGAAGCCGTGGCTGGCGACCAGCGTGGTGACCCGTTCGAGATGTTCCGATGAAATCTTCCGCCCGAGCAGCGAGAGCAAGTAGCGCGGCTTGCCCTGCTCGCCGACCCACTTGTGGTAGTCGCGCGTGGTGATGGGCGTAAAATCGATTTCGAGCTTGAGCGTGTGCGCCGTGAAGAGCAGGTCTTTCAGAATCGGCGCGGAGACGGACTCCTTCGGCACCTCGATGAGCATTCCGAGCGAGAGGTGGTTGTGGATGACCGACTGGCCGATGTCGAGCACCGGCACGTCGTATCGCGCAAGCACTTCGGTGATTTTGGAGGTCAGGCCCGGCTTGTCCGGCCCGGAAATGTTGATGAGCAGCAGTTCGCGCATGTTGCTGAAGGTGTCGGTTAACCCCTCGTCAAGCGGAGGGAGAGCGGCAAGGTGTTGTTTCGTAATGGCTTATGTCTTCGCCCGGTTTGCGGACGAAGCACGGGGAAAGATAGCGTTGTTTTGGGAAGGTTCAAAAAGAGGGGGAGGCGGGTTGATGGGAAGAAAAACGGGATGATTAAAACCGAGGCGGACAGGAAACCTGATAGCGAGAACTCTTGTTGTTATGTGTAGTTTGCGCTACATTGTAGCTACAAAAAGGAGCAAAAGTATGTTGGAAAATTCTGTTGTGCGCGCCAGGATCGATGCCGACACCAAGGCAGAGGCGTCGGCTGTGCTGGCAAGTATAGGACTTACGGTGTCCGATGCAGTAAGGTTGATGCTGAAAAGGGTAGTGGCAGAAAAGGCGCTTCCTTTTGAGCCGCTCGTTCCGAATGCCGAGACGATTGAGGCAATCAAAGCTGCGCGGCGTGGTGAGCTGAAAACGGCCAGCTCCGTGAAAAATCTGTTCAAGGAATTGAATGCGGACGATCAAGTTCACCAGCCGCTTTAAGCGGGACTATCGAAGAGAGAAATCAGGCAAGCACGGCAAAAAGCTGGATGCGCTCCTTGAGGGCATTATCGGTTTGCTGGCAGAGGACAAACCTTTACCGCCTAACGCGGTCGATCATTCATTAATTGGAACGTTAAACGATTGTCGGGATTGCCACGTCAAGCCTGATCTTATTCTGATCTATCGCAAAACTGACGACAACGCACTTGAACTTGTGCGCCTTGGGTCTCATAGTGAGCTGGGGCTATAAATTGAACCATCCATAAAAAAAAACAGTGCTTTAAGTGCTGCCATTCTATTTAATTAAATGTTACACAGAATTCGAGTAAATGCCCGAGACACGAAAAATTCAAAAACGTGAATGTTATTACGACCATGCAGGTCGTAAACGATGGAAGACCGTTACTTACACGGAGACAGTTTATAGTGCAGAGGAACGTGCAGCTCAACGCGCCCATCTCAAAAGATTTTTTCTTAGCTTCCGTTTTATATGCCTACCTTTTGCGGCAATTCTTTATCTCATCATTACTATTAAATTGCATCGCACGGCTATTGATGATTACGAGCAGTGGCTGGCTTCGGAGCGGGCATATTATCCAGTGGTTTATGTTACTTTGGCAGGAAAAGCATATCATACATCGTCGCACTACAGTGCTCGTTCTATACCGATTTCGCTCTTTGATGCAATTCGGGTTGGTCGCCGCCCTTGCAGGGTTTGCCAACCCGTAACGGCTACGCTGACTCCTGAGCAACGCAACCGACGAGCACCTGAATATTTTGGATATGGTGCGGTTCTCGTTTTAATAAGCCTAATATATTATTCTGTAGCATTTGCTACTTTTCCAACCGATTCAAAAGACAGCGAGCAATCATCGAAGCTTAAAAAAATGCAAAATGAACCTAAAAAAGCTCAAAACTAACTCAACTCATATCTTTTAAAGATAGCGCAGACAAATCGGGCTTTTTGCGACAATCGTTGATCCAAGCTACATTTTAGATAATTACCCTCATTTATAATACAGCTTTTTCCAGTCAATAATCTGTTTGGTACGGCATTTTTTTCTCCTCCAACAAAACTACAACACCCCGCCGAAATCGACGGGGTGTTGTGCATATCCAGCGATCTTTCTTGCTCCTCACTCCCACTCAATCGTGGCTGGGGGCTTGGATGAAATATCGTACGCCACGCGGTTGATGCCTCTTACTTCGTTGATGATGCGGTTCGAGACTTTGGCGAGGAAGTCGTGGGGGAGGTGCGCCCAGTCGGCGGTCATGCCGTCGGTGGATTCCACGGCTCGCAATGCCAGCACGTTTTCGTAGGTGCGTTTGTCGCCCATGACTCCAACCGACTGCACCGGCAGGAGTACCGAGAAGGCCTGCCACACCTTTGAGTAGAGGCCGCTCTCCTTCAGCTCGTCGATGAAAATCTGGTCGGCATCGCGCAGTATGTCGAGCCGTTCCCTCGTCAGCGAGCCGAGTACGCGCACGGCGAGGCCTGGGCCGGGGAAGGGGTGGCGCATCAGGATGTCCTCGGCGATGCCAAGCTCGCGGCCGACGGCGCGGACTTCGTCCTTGAACAACTCGCGCAGCGGCTCGATCAGCTTGAGCTTCATGCGCTTCGGCAGGCCGCCGACGTTGTGGTGCGACTTGATCATTTCGGACGGCCCCTTGACGCTGACGCTCTCGATCACGTCCGGGTAGAGCGTACCCTGCACGAGGAACTTCTCGTCGTGGATGTTCTCTTCAAACACCTGGATGAAGGTGCGCCCGATGATCTTGCGCTTCTTCTCCGGCGAGGCCACGCCTTTGAGTCGTCCCAAAAAAAGGTCGGAGGCGTCGGCGAGCGAGATGTTCAGGCCGAGCGGCTTGAGGAACTCCATCACCTTTTCGGACTCGTTCTTGCGGAGCAGGCCGTTGTCAACGAAGACGCAGTGCAGCTTTTCGCCAATCGCCTTGCTCACCAGCACGGCGGCCACCGTGGAGTCCACCCCACCGCTGATGCCGCACACCACGGTCGAGTCGCCAGCCACCCGCTTGATCTCCTCGATCTGGTGCTGGATGAAGCTCTTCGGCGACCAGTCGGGGGTGATGCCCGCGATGTCGATCAAAAAATTCGAGAGCAACTGCTTGCCGTAGAGCGAGTGCTGCACCTCCGGGTGGAACTGCAAGCCATAGACCTTCAGCGCGGCTTTGCTGCCGAAGCTCTCGATGGCGCACATCTCGGCGTTTGCCGTGCTCGCCGTGATGCGGAAACCGTCGGGGAGACGGGTCACCTTGTCGCCGTGGCTCATCCAGACGTCCGAATCCGGAATGTCCTTGAACAGCATGCTTTCGTGCTCCTCCTCATGGCTTACCAGCATTTTGGCGCGTCCGAACTCCTGCTTCGACGAACTCTCCACGTTGCCGCCGAAGTGCTTGGCGATGGCCTGCAAGCCGTAGCAGATGCCGAGCACCGGCACGCCGAGGCTGAACACCTCCGGATCGGGCATGAAGGCGGTTTCGTCATAGACGCTGTTCGGCCCGCCGGAGAGGATGATCGCTTTTGGCTGGTGCGCCCGGATGGTTTCGGCGGTCGCGTGGTAGGGAAGGATTTCGGAGTAGATGCCGATCTCGCGGATGCGCCGTGCGATGAGCTGGGTGTACTGCGAACCGAAGTCGAGCACGATGACCGATTGCAGGGATGTTGCCATGGTTGGGTTGAAACCGGTAAAGTATTGTTTAAAAATTATCTGCGGGCGCGACTTGCGGTACTGGTGCTTGCTGCACACCGGTGCTGTCCGGATTGCCGACCGCGCCGGAGTTTACCGGCTGCGGGGTTCTGTTGAAATCGCCGACCTGGGTGCGTGCGTAGCCTTTCGGCGTGAAATATTCGACGAAAACGTTCTGACTCAGCACGCCAGCCGCATCGCTCGATGCGCCTGACATTGGCACGGCAATGACGTTGTCGGGCATCGGGAAGTAGCGGTTTTCAAACTTGAGCGACGCATCGGAGTAGCACTGTTTCATGAAGTTCGCCCACGCCGGAAGCGCGGCTCTGGCACCCTGTCCGTAGGACATCGAGGTGAAATGAACCCGTTCGTCATCAAACCCCGCCCAGACCACGGTCACGAGCTGGGGAGTGAATCCGGCAAACCACGCATCTCGCTGGCTCTGGGTCGTTCCGGTTTTACCGGCCACCTCCATGTCGAGGCCGTATCGCGCCCTGGCGGCGATGCCGGTGCCTCGGTCGATCACATCCTTGAGTATGGAGACCATGACGAAGTTGGTTGCCGGATCGAGTCCCAGATGGCTGCTCGGCTGGTGTTCCGCGATGACGTGCCCGTTCTTGTCGAGCACCTTGAGTACCGGAAGCACGTCACTCCATACGCCATTATTAGCGAAACTGGTATATGCCCTGGCCAGTTCGAGCGGCGAAACTTCCGAGGTGCCGAGCGCGATCGAAAGGTTGGGCTGCATGGGGGAGGAGATGCCCATGCGGCGGGCGTAGCTGATGATCTCCGACGGGCTGAGGAATTCGTACGCCAGCCTGACCGTGACCTGGTTGAGCGAATGGGCGAGCGCTTCGCGCAGCGTCGTCATGCCGCCGGAATCACCCTCGGAGTTGCGGGCCATCCAGACGCGGCCATCACCGCCCCTCAGCGCCAGCGGCTGGTCGAGAATCCGGTAGTTTGCCGGGATGCCCTTGTCGATGGCCGCCGCATACACAAAGGGCTTGAAAGCCGAACCGGGCTGCCGCCGCGCCTGCCAGACATGGTCGAACTGGTAGCGGTAGTCGTCCGGTCCGAAATTGGTGCCGCCAACCCACGCCTTGACGTGGCCGTTGGTTGGGTCAAGGGCGACCAGGGCCATCTGCACCCGCGTTTTCTGATGGAGCAGATTGTTCAGCCAGGCGCTATCGGCTTTCAGACGGGCGAGCGCCACGTTTGCCGGAACGCCCTCCTCGCCAACCATCTCCTTGTATCTGGCGCTCTCTTTGATGAACTGCATCTTGAGCGACTCGGGGCAGCGCCAGGTTTTGTCGAACTGCGCCTGCAAGTACGCCGCCTGATTGGCGATGGCCTGTTGCGCGTATTGCTGCATCCGGCTGTCGAGCGTGGTCTGGATGGTCAGGCCGTCGCGATAGACGTTGACCCCGTCGAGCATGGAGCCTGACTTGACGGTCTGCCGGATGTACTCGGTGAAGTAGGGGGCGAGGCCCTGATGGCTGACGGGCGTATAGTGCAGCACCAGCGGCGTGGCTTTCGCCTTGACGGCTTGGGCGTGTGTGATGAACTTCTCCTTTTCCATCAGCCCGATAATCAGGTTGCGCCGGGCCAGCGATGATGAGGGATCCTTCGAGGGATCGTAGGCCGTCGGATTTTTCAGCGTGGCGATGAGCGTGGCGCTTTCGGGAATGGTGAGCTTGCTGGCCGGTTTGCCGAAATAGGTCTGGGCCGCCGACTCGATGCCGTAAGCGCCCGATCCGAAGTAAACCGTGTTCAGGTAGAGCGCGAGAATTTCGTCTTTGGTATAGGTGCGTTCGAGTTCAATGGCCGTGACGAACTCTTTGGCCTTGCGGCTCAGGGTACGCTCCTGGGTGAGGAAAAGGTTTTTGGCGAGCTGCTGCGTGATGGTGCTGGCCCCTTGCCAGCGGGTGCGTCCCTTGATGATATTTTCGCCGAAGGCGATGCCGAGACGCCGCAGATCGACGCCCCAGTGCTGGTAGAACGTTATATCTTCGGTGGCGATCAGCGCCGCCGGAGTCCAGCGCGAAATCGAGCGGAGCGGCACGAAGGTTCTGTTTTTCAGGAAAAACTTGTGCAGAAGCTTGCCATCTTCCGAATAGACCAGCGAGGCAAGCTCCGGCCTGGGATTTTCGAGTTCAGCGATACTGGGAAGACCTTTGAAAAGACCGAGGCCGAACACAGCGCTGGCGCCGAGAAGTACGACAAGAAGGAGTCCGGCAACTTTCATAACAGTTTTTTTACTCACGTTGTCACGGTTTCAGAAGAGTGAATCATAACCATCTGCTTTCAACGGCAATACGCTTGAGCCGCTGAATTATTTCATTGAATCTGCACCCGTTCGTCGAGAGGCGCGGCGGGCTGAGTCTTTTTATAAAAATGTTGCGCAAATTCAAAATGTTTTTTCAACTGTTCGACGAAGCTCGGCGTATCTTCGAGCATCGGAAGGTGGCCGAGGTGCATGAACTGCACGAGCCGGGTGGGTGACGTCGCCGCCGCCTTGCGCTTCTCGAAGAGCGTGACGGTGCCTTCGGGCGGAATGGTGTGGTCGGCCATGCCGACGCAGCAGAGCACTGGCGAGGTGATTTCGATAACGCTCCGGGTGTAGGTGCGCAGCGCTACCGGGTCGATGGAGAAATGACCGACCGCGTTGGTTGCCGCTTTGTCTGAAGTGGTGAAATCCTCGATGATGATGTCGCTGTACTCTTTACTGATGTGCCCGGTCGCCGCGCGTTTGATGAAGAGCGTGCGCAAGGGCTCGACCTGAAAGATGTTCCTGAAATTCATCGAAACATCGATCAGCCCGCCGAGGAACATGAGACCGAGCGAGGTGAACGGCGTCTCCTCGAAAATGCCGCAGGCCAGAATCGTCGATGAGAGCAGCGCGTCGCGGTAGCGCAGGCACAGCTCCGTGGCCACCATGCCGCCCATCGAGTGGCCGACGATGTGCAGGTTCCGGCCTTTGTCGAGGCCGAGATGTTCGATCAACGCGCCGGCCTCGCCCGCGAATCCGGCAATCGTCAGATCGGGCCGACATCCGTCGATGACGCTCTTGCCCGTACCGCTCTGGTCGTAGGTGATGCAGCGGAAATCGCGCTTGAGCAGCTCGATGGCCGGTTTCCAGTAGCGGGACGAAATTGCCCAGCCATTGACGAAAAGGATCGCCGGTTTGTTTTTCTGCGAAGGATCCTGTTCGGCGGTATCCTCATAGAAAAGTTTGCAACGTGATGACGTAAGGTAGCTCATAGGCTTGACCGGTTTGACTCTCTGCAAAAAACTGAACCGAAATATACCATATGAATGCTGAATGATGAATTATGAATGCTGCATGAAGAGCAAAGCGGATGGTGGTGGTGATTTGCAGGGGCGGCCCTGCGTGTTCGCCCGGAACCATTCCGAAAGGAAAAACGCAGCTCCGGATTTCCGCAGCTTGCCCGCGCCGTCCGCCAAGTTCACATCGTCCATCGGGGCAAGCTGCTTTCGACGCCTCGATATTGATTTTATACCGCTATATTGTCGCTTGCCGACCGGTTTTTGACAAGCAGGCGAATGCGGTTGTAACTCGCCATATTATCGAAACTTACATTTGATTTTGCTCTCCCATGGAGTTATTCTCGACACTTACCGACTTTATCCTGCACATTGACCGACATCTTCAGCTTCTGGCTTCGGAGTACGGCTTGTGGCTGTACGGAATCCTCTTTCTGATCATCTTTCTGGAGACAGGGCTGGTTGTCATGCCGCTGCTGCCGGGCGACTCGCTGCTCTTCGCCGCCGGATCGCTCGCCGCGATTCCGATGTCGCAGCTCAGCCCGCACTGGCTCTTCGCTGTCTTTTCGGTCGCCGCCATACTCGGCGACAGTGTCAACTATGCCATTGGCCATGCGCTTGGGCCGAAAGTGTTCTCTTTCAAAAAGTCAAGGTTTTTCAATCCCGAACACCTGCGCCAGACGCACGACTTTTTCGAGAAGTACGGCGGCAAGACCATCATTATCGCTCGTTTCATTCCCATTGTTCGCACCTTCGCCCCCTTTGTCGCCGGAATTGGGGCGATGTCGTACTCGCGTTTTTTCATGTACAACGTCGTGGGCGCTCTGCTCTGGGTCGCTGTTTTCACCTATGGTGGCTATTTGGTCGGCCAACTGTCGTTTTTCAAGGAAAATTTCAAGCTGCTGATCGTGGCCATTATCGTTGTGTCGCTGATGATACCGCTCATCGAGTACGTCAAACATCACATGCGCCGCTGAAGATCGCGGTCACCGGATGAAAAAAATATTATGGTAATTTCCCGAATCTTCTTATACTCAACTCCTTCATCGGCGTATAGCGCAGCCTGGTAGCGCACTACCTTGGGGTGGTAGGGGTCGTGGGTTCAAATCCCGCTACGCCGACAAGTTTTTCCCTCCTTCAGTATCCGGAAGAGTTCCTTTCTCAATAAAAACCGGAAAACATCTATGGACTTTGAATGTGAGTTCGTGTGCGAGCTGAAAGAGCTTGCACCGACGCCAGCTCTTCTGATTCGCGCGAGCACCACCATGAGCGAACTCGGCGCGCTGTTCGAGACTGGCTACCATGATATTCTGCAAGAACTTGCGAGTCAGGGTAAATCGCCGACAGGGCCGCCCTTCGCGCATTACTTCGGCATGAGCGCCGGAACGTTCGAGGTCGAATTCGGCTTTCCCGTCGGGAACGGCGTCGAGGGCAAAGGTCGCGTCGTCAGTGGCTCGACCCCCGAGGGCAAAGCCGCGAGCAGCCTCTACATCGGCCCCTATGGCGAAATCGAAGCGGTTTACGACGCGCTCATGAAATGGGTTGACGACAACGATCTGGTCCTCGGCGGCGAGGCGTACGAAATCTACCTCGACAATCCCGCCGAAACGCCGCCCGACCGGCTCAGGACGCGGGTCTATCTGATGCTGTACGAAGGCTGACGGGAATTGTCTCTTCGTTGTGGCGATTGTTATCAAGATCAAGAGAGTCTTGCTAACAATCGCCGTTTGCCTCATGGAAATTTGCGACCTGCACTGCGTTGTCATCGGGGCCGGCATCGGTGGACTCGCTGCCGGAGCGTTGCTCGCCCGCCGGGGCGTGCAGGTGGTGGTGCTCGAAGCGCAGCACTACCCCGGTGGGTGCGCGGCGACCTTTTCGTCCGGCGACTACCGCTTCGACGCGGGCGCAACGGTGGGGTGCGGCTTTCACTCCGGCGGGCCGCTCGACCGGCTTGGCCGCGAACTCGGCATCGACTGGCCGGTTCGCTCCGAGCCGCTCGCCTGGCAGTACCGCCACCGAGACCTCCGGCTCGATCTCTTCTCCTCCCGCGGCAACATCATCGCCCGCTTCCCCCGTTCGAAGCCTTTCTGGTACGAACAGGCCCGCCTTGCACGTACGCTCTGGCGGTTGTCCGCCGACGCGCTCCCGTGGCCCGTCTCCGGAGCGCGTGATGTCGTCGCGCTTGCAGGCCGGGCGCTCGGAGCGTTGCCGGATTCGGCGCGTCTCTTGCCGTTCGCGCGGCGCACGGCCCAGGAGTGGCTCGCCTCGCACGGCCTCGACGCCGATGCCGAGTTCGTGCGCTTCATCGACGCGCAGCTCCTGATCTCCGCGCAGACCACCTCGCGCGAGGCCAATGCGCTCAACACGGCCATCGCGCTCGACCTGCCGGTCGCGGGCACCTGGAGCGTCGAGGGCGGCATCGGTACGGTGGCCCGGAGGTTGGCCGACTCCATCGAGCGCGACGGCGGGGCGGTGCTCTATGGCAAGAAGGTGACGCGGCTCGACACCATCAATCGCGAGGCGCTCGGCGTCGAGACCGCTGATGGCGACGCGCTGGCCGCCGATGCGATCATCGCCAATCTCACGCCTGACTCTCTCGCGTTGCTCGACGACTTCCGTCCGGCGGGCGAAGCTGGCGTCGAGTCCGCCTCCGGCTGGAGCGCCTTCATGCTCTACCTCGGCCTCGATGCCACGCTCTTCGAGCGCGCCGGAGCCGATCACCTCCAGATCGTCGCGTCGGCGGGGGAGCTTGGCGAGTGCCGCAGTCTGTTCGTTTCAGCCTCACCGGCGGGCGACGCCGGACGAGCGCCGGAGGGTCAGCGGGCGGTCACCGTCTCCACGCACACCCGCCCGGAACGCTGGTTCGAGGCTCTGCGGCAGGGACGCGCGGCCTACGAAGCGCTGAAGCGGGAGTACGCCGACCGTGCGCTCGCGCTGCTCTGCGAGCAACTTCCGGAAGCTCGTGGCGCGATCCGTTCGCTGACAGCCGCCACGCCGCATTCATGGGAGAGGTGGACGGGGCGTCGCCACGGGCTGGTCGGCGGCTACCCGCAAACCTCGCTCTTCGGTGTGCGGGGGCCAGCGACGAAGTACCGCAATCTCTTTGTCGCGGGCGACTCGATTTTTCCGGGGCAATCATTGCCGGGAGTCGTCACCGGCGCTCGCCGGACGGCGGAGCTGCTGCTGCGGCGCTGTAGCAAGAAATAGGACTTATACGACCTATAGGTCGTATAGGACTTATAAGTCCTATGGGAGGAAGAGGGGCGCTTCATAGCTTGCCACTGTTCCGCCTCTCCTCGTATATTCGTTGTATGGAGCTTCAGGAAAAAATCACGATTCTTTCGGGCGCAGCGCGGTACGATGCTTCGTGCGCTTCGAGCGGCAGCAATCGCGAGGGTTCGGCGGGCGGCACCGGTAACACCTCGCAAGGCGGCATCTGCCACTCGTGGGCGGATGACGGGCGCTGCATTTCGCTGCTGAAAATCCTGCTCTCCAACGACTGCCGCTACGACTGCGCCTACTGCGTCAACCGCTCGTCCAACCCGGTGCCGCGCGCTTCGTTCACCGCGCGGGAGGTGGTCGATCTGACGATGGAGTTCTACCGGCGCAACTACATTGAGGGGCTGTTCCTCAGCTCGGCGGTCAACGTGAGTCCCGACCATACGATGGAGGCGATGGTGCGCGTCGCCGAAATCCTGCGCAACGAGGAGTGTTTCGGCGGCTACATCCATCTGAAGATCATTCCCGGCAGCAGCCCGGAACTCGTCCGCCGCGCCGGGCTCGTTGCCGACCGCATCAGCGTCAACATCGAGCTGCCGTCCAGCGAGTCGCTGCACCGGCTCGCGCCGCAAAAGAAGAAGGAGGCGATTCTCGCCCCGATGAAGCTCATCGGCGCGGAGGCGGGCGTGAGCCTCGTCGAGCGGCGCAAGAGCCGCAACGCGCCGCGCTTCGCCCCCGCCGGACAGAGTACGCAGATGATTATCGGCGCGAGTCCCGAAACCGACCTGCAAATTCTCCGGCTCTCGCAGGGGCTGTACCGCAAGATGAACCTCAAGCGCGTCTATTACTCGGCCTTCGTGCCGGTCAACAGCGACAACCGCCTGCCGGTGCTCGCCGCGCCGCCGCTCCTGCGCGAGCACCGGCTCTACCAGGCCGACTGGCTGTTGCGTTTCTACGGCTTTTCGCCAGAGGAGATTCTCTCCGACGACGCCCCTAACCTCGACGAATCGTTCGATCCCAAGACCGCCTGGGCGCTGCGCCATCCGGAGTTTTTCCCGGTCGAAGTCAACCGCGCCAGCTACGCCACCCTGCTGCGCGTGCCCGGCATTGGCGTCGTCTCCGCCAAGCGCATCATCGCCGCTCGACGCTTCGCGCCCGTTACGCACGAAGGAATGAAAAAGATCGGCGTAGTCATGAAACGCGCAAAATATTTCATCACCTGCTCCGGACGCCCGTTCGACAAACTCGACCAGCAACCCGCCCGCCTCCGCCAGAGCCTGCTCATCGGCGACGGCAGCGAGCCGAAGGTTCCGAGGCAGTTGGTGTTGCCGGGGATGGGGTGAATTGTGGACGAGGTGGATGTTGTGGACGAAGTGGACAGGAGAGAAAAAAAAGATTCCACAGTTATGTGCCCAGCGTTACGAAGCACGATCTTCTTTCTTCTCCCATCCGTCCTATTTGCCCCATAAGTCCTATTCTTCAAGCGAGCCACGACCATGAACCACTATCTCTACGACGGAACCCCTGAAGGCCTCGTTTCAGCTATCGCTTCGATTCTCGACAGCGGCGACGATCCGGAGCAAACCGTGCTCGCCGTTCAGCAAAACACGCTCTTCGAGGAGGGGATGCTTCTGCGCACCGACTCCGCCCTTGCCGAAGCGCTGTTCGAGCGGCTCCGCCTTCGAGCGCCCGACGCCGTGCAGACGCTCTGGTACTTCACGATGGCCGAAACCACCGAGCTGGAGACGAGCCTGTTGCGCTACATCGCGCTCGCCTTCGAGCACGGCGACCGGGTCAACGGCTACCTCACCCACGCCAGCGTCAAGGCGGTCGTCGCCACTGCTCGCAAGGCCGGGCGCGAGCTGCATCGCATGAAAGGGTTGCTGCGCTTCGAGCAGCTTCGCGACGGCACCTGGCTGGCGCGGATGGAGCCGGACTGCAACGTCATCCAGCCGCTCGCCCGCCACTTCAGCCGCCGACTGCGCGCGCAGGAGTGGTTTATCTACGACGCCGGTCGCCACAGCGCCGCCCACTGGGACGGCCACGCCCTCAGCTTCGGTACCCTCGAACAGTTCAGCCGCCCCGAACTCTCCGCCGAGGAAGAGGCCGTGCAGCAGCTCTGGCAAACCTTCTTCAAAACCATCGCCATCCCCGAACGCAAAAACCCCCGCCTCCAGAAGTCCAATATGCCCGCGAAGTACTGGAAATATCTCACCGAAAAGCAGGGGGAGTGAAGGGAATCATCGCATTCGACCTTGTTTTCCTTGCTGACCTTGTTACAGAGCAGAAGTTTTATAAATATATTTACGCATTAAACTGTAAAGGAAAATAAAATGAAAAAAATTATACTAACCATAATCTGCATAGCATTAATAGTTCCCGTTATAGCTTTAACTATAATGGGATTTATAGTCCCATTTTACAAAATCCTATGTGCGCACATTTCAACTGTGCCATGCACATTGCCTTATGTTTTTGACGCTTGGGTTGTAAATAGAGATTGGAGCTTTTTGAGCGCAATTGGGACTATTGGTGCCGTTATTGTAGCTCTTTTTCAAAATCCATTTTTAAAGTGGTATAATCGCCCAAAATTGTCAATCATGGCAGAAAAAGGAGAACCATATACTTCATATAATCTTCAGGAAGACAAATCTTACGCAATGTATTTACGCCTTCAGCTAAATAATGATGGCAACTCTATAGCAAAAAATGTTGCTATAAGAATCAAAGAGATACGAGTAAGGGGAGGTAATAATTCTAGGAAAATCGATATGTATATTAATCCAGAAAATATAGGTGTCAATCAGCACCCATTTCCTGATATACCATCAGGAGCTGGAATGTATTGGGATTTCGGAATGATAGAAGATAAAAAACGACCCCCTGTATTTCGAATCTCAACAACATATCCCCTTGCAAAAGGGTATCATATACTTGAGGCAGGGAAGTATGATATTGATATTCATATTGTGGGCGACAAAATAAAGCGTACCCAAAAAACTATTGAAGTTGATACGTCCCAATTAATGCAGTGGCCAGTCATAAGTGACGCAAAGGACGATGATGAGAAGAGAAAGAGAGAGGAGGAAGAAGTTTTAGAAAAAATTACTTTTAAAGTGAAAAATAAAAATTCCTTTACAGATTTTAATACAAATAACTGTCATCGGGTTAAAAAGCTCTTTTATGCATTCAAGTCATGCATAAAAGAGCGATTGGTGGAAATTGAAAAGAGACGAATGAGCAAACTAAGTCATTCACGCCCTTTGCAAAAAAAGTAGGCCTGATGGGACTCGAACCCATACGCACTTGCGTGCATCCCCTTGCTAAACTCCGAATTTTCGAAGCATAGCAAGGGAGATGCGTCTACCAATTCCGCCACAGGCCCATCAAAAATTGTACAAATAATTACACTGATAGGTAATATTTTGTAGTGGGATTCAGGAGGCATAAACTGCCAAAAAACTCTCCCATCCAAATTTCGAGAAACTTTGTGATTTTGAGCTAAGGATAACCGAAAAATCCTGATTGCCTTTC
>NZ_SDGU01000122.1 GCF_004118635.1 Chlorobaculum sp. 24CR | reverse complement strand
ACCGACAACCAACGCATGAACCCGGGTGTCTGGAGTATTCCCCCCCCCCCTCCTGAATTTACGCCTCGCGATATTTTCGCTCTATCTGCCTTTTCAGTTCCGAATACTTTCAGGACGAAATCATGACAGCTCTTCGAGGCCCCCTTATTGCTTCGGCCATTTCAATGCTTCAATCCGTCCAAGCGCCCAACATCTTGTTGCGTGTCATTTTGTCCCGACTTGTCGCGAGAAGAACCCGGAACTCTTTGTTTTGTAACAAGATGGATTCTTTCCCGACAGCAGTCGGGACTGAAGCATGAGTCCGTTTCGCTCCATCCAGAATGACCGCCTCTTTTCCGGAATCTCTTTGCGATTTATTGTTACCGGAGGAATAACATCATCGACACGTTAAATTGCCGGAGCCACCATGAAATCCATACGGCATCGAAATTGGGGTTAGTCTTGCCAAGCGCATCGTGGCTTCGATTTGCAGATGGTTTTCGTAATATTTTTTTAAATCTCTATGGGATATATTCCCCGAAGCTCTGCTTCGTTAAAGATAAAAGTGTAATAATTGAGCACATATATTCATAAAAGTCA
>NZ_SDGU01000121.1 GCF_004118635.1 Chlorobaculum sp. 24CR | reverse complement strand
CCGCCTTCAGTTCACCGCGCAAGGCAAGACCGCAAAAGCTAAACCGCCGGATTATCAGCTCCCGCGAGAGCTTTGCCGTCTCTGAAGCCGCCAGCCAATTGACGGGAAGCTGACAGAATCCGCCGCGCAGACAAGAAAAAAGCCGCAGAGGACTCGGCTCCCCTGCAGCTTCTGATGTTTCTATACAGGGAAACTCTGAACGGTGACTCCATCCGACATGCCGGACAAATCGGATAGTACGCAGAATCCGAGGCCGCCTACTGCTCAGAATGAGGATTTCGAGGCCGAATGCTTTGAGGGGCCAAAGCAGCGATTGAATTGCGCGACATGTTTTTTTGAAGTATCCTGAATCGCCGCGAAATCGCGCCAAAACAGCAAAGCCCCTTACGCTGACAAGGGCGCAAGAGGCTGTGAAGCTGACGACGTTACAAGGCGCTCCGAAAAATTTGTCCATCTTCCGATTGCGGCTTCAGCCGTCATGAGTCGAAGTCATCATGCTTCAAGCTTTCGGAACTCTGGTTTGTACGTGCCCCCCTCATCGAACACGCGAC
>NZ_SDGU01000022.1 GCF_004118635.1 Chlorobaculum sp. 24CR | reverse complement strand
TTCCCTTAGATCAGTAAAGTCAAATAACAGAACCCTTTCGGGCCTTTTTCCCCTCTCGAAACGTCGCCGTCTCAAGTGAAGGCTCCTAATGTACCACCTCTCCCCCATACTTCCAAATCAATTCTTGCAAAAATCTCTCTTTTCTAGAAAAAAGATTGTGGACGTTGTGGACTGTGTGGACAGCAGTCACAAGCCTTCTTCTGTCCACACAGTCCACCAACGTCCACCAAGTCCACAAAAAAGCCCCATAAACGCCGAAAGAGCGCCTCAGCGCTCTTTCGCAATGCTCTGTAGCTGCCTTGCTTACTGCCAGCCGCCGACTATGTCGAAGATTTCGCGGTCGCCGATCGGTTTCGGTACCGAGGATATCGGTTTTTCGGAGAGAATCTGGTCGGCAATCTCGTTGTAGGGCGCGAGGCACTCTGCAAGCTCCGGCTCGCTCGGCTCCATCGCGAACAGCGTCTTGCCCGCAAAGCGGCTCTTGCGGATCAGCTCGTGGTAGGGAACCTTGGCGAGCAGGCGTGTACCGACCTGCTCGGCGAACTGGTCGAGCATGTTGGTGCCGCCGCCTTTGGTGTAGTCAACGCGGTTGGCCACGATACCGGCGAGCTGCACCTTGTAGCGCACGCTCTTCTGCTGGATAGCCATGCAGAGGCGGTTAGCCGCGAAGATGCTGTCGAAGTCGTTGGTGGCGATGATGACCGCGTAGTCGGCATAGTTCAGCGGGGCGCTGAAGCCGCCGCACACCACGTCGCCGAGCACGTCGAAGAGAATGACGTCGTACTTGTCGTACAGCCCCATCTCCTGTAACAGCGTGACCGATTCGCCGACGACGTAGCCGCCGCAGCCGCTTCCGGCAGGCGGGCCGCCCGCTTCGAGGCCGTCGATGCCCGCGAAACCGGTTTCGATAATATCTTCAGGCGAAAGCTCCTCGTGGTGGAAATCGACCTCTTCAAGAGCCTCGATGACGGTTTTCTGGAGCTTTCCGGTGATCGGAAAGGTGCTGTCGTGCTTCGGATCGCAGCCGATCTGGAGCACCTTGGCCCCCTTGAGCGCCAGCGCTGCCGAAATGTTCGCGCTGGTCGTGCTCTTGCCGATCCCGCCTTTTCCGTAAACGGCCAATACTAAACTCATGGTATGATAGAGGTCAAATGGTTTGTTCGTTGATTTTCAAGCTCTCCGGATGTCTTACCCGCCCAGATGCTCCTTGGCCTTCCGGAACACATCGGCCGTGATGACCGGTTCGCCGATTTCGCGGGCGAAGTTCTCGCTGTTCTTGCGCACCTTCTTGCGCACGAAGAAGGGCACTTTGCCGAGCATCTTCTCGGCTTCGGCAGTCCAGCTCATCTCGCCGCTTGCCGGCACCGTCGCGACCGCAGCTTCCGACGGAGCGGCGGACGAAGCCGCCGTGGCGGTGCCGTTGCCTGTCATCGCCGCTTCGGAGAGCGCTTCCGGCTCCTCCTCCTCGTATTCGAGACCGGCGTCGCCGAAGAAATCGATCAGGTGCTTCTCCAGGCCGAGCTTGGCCGAAGTATAAACCCTGTCGGCCATCACATCCGCGCCGTCGAAACCGAAGAAGGGATAGTAGCCGAGCAGGTGGTTCTCGATATGGGTCGGCGTCGAAATGACCATGCAGGGCACGTCGAGCTTGCGGCAACTGTGCCGCTCCATCTGGGTACCGCAGACCAGCTCCGGCATCTCCTCCTCGATGAAGGCCGAAACCTCCTGGAACTTGTCGGTCACCATCAGCTCGCCCGGCAGGTAGCCCTCGAGCTGCTCGCGCACCCAGTCCGCCTGCTTCGGCAGGTAGGTGCCCGCGCCGATGATCTTCATGCCGAGTTCGTCCTTGAGGAACTTCGTCACGCCCACCACCTGCGTCGCGTCGCCGAACACGAACGCCCGCTTGTTGCTGAAGCTCTCCATGTCCGCCGTGCGCGCGAACCACGGCACGCCGCTCGGAGCGCTCTGGCCGTCGAGCGAAAAGTCACGCATCTGGGGCATTTCGATCGGAGCCACTCCTTTCTCCGCGCCGATTTTGTTCACCTCGGCGATGATCGCCCTGAGCCAGCGCAGCGTTGCGTTGACGCCCAGCGGCGCTTCGGTGATCGAGGGCATACCGAACTTATCCTTGAGGTACCCGGCAGCCTGGCAGCCAAGCTCGCGGAACGGCGCGATGTTGACCCACGCAGCGGGCAGCTTTTTCAGGTCGTCAATGCTCGCGCCCCACGGAGCCACCACGTTCACCTCGATGCCGAGCGTCTTGAGCATCCGGCGCAGGCTGGTGAGGTTCGAGCGGAGGTGGAAGCCGAGCGAGGTGAAGCCGAGCAGGTTGACCGAAGGCTTTTCGGTTTTGGGCTGTTCGGCGGAGAAGCGCTTCACCAGCTCGGTGAAGAGCCCTTCGGCGGCCTCGGTTTCGGTCACCCTGAAGGGGTTGACCGCATAGACCATGATCTTGTCCTGATCGACGCCGGAGGAGCGCGCCATCTGGCCGAGATCCTCCTGAAGAAGCGCCGTGCTGCAACTCGGCGCGACCACGATCAGCTCCGGCTTGTAGTGCTTCTCGACCTGCTCGATCGTGCCGGGCAGCCGAGAGGTGCCGCGAGCCAGGTCCTGGCCGCGCACAACGCTGATGGAAAGCTTCGGGAACTCGGGCGTCCGTTCGAGCATGGTGTAGGTCGCCGTGATGTAGTCGTCACCCTGGGGGGCATGATAAACGGTATGGACCCCTTTCATGCTGTTGGTCACTCGGCTTACGCCGTGCAGCGCGGTCCCTTCATACAGCCAGAAAGCTAAACGCATGATTGATCGTTGGTTTTCGTCTTGGAATTTTACTGAGCGCTGGGCATCACCCCTTCGAGCCACACCGAATCGTCGAACTCCGGCAGGCTCTCGCGGCGCAGGAGCGGAGCGACAAACAGGTTGGCCAGGGTGAATACGCCCGACCAGCTATGGATCGACATGAGCGTGAACTCCATGCTCCACTTGACGACAAAGCCGTTGCCAACGAACGGGTTGGCCGTCATCAGCGAGGTGACGATCATGTCGGGGCGGGTACGCCTGATCTCTTCGAGCTGGCGATGGAAGTTAGGCTGTTCGACCACCTTGACGCCTTCGAGCGCTTCGAGTTCGCGAGCGTGGAATTTCTTGTTGATGTAGGCGCTGCTGCATTCGACAACCTCCGCCCCGGCGTTCTTGAGGAAGCGGGCCAGCGGCAGCTCCATCATGGTGTCGGCGGTGAGGAAAATCTTCTTGCCTTTGAGCATGTCAGTCTGCGGCTTGATCTTCTCCCAAGCCGCTTCGGCGCGGTCGGAGAGATCGACCGTGATGTCGAACATGGCGGCAAGGTCTTCCCAGAAAGTTTTGGTGCCGTCGGGGCCGAACGGGAAGAGCGAAGTCAGCACCTGCGAGCCGCGTTCGCGGCTCAGGCGGGAGCAGACGCGCGACAGGTAGGGCTGAATCGGCGCGAGCACCGTGTCGGGGCCGACGGACGGAAGCTTGTCGAACCGGCTTTCGGGCAGGAAGCCCGCCACCGGAATGCCGAGCTGTTCGGCTTCGGTGCGCAAGTCGTCGGCCGTGATGTCGTTGACCGAGCCGACGAAGACCACCTTTTTCTCACCGGCGGGAGCTTCGGGGCAGAAGGGCACCAGCGCCTGAAGCACCGAGTCCTCAGCCTGCGTAAAGTTGAACACCAGGCCGCTGGCGGGCACGAAAAGCACCGGCGTCTTGTCGGTGCTGAGATGGTGGGCCAGGCCCTTGAAGTCAACCTTCATAACCTCCGGGGTGCAGGACGAAAGCAGGAAGATCACCGACGGATTGTGGTCGCGCTTGATCTCCTCAATCACCGCTTCGAGCTGAGGCTCGGCGCGGGACAGGTCGGCCTCCTCGATGAGCGCGATGCCGAACCGAGGCTTGGCGAAGATCATCATGCCGAGGGCGTTCTGGAGAAAGTGCGCGCAGGTGTGGGTACCGAGAATAAGGAAAAAGCTGTCCTTGATCTTCTGGTAGAGCCAGCCGACGCAGGCCAGTCCGCAGAAGCTGTGGGTAACGTTATCCTCTTTGAGAATCTGGCAATCGCTTGAAACCGGCATCATGGCAATATGACTTTAGAAGATGGTGCTGGCCGCTCCGAAGTGGCTCCGGGCGCTCAACCCTTGATAATTGAGAACTCGAAGATAAAAATAATTTTGATTTATCCGGCGCGGCTTTCCGGGCTTCGAGCAGCGCAGAGAAGCGAGGAGTCGATAAAGCAATGCACACCCCCATGTGAAATTCCATCGAAGATCGCGACCACCCGGTCCACGACGTCCGTCATTGTCCACCACCCGCACCCGGCTTTTGCCTTGCCCTCTCGACCGAGGCC
The DNA here is from genome assembly GCF_004118635.1 of Chlorobaculum sp. 24CR. Lineage (GTDB taxonomy): Bacteria > Bacteroidota > Chlorobiia > Chlorobiales > Chlorobiaceae > Chlorobaculum. Next base: position 81,958 of record NZ_SDGU01000022.1, on the reverse strand, counting down.
ACCTTGTCGCCGAGGGAGACCGCCTTGTCGCGGCGGTCGTCAATCTTCATCACGGTATAGACCCGCGCCACCCCCGCGCCAAAGCAGTGCTCGTGCAGCTTGCGGGCGACAGCGAACAGTTCGTCGGCCGAGCCTTCGACCGTGGTGCCCATGTCGTTTAGCCTGAACGAAAGGCCGCTCTCTTCGAGCAGCCTCTCAAGCCCGGCAACCCAAGCGCTCAGCCCGCTGCCGCCAGCGCCAAGCGGAATCACCGTAATGTCGAGGAGGGCCATCGCTCCGTCCGGAGTTACTTGAACACCGTCTCGTCGCGGCCTGGTCCGACGGAGATGAAAGTCACCGGGACGCCGACAGCCTCTTCGAGGAAAGTCACGTAGGCCTGCGCGTTCGGGTGCATCTCGTCGAAGCTCTTGGCTTTCGAGTTCGAGGCCATCCAGCCCTTGAGGCTTTTGTAAATTGGCTGCACACGCGACAGGGTCTGGTGCTCGGTCGGGAAGTCGTGAATCTCCTTGCCGTCGAGCATGTACGAGGTGCACACCTTGATCTCCTCGAAGGTATCGAGCACGTCGAGCTTGGTCAGCGCCAGCTCCGTCACGCCGCTGATGACGAGCGAGTAACGCAGCGCCACCAGGTCAAGCCAGCCGCAGCGCCGCTTGCGCCCGGTGGTCGCACCGAATTCGCAGCCGATCTTGCCAAGCGCCTCGCCGCTGTTGTCGTCGAGCTCGGTTGGAAAATCGCCATTGCCGACGCGGGTCATGTACGCCTTGCAGACGCCGATGATCTTGCCGATGTGGTTCGGCGCGACGCCGGAGCCGGTGCATGCGCCGCCGGAGGTCGGGTTGGAAGAGGTCACGAACGGATAGGTGCCGTGATCCACGTCGAGCAGGCACCCCTGCGCGCCTTCGAGCAGCACGGTTTTGCCCTCCCGGATCTGGCGGTTCAGGTAGAGCTGGGTGTTGGTCACGTAGGGATCGATCTCCTTGTCGAACGCCTCGTACTCGCCGATGATGGCATCGACGTCGATCTCCTCCTTTTCATAGACCTTGCAGATCAGCTTGTTCTTGGCGGCGATGTTGTCGCGCAGCTTCTCTTCGAGCACCTTGGGACTCAACAGATCGACCACCCGGATGCCGTGGCGGGCGAACTTGTCCTCGTAGCTCGGCCCGATGCCGCGACCGGTGGTGCCGATCTTCTGCTCGCCGGAGAGGCTGGACTCGCTCAGGGAGTCGAGCCGCTTGTGGTACGGCATAATGAGGTGCGCGTTGTGGCTGATGAACAAGCGACCCTTGACGTCGTAGCCCAGCTCCTCGACCTTCTGGATCTCCTCCATCAGCGCATTCGGATCGATCACGACGCCGTTGCCGATCACGCAGATGCAATCCTTGTTGAAGATACCGGAGGGAATGAGGTGCAGCACCACGGTTTTGCCGTCGAAGCAGATGGTGTGACCGGCGTTCGCGCCGCCCTGGTAGCGCACCACGATGTCATATTTGTCCGAAAGGTAATCGACCAGCTTGCCCTTGCCCTCGTCGCCGAACTGCGTGCCCACAAGCACGGTAGCAGACGCTGCCGGCCTGCTGAATGTTTTTTCTTCCACGTCGCTTGTTTTTACTGAGAAAAAGTATCGATCGAAGCCAGAAGCCCGTCCCGGCCACTGCCCGACAAAGACGAATAATTTACAATAAATTTGGCTTTCGACGCGCAACTTTCAATCGTGCGGCGGGCTTTCGACTTTTCGGCCTGCTTGAGTTTGTCCCACTTGGTGAGCACGATGCCGAAAGGCCGCCCGCAATAGTCGAGAAACTCCATCATTTCCAGATCTGACGCCATCCCCGGATGGCGCGAATCGACCAGCAAAACCACGAGAGCGATCTCGGTGCGCTTCTGGATGTAGCCCGTCAGCAGCTTCCCCCAGCTCTCACGCTCCCCCTGCCCCACCTTGGCATACCCGTACCCCGGCAGATCGACGAAGTAGAGGTTGTCGTTGATAAGGAAATAGTTGATGAGCCGCGTCTTACCCGGCGTCGAGCTGGTCTTGGCCAGCCCCCTGCGGACGCACAGCGAATTCAGCAGCGAAGACTTCCCCACATTCGACCGCCCCACAAACACCATCTCCGGCCTGCCGTCTGACGGAAGCCCGTTGAGGCTCGAATAACTACAGAAAAAATCAGCGCTGGTGATGTTCATGAAGGAAAATCCTTATAAAAAAATCACGCCGCGTTTTTCGCGGCGGATTGAATGGCTAAACTAAAAAACCCTGGAGGAAAAACCCAAAGGATTGGGCCGAGGACTACGCCATAGCTCCGTTACCCCAAGAATTTCATTTCCCGTGCAAAATCCCGATCTCCTTTTTTTTAAAGGACTTAGCTGACTGACAAATAATCTTTCTCTTTCGTCGCGTCTTCAATGACCTTCAGCCCGCAAAACACCTCCGAGTCGCCCACACGTTTCGGCCCGACCACTTTGTTCCTGAAACGCTCCCTGATCTTCTTAATCAGTTCAGGATGAACCGTCACCGTTGAGGGATTCTTGGCGGTACGAAATCCCAAAAAAACAGCCGCCATTATTTCCTCTATGAAATAATCGCCGCCAACCTCATACTTCCGTTCCATTTACCTCCCTGTTTGCATTTCCTGAATATACCCTTTTCACGCGCCAATCATCCTCACCCTCTCAGCGGCCACCGATCTTGAAATGTGCTCCTGAAGTTCAACCGCGATGGGCCGCTTCGATTGCTGCGATGTCGATCTTTTTCATCCCCATCATCGCATCGAACGCACGCTTGGCGGCGGCGGAGTCGGGGTCGGATACCGCTCTGGTCAGAGCGATCGGCGTAATCTGCCAGGAGATTCCCCATTTGTCCTTACACCACCCGCACACGCTCTCCTCGCCGCCATTGCCGACAATCGCGTTCCAGTAACGGTCGGTTTCCGCCTGGTCAGCGGTCGCGACCTGAAACGAGAACGATTCATTGTGCGTGAACTCGGGGCCGCCATTGAGTCCGATGCAGGGAATTCCCATCAACGTAAACTCGACCGTCAACACATCTCCGGTTTTGCCGGACGGATAATCTCCCGGTGCGCGAAATACCGCACCAACGGATGAATCCGGAAAGGTCTTCGCATAAAATCGCGCCGCTTCCTCGGCATCGCCATCGTACCAAAGGCAGATCGTCATCTTTGCTTGCGTATCCATATCAGCTCTCCATTGTGATGAATGAAAACCCACTGCTCTGCTTTACTGACAATCGCGTGAGCCCGGTAAAAATTCGCGCCACAATGCTCGCGGTGGCTGACAATGTCAAACTAAAAAGCCGGGCGCGAAAAGCCCAAAAACTGTGGTTGCTGTCGATTGCATCAGCAGTTTCGGCGCAAAGAGCGTCTGCTTGACCATAAATTCTAATGCGAAAAAACCCTGATGCTTACGGGGAAAAAACGTCAGAAGATGGCCTCGGAAAGCTGGAATGAGCACAGGGCGATGGAGTTTATGAGCGACAACCTGTACGACCTGCCCCTTGCGACCGCACAGCGAATTGAGCAACGAAAATTTCCCCACATGCGACCGCCCTACGAACACAATCTCCGGCGATCCGTCAGCCGAGAGCCAGCTCAAGCTCGAATAACTACAGAAAAAGTCGGCGCTGGTGATATTCATGAATGCGGGTGATAGGTGAGGGAATAGAGGCGAATTCCGGGCGGAATGGGCGATGTTTCATACCGGTTGCCAACGGTGTGAAGCCATACAGTAGCGGCAAGAAATCCCAGAGGGGTCGGACGGAGCAGAATTACCATCCGCCTCTCAGACTTATTGAAAAAACACCAATGATAACTCAGAAACATCACTTTTTTTCCTGCTGGTGGTATGTTTCAAGCAAATAGAGCGCCATAGTGCCCGCCAAGTTGATAGCAAGCGCGGCATGTCTTGCGGCAGGACGAGCAGCACGTATTTCCCCGTGACCGTGAGCATCGCCAAGCTTGTTTCTAAGAGCGCCAAGGCCATTGATAATGCTTGAGCATCCGCCAAGTATCTGCTTATAGATAGGCTCTGTATGCTGATCGGTGGCAAGATTCAGATTCTTGGCTGTAAGCTTGTATAACTCAGGTAATTCAATTTTATTGGAAGAGTATTCGATTTTACGCTTGTTCAAAATATGCTTGCATACGCTTTCAAGCATCGTTCCGGCAATGGTAATAGCACCTTCTGGATCTCTTGTCTTTCGCTCCAACGCTTTTTGCCAAATGTGAGTGATTTCATCAACGTTGAACCGCGCCAATTCCGTTTCTATATGCGAATCAGCAGGGGCCTGAGTTAAAGATTCACAATATTCAAGCAAAGGAGCCATTTGATTCCAAATGAATTCACGGCGTTCAGAATATGTATCAAACTCATACTTGACAAAATGCCAGAATTCATTGGCATTACGACGCGCACGTAGCCAATCTGGAACAAGGCTTTTTGTTTTTGGATTGGCCAAAAAGTGGCGGCGTAGTTCCTCATAGTCTTGCTGGTCACCACCAATATTGTCATTTGTAGCAAAGGCAATAAAGGTATCTTGAAGGAACTGTGCTCGCTCCAGCTCAGACTGCAAATGAGAGAGATCGCTCATGATTTAATTGAGATAGCAATATCTACTGAAACATGATTTTATAAAAAAAGCAATGCTAAATAAATGTCCATGAGGCTTCCCGTCCATAGATCATCAGTCTGTTCAACACTCAGCTTTGCTGAACTTTCTCGAATGCGAAAAATGCGAATTTCATAAGCATCACCAACCTCATTGAACGCCATAAACCTCATCAATTTTCCCTGAACCATCGAAATGAAAACGAACGCGACTGCTTTTCGATATAGTCTTCTGCTTGGTTAGGTCATAGTATTCGTACTCGGTATAGAGGTCGAAGGTGCGATCAGTGATCTTGCGGATATCTGTGATGATATTCCTCGACTGGCTTGTCTTGCGCCAAACGAACTGGTAGCTCTTCAACAGATCATCGTAGCTGGGTTTCGACATATCCCAATAGCGCAGGAGATTATCCGAGAAATACCCGTAAATCTGATCGAAATCCCTGCTGTCTTCAGCAACGACAAAACCCCGAATGGTCGTCCGATAAGCCTCCCCCTGGCTATCTGGACTGGCCGTCGATACTGGAGCTGGGACAGGTGCTGGCACAGAGATAGGCACTGATTCTGCTTGCGGTGCGTTGGCGGCTTTCACCCGCTCAGTGTGAATTCCCGGCTCCATGCCTGTTGACGAGTTCAACAAGGTAAGAAGAGGCTGCTTCGGAATCCCAAAACTGAAGCTCTGGGTATCGGATATCTTTGCGAAGTTCACTGCTACAAGGTGTCCCCACTGATCGATAATAGGACTTCCGCTTGAACCTGGCAGAGTGGGAATAGAGTATAACATCCGGTTGCCGTCCGGCTCCTGCGTAACCTTGCCCGCCGTAAACTGCGACTTTATCCCGTCTTTGGTAACAGCAAGTAATAATCCGTAATTGTAACCAATCATGTACACATCGTCATTGACAGTCGGGGAGGTGTAGCTCTTACCTGCTTCATCAAGTAAAGGAATAAGGTCCGTAATAGTCTCTGGCGTGTGCTTGTTTTTGAGCTGGATGACAGCAAGATCCACCGCCTCATCACCAGACTGGTTCAACACAACACAACTTTGGAAGTCGTTGGGTGAGGTAACGTAGGTGTTATCATAAGCGACCCCGATATCCATCACATGCACCTGCATTTCGGTATTATCAGGATTAAAATAGATGCTCTGCAACACCTTTTTCATCACGTTGATCTGCGAATCAAGCTCCGCGTATTGTTGCCTGAGATTGCTGATAGCGTTCCCGTCAAGCGCATAGTAATTGGTTTCAAAGTACTCTTTTAGCTTGCGCTGTTCATTGACCTTTTCCGTTATCCTGTCAGAAAGCAACTGCTTGAAATCCGCAACTGCCTTCGTGATGTATTCCGCAGCGTCCCTCCCCTGCTGCAAAGGGTTTACTACGTGGCGATTCGTTGCTATCCGCCCGTCTCGATCCACAAAGAAACCTGTACCGAATGCAGTACTCGCATGTTCGGCAGCATCCTTCTCGGTTTCATAAATCTCCGGAGCCGCCCCTTTTTCGTTAAGTGTAAAAAACAAGCGGATTCCATTATCGAAGGCAATGGAGTAGTAGTACTGGTTCTTAATAAGAACCACGCTGTTACGATATTTCCCGTAAAGCGTCTGAGGGTCTTCCGGCTTTTTTGTGCATGAGGAGAGCAGGAACGAAACCAGAAGTATAAAAATGGCCTGCCACATGTGGATTGCACTATGTTGATGCTGCTGAATCAAAAACTAAAAAAATTCCCTATTTACCAGTGGAAAATCTGAAACTCGCGATGTTGCCTCGTGCTGTTAAAAAATCCATCTCTGAAAATAATGTAATAAACTGGTGGCTTTCAAGCACATAAAATGCCAGATGCTTGGGATACGCCCTCTCAACCCAAACTCAATCACCCACCGCCAACGCCGCCATAGCGGATTCCGGCCAACGCGGTCATCTCCTGCTTCCAGCTTACCAGATCGGAGACGGTGAATCGATTGAGGTGGTTGTGGCCGCAGGCTCTTGCCATGACCTGCATCATGGCGACGGAGTTGCGCAGGAAGCGATAAACCCGTTGCGCGGCGCGGTCGATCTTGAGGCGCTGGCGCAGCTCGGGGTTTTGCGTCGCGACTCCGACGGGGCAGTGGTTGTTGTGACAGGCTCGCATCCCGAGGCATCCGGCGGCCTGGATCGCGGCGTTGCCAAGGGCGACGGCGTCGGCTCCGAGGGCGAGCGCTTTGATGAAGTCGGACTCGGTGCGCAACCCGCCGGTGATGACGAGGCTGACGTGGCTGGCGGCGCATCTGTCGAGGTGCCGCCGCGCCCGCGCGAGAGCCGGGATGGTCGGAACGGAGATGTTGTTCTTCAGCAGGTTGGGCGATGCTCCGGTGCCCCCGCCGCGCCCGTCGAGGATGACGTAGTCCGCGCCCGCTTCGATGGCGAAGTCGAGGTCGGCTTCGATGTGTTGCGCCGAGAGCTTGAAGCCCACCGGAATGCCGCCGGTCGCATCCCGGACGCGCCCGGCCATGCGGGCGAACTCTTCCGGCGTACGCAGATTGCGGAAATGCGACGGGGCGTGGGCGTCGCGGTGCGGTTCGATGCCGCGAACGCGGGCGATCTCCTCGGTGACCTTGTCAGCCGGAAGCAACCCGCCCACGCCGGTTTTGGCGGCCTGCCCGGCCTTGAAGTGAAACGCCTGGCAACGGATGACCTGCTCGATGTCGAAGCCGAACTCCGCCGGAGCGAGTTCGTAAAAGTAGCGGGAGTTTTCGGCCCTTTCAGCTTCGAGCATCCCGCCTTCGCCGGAGCAGATGCCGGTACCGGCCAGTTCGGCCCCGCGGGCCAAGGCGATCTTGACCTCGCGGCTGAGCGCGCCGTAGCTCATGTCGGTGACCAGCAGGGGAATGTCGAGACGCAGCGGCCTTTTGGCGCGAGGCCCAATGACCACGCCGGTTCCGACGGGCGCATCGTCGTCGAGCGGCTGGACGGCGAGCTGGGCGGTGAGAATCTGGATGTCGTCCCATTTGGGCAGAAGGTCGCCCGGCACGCCCATCGCCGAAACCGGCCCCTGCGGCCAGAAGCTGTCGGGATCGGTTTCGGCAAGCCGGTGAATGGAGCTGTTGCGAGGCTCTTCGGGGCCGCCGTGGAGGTCGGCGTACAGCCCCTGATACGCATCGCGATTCCACGCCTGTGGATGACGGCGCGCCCACCCGGCAATCTCGTTTTCATCGACCAGCACCGCATCGGCCTCCCGGTCGATCCACGCTCGGAACCGGTGCAGCGCCTCCTTGTTGTTGTACTCGCTCACGCCGCTATCGAGCCGATAGTCCCAGTTGTGCAGGCCGCAGATCAGGTTGTCGCCCTCGACCATGCCGTCGGCCATGAGCGCGCCCCGGTGCAGGCAGCGCCCGTAGAGCACCGAGACCTCCTCTCCGCGCCGGATCACGACCAAGTCAACCTCGCCGACCAGCGCGTAGCTCGGCTTTCTCTCCCGCAGTTCGCTCCAGGTCGCGACGTTGACCTTCTTCGGTGATTCGCTGTGACTCATTTCAGGTTTGGACTGATTGACTGTGTTTTTTTGAAATCTGACCCGCCGTCGCTCAGGACTAATGCTTTAAATGCAAATATCTGAACCTGATCTCTTTCCACTTGTCGGATGCCATGAGGTCGAGCAAGTCTTGATTGAGCGCTTCTCTTTGCCTGCTGCCTTGCGGCAAGGCGACGGCGTAGTATTCGGGACGGAAAACGCGCTCGATGATCGTGACGCCGTGGATTTCGCCCGAAGTGACCAGGTAACGCATGATCGGCTCGTCGAACACGACGGCCTCGATCTTGCCGTTTTCGAGCGCGTGCAGCGCGTCCGTAATGGATGGAAAAAGCGTGCTCCTGATGGCCTCATTTTCGAGGTAACTGCTGCTGCTCGATGCCTTTACCGTTCCGACCCTTTTGCCGTACAGATCTTCGACTTTGGTGATGCCGCTTGAGAGGCTGCCGACGGTCAGAACGGTGGCCATGGCCGCCGTGAAGCCGGAGATGACCACCAGACCGGTGAACATCCAGACCAGTGCGATGAGCCTTCCGGCCAGTGTGGCGGGAGCCTTGTCTCCGTATCCGACCGTGGTCATGGTCACGGCGGCCCACCAGAAGCCCGACCAGATGCCCTGGGCCGGGGTTCCTCCGAAATGGTCGGGATTCTTCTTGCGCTCGAAAAGCCAGACCAGCACGCCGGAAATCAGCAGCAGCAGCGAAAGCGCGGCGAGCACCCGCAGGAAAGCCGGTGAGAAGAGCCGACCGATGATGTGCAGCCAGCCGGTCTCTTTTTCCCGGACGGCTATGGCCAGTCCCGATTGAAAATACGGGAAGGAAAAATCGAGTCGGCGCTCGCGGTCGGCGGTCACGGTGATGGCCGAGGCCGCCGCATCGACCTCGCCCCGCTCGACGGCGGCGAGCATTCCGGTGAACGACATCTCCCTGATGACAAGCTTGCGCCCCTCCTTGTTGGCAATGGCGCGTACGAGGTCGATGGAGATGCCCTCCCACTCACCCATCCCGTTTTTCATGGCGAACGGCGGCGACTGTTTGGTCGCCAGCACCAGTTCGTTTTCTGCGGCAATGGCCCTCAAGGAGCCGAGAGGGGCCGAGAGAAAGAGGTAAGCCAGCAGGAGCATGACCGGTCGGCACGACGGCTCCGGCCAGCGAAAAGCGTGATGGTTACCAATGAAGTTGAAAACGGTACGCCGGATAGTTCGTAACACATTCTGCATAGGCTTTCTGCTGCTGCCGCTATCGCATTGATGCGAAACGGATTGACGGGGAGAGTAACTGATTTCAGCGCAAGGATTTCAGGTCAGCCACTCCTGAAAGGTAATCAACAGAGAGCGTTATTCCATTTGAGGTCATGGCGGCGGCGAATGCAGCCGGACTACGCAGACTGGAGGAGGTGCACATCCTCCTGGGGAAAATGAATCGAGAGGCCGTTGGCGTCCATCGCCTCCCTGAACTGTTTGGTCAGCTCGAACTTGACGTCCGCGAGGACGCCGTTGATGACCTAAAAAAGGCCTTGTCGATATTGTCGCTGCAGGAGATGCCGGGCAGAAAATCGACGCGCGCCGGGTGTGGTGATGCAAAGAGTTGACCATCGAGCCGCTCCAGACCTGCCTGTTGGGCAAAATGATCTGGACGTTGTCCGGCGGTGGCAAGCTCGGTGGTGAAGAGCGACACGTTTTTGACCGTGCCCGCTGTGCCCGCCACTTCGATATACTGACCGGTGCGGAAGGGCCTGAAGAAAATCGGCATGACGCCCGCCGCAATGTTGGAGAGCGTCCCCTGCAAAGCCAGGCGATGGCCAGACCGGCGGAGGCCTGCACGGCAGGATGGCTCGCGGTCTGAACGCCGATCTGGGGAAGCACCGTCATAACCGTGACGGCGACGATGCTGTAGCGAACAAGAGTGCCGAAGCAATGTCGCAAGCTTCATGCCGATGACAAGAAAAACAAGTCCAACCAGCAGCCGCCTTCAGAAAGTTGACACGTACGGTACAAGAGCATCGGGATTGATTGCATTCATGGCAAGAAATGATTGCAGGGTTCAGGAGGGCGGCTCGAAACAGTTGTTGCCGAACCGGCCTGAACATCAAACCGGCATAGTGCCGGGGTATCAGTTGCCAACCTCGTCGGCAAAATCGTTAATCAGGTAGAGTTTGTCCGCGCGGCATTGCAAATCGGTCGAAACACTGTTGTCGAACACGACCAGCTCGATACGCTTTCCCGATTCCGAGAGGTACTCAATGGCGTCGAGCAGATCGCCGTCACCGGTCGAAAGAATAAGTGTGTCGTAATTGTTCTGGTGAATCAGCGCCGCCGTGGCGATGCCGACATCGACCCCCTTCTGCACCTCGTTTTTCAGAATATGCCGCTGCTCTCCGGCGCGCTGGTGCGGGCAGGTCAGCGACACCTTCTGGTTGCAGGTTTCGCAGTAAGCCCTGTCGCCGCGCTGATATTTGAGGCCGTACAATCTGGTGATGATTTTCGGGCCATTCGGCGGAGCGCTTTGCAACCAGTTATGAAACGACTCCTGCGCTTCACCGGGAGGGGAAGGAATGCTGTTGAAATAGTAGGCTCTCCAGATCGGCCCGTCCTGCTCGATTTTTTCACGGAGCTTCAGGTAGTTGAATTCATAGCCGCTGCTGACGCTGTGCCGCGCATTGAACAGATACCCGGCGTCGATGAGCCATAACCTTCTGTTTGTCATAAACTTCCCTTTGAAAAAACGCACCGTTGCCGATCTGTGGAAATGAGATCGGCAGCGGTGCGAATTCAATTATTATTGTACAAAATTGATAAACTGCTGTTGCTGCTTGGCGACGGTTCCGCCCATCACCTCGGCGACAACGCCACCGAACATCTTGCCCAAGAGAGCGGCGTTCATGACGCAAACCCAGGTTTTGCCGTCAGCCTTCTGATAGACGCTGATCGTGCAGGGCATCATAACCGAAACGATCTTGTTTTTATCATCCTTCAAAATGTTATAAGCGTGATTCGGCTCGCACAGATTGACCAGTCTCACGGGAGGAAGATCGCCGCCGCCATATTTTTTCACGGAGTTGTCGATCGCCATGACGCTGGCGACCACCCACCCTTGGGAGATGGCGTTCTCCCTGATGTTATCGACGGTCTGTTCGACGCCGAACGGACTCTGGTACTCCTTGAGCATCATGGCCGGCATCATCATCCATCCCGCGCCAACGGCGAGAAGTATGCCAACGGCAATGCCGATCAACAGACTGCGAATGTTCATAACGATATGTCTCCTTTGTTGGTTTTTTCAGATCGACAGAAAACTGGCGACTCGCCTGGCGGGCCGATGCGCAAAGCAATTCAGAACGCGAGAGGAGCGGCTTGCTTGCGCGATTTTGAGACCTTGAGCGTCAGCGCAGCTTTCGGAAAACGGGGCGAACGAACCATCCGGCCTTTTGCTGCAATGTACGCATTCAGCGCGTTCATGCCTCATTGGCGCTTCGGCAGATAGCCGCCGACGCCGTTGGTCATCGACACGGCAACCCGCTCGAATGAGCGCGATTTCTCCTTCTTTTTCGTAAACTTCAACAGTATTACCCGTCTCGGCAGTGCTTCCTTTCAAATTCAAAACAAAGGAGTGCATCATGGAAACCATTCTCTCTACGATCATCCCGCTTCTCGGTTCCGTCCGCTCGTCGCTGATGGGGCGCAAGAACGTTGTGGCCACTGGGATCGGCTACAAAAAAACCGCTGGCGAGAAGACCGGCCAGTTGAGCATTGTCTGCTCCGTCGAAAAGAAAGAGCCATCGGCGAAGCTGCTCAGTTCAGAAATGGTGCCGAAGGCGGTCGATGGCGTTCCGACCGATGTGGTGGCGACCGGGCGCATCCGGGCGTTCGCGCCTCCAACCGGCAGGTTCCGGCCCGCGCCCGGCGGGGTGAGCATCGGCCATTTCGAGATCACAGCCGGAACGCTCGGCTGCCTGGTGCGCAAGAACGGCGAGTTGCTCATTTTGTCGAACAACCACGTGCTGGCCAACAGCAACGATGCGGCGATTGGCGACGCGATTCTCCAGCCGGGGCCGTATGACGGCGGGCTGAACCCCGCCGACAAGATTGCCGAGCTGGCCGAATTCGTGCCCATTATCTACAACGGTTCGTCGAGCGCCTGCCCGATAGCCAACTCCATCGCCGACGTCTGCAATCTCCTTGCCGCCGTCACCGGCAGCGATACGCGGCTGCAAGCCATATCGGTGCAGGCCGCGGAGAATCTGGTCGATGCCGCGCTTGCCCGTCCGCTGAATCCGGCGGATGTGCAGAACGACATTCTCGGCCTCGGCGCGATTTCGGGCACGGCGGAGGGCGCGCTCGGCATGGCGGTCAAAAAGAGCGGACGCACCACCGGGCTGACGAACGGGGTGATCGAGCAGATCGACGTGACGGCCAACGTCAGTTACGGCGGCGGCCGGGTCGCGCAGTTCCACGACCAGTTGCTCGCCGGAGCGATGAGCCAGGGCGGCGACAGCGGCTCGGCGGTGCTCGACACCTCGAACAACCTCGTCGGCCTGCTCTTTGCGGGCAGCGACGAGGTAACGATCATCAACAGAATCCAGAACGTCTTCAGCATCCTCGGAGTGAGCCTGTGATGGCGCGCCGGATTCTCTTTCTCTGCCTGTTGACAATAACGGCCAATTGCACAAAAGCAACGGAGATGAAAACAATCAGCGAAGTAAAACGCGCCCACGAAGCGGAGCTGCTCGCCCTGCCCGACGTGGCGTCGGTGGGCGTCGGACGGGATGGAAAGGGCGGGGAGGCCATCGTGGTCGGCCTCGCCCGCGACAACGCGGAGACAAAAGCCCGCCTGCCGGAGAGGCTCGACGGCTATCCGGTGATCTGGAAGATTACGGGCGCGATCAGGTCGCAATGAGCGGCGACGCGCCCGTTCCCGGAATCGGGTAAAATTCGGAACGCAGAGCCGCTGAAAAGCCTTGCCTTACAGAGCCAAATGTTTAACTTTTACGACATTTCCCGGCCACGATCCGGGATTCGCCAACCTATTTCGCTATCCGAATGTCCTCTTCTCTCACTATCTACAACTCCCTCAGCCGCACGAAAGAACCATTTGAACCGCTTCATCCTGGCATCGCCACCGTCTATGTCTGCGGGCCGACCGTCTATGGCCACGCCCATCTCGGTCACGCCAAGAGCTATGTGTCGTTCGACGTGGTGGTGCGCTGGATGCGCCACGTGGGGCTGAAGGTCAAATATGTGCAGAACATCACCGACGTGGGCCACCTGACCGACGACGCCGACGAGGGGGAGGACAAAATCCAGAAGCAGGCCCGGCAGGAGCGCATCGAGCCGATGGAGGTGGCGCAGTTCTACACACGCAGCTTTTACGAGGATATGGACCGGCTCGGCGTCGAGCGCCCGAACATCGCGCCAACCGCCACCGGCCACATCCCGGAGCAGATCGCGCTGGTCGAGCGGCTGGTCGAAACCGGCCACGCTTACGAGGCGGGCGGCAACATCTATTTCGATGTCAACTCGTTCGCCGGATACGGCAAGCTCTCGGGCCGCACCGACCAGGAGGCGTTGCAGTCGGGCGGGCGCGTCGCGGATCGCTCCGACAAGCGCAACCCCTCAGACTTCGCGCTCTGGAAAAAGGCCGAGCCGGGCCACATCATGAAGTGGCCATCGCCGTGGGGCGAGGGCTACCCCGGCTGGCATCTGGAGTGCTCGGCGATGGCGATGAAGTACCTCGGCGACACGATCGACATCCACGGCGGCGGCATGGAGAACAAGTTCCCGCACCACGACTGCGAGATCGCCCAGTCCGAGGCGGCCACCGGCAAGCCCTTCGTGCGCTACTGGATGCACAACAACATGGTGACGGTCGATGGCGTCAAGATGGGCAAGTCGCTCAAAAACTTCATCAACCTCAAGGAGCTGTTCAACACCTTCGAGCCGCTGGTGATCCGTTTCTTCATCCTGCAATCGCACTACCGCTCCCCGCTCGATTTCTCCGAAGCAGCCATCAAAGCCTCGCAGTCCGGCTTCGAGAAGTTGCAGGAGACGTATAAAAGAGTGGTGGAAACTCCGGAAGGCGGCGGGCAAATCGATGTGGCGGCGTTCGACGAGAAAATCACCGACGCCTTGAACGACGACTTCAACACGCCGGTCGCCATCTCGGTGATCTTCGAGTTCGCCAAGGCGCTCAACGGCGCGCTCGACAAGGGCAGCCTCGACGCCAAATCGAAAACCGGCGCTCTGGCGCTTTTCGACACGTTCGCTGGAAAGGTGCTCGGCATTCTGAAAAACCGCAACGAGCTGCTGGCCGGACAGAGCGGCCAGAGCGCCCGGACGCTCGACGACGTCATGGCGGTGCTGCTCGAACTCCGCAAGGAGGCGCGCGCCAGCAAAGACTTCGCCACCAGCGACAAAATCCGCGACCTGCTGCTCCAGCGCGGCATCGAAGTCAAGGACACCAAAGAGGGCGCAACCTGGTCAAGAAAAAAAGCCTGAACGCAAAAAGCCGGAGCAAATTGCCTCCGGCTTTTTCATTTATGCTGCTGCAATCACATTGCCCAGACTTGTTCATATTCAGGAGGGCTTTAGCCCGACGGACATTCAAACCTCTTCCATTCATGTTGCCCCGGCTTTCAAGCCGGGGAGGACGATCAAAATCCTCCTATAAAAACCCCTCCAGCCCCTCTTCACGCCGCATCATCTCCACCGCTTTCGATACCTCGCCCGACTGTTCCTTCCGGCAGATCAGGAGCGCGTCAGGCGTATCGACCACGATGAGGTCATCGACTCCGATGGTCACCACCGCCTTGCCGTGGGGCTTGCGAACGAAGACATCTTTCGAGTCGAGCATGATGACCTCGCTGCCGTCCATGTCGCGCCCTTCGAGGCCAAGCCCGACCTTGATGACCTCGTCCCAGCTTCCCAGATCGGTCCAGCCGAAATTGCCGGCGAGCATAAAAACCTTCTCGGCCTTCTCCATGATGCCGTAAGCAATCGAGACCGGGTGAATCCAACTGTAAACATCCTCGATCACCGACTCCTGGCGCTCAGTGCCGATAAAGGCGTGAATGTTCTGCATGTCCTCGAACAGGTCGGGCAGCGAGCGCCGGTACTCCCGGCTGATGTCATCGACGTGCCAGATGAACACTCCGCTGTTCCACCAGAAATCGCGACTTTGCAGAAACTGCTCGGCTGTGGCAATATCGGGCTTCTCGGCAAAGGTTTTCACCCGGAACAGCGCAATGTCGTCGTCTGCCGGATCGTCGTTCTCTTCGCCGATCATAACCGACGGCTCGACCTGGATGTAGCCGTAGCGCGTCTCCGGACGGTCGGGATGAATGCCGACGGTAATCAGGCCGCGCTGCTCGCGCGCGAGGCCCACACCCTTGGCGACAGTCTTCAGGAACTGCTCTTCGTCGAGCACGAGATGGTCGGCGGGCAGCACGATGGTCACGGCGTCGGGATCACGCTTGCGGATGAAGGTGGTCGCCAGCGCGATGCAGGTGGCCGTATCACGGATGGTTGGTTCGATGATGATATTGTCGGCGTCGAAATCGGGAAGCGAATCGTTGACCAGCCGCCAGTGCTGCTTGCCGGTAATGATGAGGATGTTCTCCATCCGGACGACTCCGGCGATTCGTTCAACCGTTTTGCGGATCATCGTTCCGCCGTCAAAGAAATGGAGAAACTGCTTGGGGGATTTCTTTCTCGAAAGGGGCCACAGTTTGCTGCCAATTCCTCCCGCCATGACCACGGCAAAAACATGATTATCGGCTATCTGCTTCATTGCGTCATCGCTATCGTTCTGAACTTGCAAGGGTCAGGAGATGGTCCCTGACCTGACCTTGACCTTTTAATGTACGACATTTTCCCAGAGAGTCGCGCCGGGCATTTCTCCAGGGCCACTGAACATTTGCCATTGGCGGCAAAATGTCGTTTTTTCAAGATGTGCGATTTTTTTTCACCATCCCAGCGAACGATTCGTCATGCAGAATGAGCTGCGCCTGATCGAGGGTCTTTGCCGTCAGCACGGCATCCCCGTTACAAAAAATGCCCTGAAGCTTCTGGTTCGCTATGCCGAACTTCTCGAATCATGGAACCTCAAGGTGAATCTCGTCAGCCGCAAGGAGCACGCGCCGGTCATTGTCAAGCATGTGTTTCACTCGCTGCTGGTCGCCCGCATCCACGACTTCAGGCCCGGCGAAAAAGTGCTCGACCTCGGCACCGGCGGCGGCTTGCCGGGCATTCCTCTGGCCATTCTTTTTCCCGAAACCTCATTCCTGCTGGTTGACTCCACCGGAAAAAAAATCTCCGCCTGCAAAGCGATGATAAAGGAACTTGGACTTGAGAACGTCATTGCCCTGCATTCGAGGGTCGAGGAGCTGAAGGGGGTGATTTTCGATACGGTGCTCAGCCGCCAGGTTGCGCCGCTCGAAGAGCTGTGCGCCTACAGCGCCCGGCTGCTCAAGCGCGATGGTGTGCTCATCTGCCTCAAGGGGGGAACGCTTGACGAGGAGATTGCCGACGCGGTGATGATGAGGGAGAAAAATCTCGGATTCCCGGCCTCCGTGGATCAACTGCCGATCGGCGAAATCGATCCGATGTTCTCTGAAAAGCAGATAGTCATCGCCCGCTGGTGATCAAAAAGATCGCGCGAACGATGACTACCGTGTTTTTTTGTCGTCTGGAGAGCGTCGCTTTTATTCGGCGGCTTCGTCTCCCTCTTTCTCCTGCGACTCGGCTTCGGCTTTCTTCGAGCCTTTGACACGCTTCGAGCGATCCTGTCTGGCGGCTACCGGCGCGGCGGACGGAGCCTCGACAAAATCGACCAGCTCGATGACGGCCATCTTGGCAGCATCACCAAAACGGGGAGCGAGTTTGATAATACGGGTGTATCCGCCGGGGCGCGAACCGATCCGTCCCACGATCTCCTCAAAAAGCTCGCGGACAGCCTCTTTGTCACGAAGGGCGCCAAAAATCTCACGCTGGGCGTGGTGCGTACCCTTACGCGCTTTGGTGATGATTTTCTCGACGACCTTGCGGGTTTCCTTGGCTTTCGCCTCGGTGGTCTCGATACGCTTGTGAATCAGCAGTTGTGTCGAAAGATTCGACAGGGTTGCTTTTCTATGGGCGGCCGTTCTCCCGAGTTTCCTTGCTGGCTTGACTTTACGCATTGCTTGTTTCCGCTCTCATTGATGTTCAATAAAACAAAAGACCTTTCTCAACCCTTCATCTGGTAACGGGTAATATCCATCCCGAACTTGAGGTTGAACTTTTCGAGCTGTTCTTTCAGTTCGGTCAGTGACTTTTTGCCGAAGTTCTTGTAGTTGAGCAGCTCATCTTCCCTTCTGGAGACCAAGTCGCCAAGCGTGTCGATTTCGGCGAGCCTCAGGCAGTTGTGCGAACGAACCGAAAGGTCGAGATCCTCAATCTTGGTATAAAGGAGTTTACGCATGCTTTCGAATTCGTCGTCGAGCTGCTTGTACTCCTCTTCGGAGAACTCCTCTTCGGTCGGAGAGAAGTTGGCAAAAAAGGTGACATGGTCGTTGATGATCTTTCCGGCGAGGCTGATGGCGTCGTCGGGCGTGATCGAGCCGTCGGTATCGACATCGAGAATCATCTTCTCATAGTCGGTTCTCTGACCGACGCGGGTGTTCTCTACGGTCAGCCTGACGTTGCGGATCGGCGTGAAGATCGAGTCGATGGCGATGAAGCCGATCGGCATTCCTTCGCTGCGATTCTCCTCGGCGGGCACGTAACCGCGTCCCCGTCCGACATAGATGTCGATGGTGACGGTCGCCTCCGAATTGATCGTAGCGATATGCATATCCTTGTTGAGCACCTCGAACTCGCCGTCATGGGCGACAATGTCTCCGGCGACAAAATCTTTCGGTCCGGCAAGCGTCAGGGTTGTTTTGCAACTGCGCTTGCAGCTCGACCTGAATCGAACCTTTTTGAGGTTCAACACAATCTCAGGCACATCTTCGCGAACGCCCTCGATGGTTGAAAACTCGTGAAAAACACCATCTATCTTGATCCCGGTGATAGCTGCGCCGGGAAGAGAGGCCAGCAGAACCCTTCTCATGGCATTGCCCAGCGTAACTCCGTATCCCCTCTCCAGCGGCTGGGCGATGAAGCGCCCGAAACTGCCGGTGTGGGTTGTTTCATCCACATCGATCTTTGCAGGCATCTGCATCTGGTATATCATAGTCTTGCTACCTTAAGGATTCAAAAAAATCACTTGGAGTACAACTCAACAACAAGCTGTTCGTTATAGGGCTCCTGCACATCCACGCGCTCGGGAATGGCAAGAAATGCTGCTTTTCTGTTGGCTTTGTCCACCTGGATCCATGCGGGAATCCTCGATTCTGAGGCTTTGTTCAGCGAATCGGCCACCGCGTCGAGATTGCGGCTCTTCTGGCGGAACTCGATCTGATCGCCAGGAGCGACGAGATAGGAAGGAATATTGACCTTCTTGCCGTTGATGAGCATATGGCCGTGTGAAACGAGCTGACGGGCACCTGCGCGTGACGGAGAGAATCCGCAACGATAGACGACGTTGTCGAAGCGCCTTTCAAGGAGCCTGACCAAGTTGTCGCCGGTGACGCCGCGCTGCGAAACCGCTTTCTTGTAGTAGTTCCTGAACTGCTTTTCGAGAATGCCGTAGAGATATTTCATCTTCTGCTTTTCTCTGAGCTGGAGCGCATATTCCGAAACCTTGCCCCTGCGGGACTGGCCGTGTTCGCCCGGAGCGTACGGACGGCGTTCCAGATATTTTTCAGCCTTTGGTGAAAGAGCTATCCCCAGCCTGCGAGAAACCTTGGTAATTGACCCTCTGAATCGTGCCATTGCAATTGCTACATTGATAATTCTTGATGATAACCGTCAGACCCTTCTGCGCTTGGGCGGCCTGCAACCGTTGTGCGGAAGCGGCGTAATATCACGGATGGTCTTGACCTCCAGCCCGACGCCCTGAAGCGCCCTGATGGCAGCATCACGTCCCGCGCCGGGGCCTTTGATGAGCACATCGACGTGACGCATTCCGAGGTCATAAGCCTCCTTGGCTGCCGCCTCGGATGTCACCTGCGATGCGTACGGGGTATTTTTCTTGGAGCCCCTGAAGCCGTTCTTGCCGGCGCTCGACCATGAAACCGTATTGCCGAGCGTATCGGTAATGGTCACCATGACGTTGTTGAACGAAGCCTTGATATGGACGGTACCTTCCGGGGTAACCTTGACTTTCTTTTTTTTCCTGCTCGCTGTTGCCATGAGTCTGTCGGTGTTTTATCTCTCTTGTTGCTTGATTGCTCCGGGCCTTACTTCTTACCGGCTTTCTTCTTGCCGGCAACCGTCTTGCGCTTGCCTTTTCTGGTACGGGCGTTGGTGCTGGTGCGCTGGCCGCGAACCGGGAGTGAGCGCCTGTGACGAAGGCCGCGATAGCATCCAATATCCATCAATCGCTTGATGGAGAGCTGCTGCTCTGCGCGAGCCTCACCTTCGACGGTGTACTCGTTGCTGATAATTTCCCTGATGGCATGCGCCTCCTGGTCACTCAGCTCGGAAATCTTCTTTTCAGGAGCAATTCCGGCTTTGGCGAGTATGTTCTTGGCGGATGTTTTCCCGATGCCATAAACATAGGTCAGGCCGACGACCGCATGTTTGTTCAATGGCAAATTAACCCCAGCTAACCTCATATGTTTTTCTCAAATCTGTTGATTATTCCTGAAGATCACCCCTGGCGCTGCTTGTGGCTTGGATTCACCTTGCAGATCACGTACCGTTTTCCTTTGCGCTTGATAATCCTGCAGTGCTCGCAACGTTTTTTGATAGACGAATATATTTTCATGGTAAACCCCACGTGCTAAGATTGTCCGGTCTGTCCAAAATATGAAAAGGCATGTAATGTAATAAATACATCCTTAAGAGTCAACCGGATTATGGACGATTCTTTCTGTTTTTTACTTGTACCGGTAGGTAATCCTGCCTTTGGTCAAATCGTACGGAGAAATCTGCACTTTGACCTTGTCGCCGGGCAGAATGCGGATGTAGTGCATCCTGATCTTGCCCGATACGTGGGCAAGCACCTCAAGGCTGTTTTCGAGCTTGACCCTGAACTGCGCATTGGGAAGGGCTTCGAGAATTTCGCCTTCCACCTCAATTGATTCTTCCTTGGCCAATGTATCTCCCCGCTTTCTGATCGTTATGATATAAAACTGATGCTCTCCCTGCCCGCGTTACTTTGTCAGGATTTCAGGCGCCCCTTTCCTGATGGCGATGGTATGCTCGAAATGGGCCGAATGGCGTCCGTCCTCGGTCACCGCCACCCATGCGCCCCGCTTGCTCACCGCACGGCGCGAACGGCCGATAGCGATCATCGGCTCGATGGCCAGCGTCATTCCGGAGCGAAGTTTCACACCGGTATGGGGCCGACCGTAATTCGGCACCGCCGGTTCTTCGTGCAGCTCGCTGCCGATGCCGTGGCCAACCATGTTCTCGATGACGCTGTAACCGAATGCGCGTGCGTGCTTTTCGATTGCCGCCGAAATGTCATGCAGTCGATTTCCTTCGACCGCCTGTCCGATGCCGAGCGCCAGGCACTCCCGGGTGACTTCGACCAGTTGCCGGACGGCGGGATCGACTTCGCCGACGATATACGTCCGCGCCGAATCGCCATGATAACCGCTCTTGTAAGCGCCGCAATCAACCGAAACGATTTCGCCCTCGCCAATAATGCGGCGAGCGCTTGGCACGCCGTGGACGACCTCATTGTCGATCGAGACGCACAGGGTCGCCGGATAGGGCGTCACGCCCGGCTCGCCTTTTGGCGCGTAATTCAGAAAACTCGGCACGGCGTCGTGGTCCCGGATGAACTGTTCGGCAAGTTCGTCGAGCCGCTTGGTCGAGACTCCTGGCGCGATCTCCTTTTCGAGCATGTCGAGTACGCGGGCGACCAGTCCTCCGGCCTCCCGCATCAGTTCTATTTCCCGCTCGCTTTTGATGGTAATCATCTCCCGGCCCCTCTATTATCGGCGACCACGCGCCTTGGCCGTCTTCATGAAACCGTCGTAATGACGAGTCATCAAGTGGCTCTCGACCTGCTGAAGCGTATCGAGGCCGACGCTGACGACAATGAGCAAACTGGTGCCGCCGAAGAATTGGGCGAAGCCTGGGGTCACGTTGGCAAACTTGGTCAGGAATGTCGGCAAAACGGCGATTGCTGCAAGGGCGATAGCCCCCGGAAGCGTGATCCGGGTCAGGATGTTGTCGATGAACTCCTCGGTGTTCTTGCCAGGACGGACGCCCGGAATGAAACCGCCCTGACGGCGCATCGTGTCAGCGACCTCTTTTGGATTAAAGGCGATGGCGGTATAGAAATAGGTGAAGAAAACAATCATCAGTCCGAAAATCCCCGCATACCACCATGAGTCGTAGGCGAACGCCGAGGCAACCTTTTGCATCGCCTCGCTTTCGGGGAAGAACGAAAGAAAAGTGCTGGGCAGGAACATGATCGACTGGGCGAAGATGATCGGCATAACGCCCGCCGTGTTGATCTTCATGGGGATGTACTGCGTTCCGCCCCCGTAAACCTTGCGCCCGACGACGCGCTTGGCGTGCTGCACGGGAATTCGCCGGGTGGCGACAGTCAGAAGCACGACGATAGCCACGATGGCAGCCATCAGCGCCATAATGATGATTTCGAGAATCCAGTTCTTGCTGCCGAACGAAACCGACTGGATTTCAGCCACCAGCGAAGCCGGGAAGGCTGCAAGAATACCGATCATGATGATGAGCGATATGCCGTTGCCGATGCCGCGCTCAGTAATCAGCTCGCCGAGCCACATGACGAACACGGTGCTGGCGGTGAGAATGATGATGGCGGTGATGGTAAAGAGAAAGCCCGGATCAGGCACAACCACCTTGCCGAACGACGATGGACTGGAGAGGTTGACGCTCACGCCCCACGCCTGCAACAGCGAGATAAGAATCGTGCCGTACCGCGTGTACTGGTTGATCTTCTGGCGTCCCTCCTCACCCTCTTTCTGGAGCTTCTGCACATACGGCGTGACCGCTCCGAGCAACTGGATGATGATCGATGCCGAGATGTAGGGCATGATGCCGAGAGAAAAGATAGAGGCGCGAGCAAACGCGCCTCCGACAAACAGGTCGAACAGACCGAACAGGTCGTTTGAGTGAGAAGTCGTCGCGCTCGCTATGGCGGCGGCGTCAACTCCGGGAATGGTGATGTGCGATCCCAGCCTGTACACGAACAGAATCAGGAGGGTATACAGGATACGCTGCCTTAACTCCGGGATTTTATTGATATTCCTGATACTCTCAGTAAGCTTCATGGCAGCTCATTCCCTCTTTCAAGACTTGACCGATTTCTTCGTTTTCTTGACAATTTTGACTTTCGGGGTCAGGAGCGCATCTTCAAACGGCAGGCCGTTGACTTTGGCCGCCTCTTCGAGGGTGCGATACGCCTTGACGATCTTGCCGCCGGCTTTGGTGATCTTCTCCTCGGCGCTCTTGCTGAAAAAGTGCGCCGTGATGGTCACAGCGGAAGCAAGCTCACCGTTACCGAGCACCTTGAAGTACTCCTGGTTACTGGCATTGCACAGGTGCTTCAGATCAAGCACGCTGATCTCTTCGCCGATAAGTCCCTTCTCGACCCACATCTGGATCTGGGCGACGTTGATGCAAGCCACGGCCTTTCTGTTGGGCGGAGTGAAACCGAATTTCGGCAGCCTGCGGTAGATCGGCATCTGACCACCCTCGATGACCGGGCGCTGATAGCCGCTCCTGGCCTGCTGACCTTTGTTGCCCTTGCCTGCGGTGGTGCCGTTGCCTGAACCGGGGCCGCGACCGACCCGTTTTCTTGCCTTGACTGCGCCGCCTTTGGCAGGGCGGAGTGAACTTAAATCCATTGCTTTGATTCCCGACTGTCTTTATTGATTCTTCTTAAAGCTCTTCAACCTTGACAAGGTGCTGAACGACACGAATCTGACCTCTGGTGCAGGCGTTGTCCTTCAGTTCAACCTTGTGGTTCGGTCTTCCCAGACCGAGAGCCTTGATCGTGTCTTTCTGCTTCTTGGTGCCGCCAATGATGCTGCGCACCTGGATAACCTTTATCGTTTTCTCGCTCATGATCGCCTTTCTCTCCTGTTTAGCTTTCAAATACCTCTTTCAGGCTCTTCGAGCGGCGCTCGGCGACATCATTGGCATCGGAGATGCTCTGAAGTCCCCTGATGGCGGCCTTGACCACATTGTGCGGATTCGAGGAGCCAAGAGACTTGGTGAGGATGTCGTGTACGCCAGCCATTTCGAGCACGGCCCTGACAGCTCCACCGGCGATCAGTCCGGTACCCGGAGTCGCAGGCTTCATGAGCACCTTGGCCGAGCCATATTTGGCGACGATCTGGTGCGGGATGGTTCCCTTCACGATCGGCACCTTGATGACATTCTTTTTGCCATCCTCGACGCCCTTGGCAATAGCGTCCTGAACTTCGTTTGCTTTTCCGAGCCCGTATCCAACATGACCATCCTTGTCACCGACAACAACAATAGCGTTGAAACCGAAGCGCTTGCCACCCTTGACCACCTTGGCGGTCCTGTTGATGTGCACCAGCTTCTCTTTCAGATTCAACTCACCGGGCTTGATATTCCTGGCAGATTTTTTCGACATGTACGTTCGCTTTGAAAAGTTTTAAAAGATCAGGCCTGCTTCACGCGCGCCGTCGGCCAGAGCCTTGATGCGACCGTGATACCGGAATCCGTTCCTGTCGAAGACGACGCTGGAAATGCCCTTTGCAAGCGCCTTCTCGGCGATCTGCTTGCCGATTGCCGCGCTCACCTCGGATTTGGTGCCGCCGAGACCGGCATTCTCCTTCGACATGGTCGATGCCGCCACGATGGTCTTGCCGCTCTCGTCGTCGATCAGTTGCGCATAAATCTGTGAAAGACTCCTGAACACGCACAGTCTTGGCCTCTCCTGGGTGCCACGCACGACAGCCCTGCTGCGTGCCTTGATTTTTTGCCTGCGGGCAGCTTTATCTACTTGGCTCATTATCTCTAACCGTATAAATGTTTTTTACCTGACTTGTTTGGCTCATGCGGCGCAGTGGTTTACTTGCCGGCAGCCTTGCCTTCCTTGCGGCGGATCACTTCGCCTTCGTACTTGATACCCTTGCCGCGATACGGCTCAGGCTTCCTGAAGGAGCGTATCTTGGCGGCGATCTGGCCTACCAGAGCCTTGTCGATACCACTGACAAGAACGGTGGTCGGATCGGGCACCTCGATCTTGATCTCGGCGGGAGCCTGGAAGTAGATCATGTGCGAGTATCCGAGGGTCAGCGCCAGCATCTCGCCCTTGAGTTCAGCGCGGTAACCGACACCGGACATTTCGAGCTTGCGGGTGAACCCTTTGGTGACGCCCTCGACCATGTTGCTGACCAGCATCCGGTACAAGCCGTGCATGGCCCGCGCGCGCTTGCTGTCGTCCTTGCGCTGGACGGTCACGGCGCCATCGGCAATCGAAATGGTAACCTCATCGACCAGAGCCTGGCAGAGCGCTCCCTTCGGGCCGGTTACATTGATCATATTGTCCCTGACCTCGACCTTAGCCTGCTCAGCAAGGCTGATTGGCATTTTTCCTATTCTTGACATGGTAAACTGATGCTCTTTGGCTTAAGAAATTAATAAATACGGAACAGCACCTCGCCACCGACGTTCTGCTCGCGCGCCTCCTTGTCGGTCAGGATGCCTTTCGAGGTCGAAAGGATGAACAGACCAAGCCCGCCGAGGTATCGCTTGATATCCTTGCCCTGATAGACCCTGCGGCCGGGTTTGCTGACCCTTGAAATCTCCTTGATGGCGTGACGGCCATCCTGCATGTATTTCAGCTCGACGCGGATGAAGGGAAACTGCTCGGTGGAAATCACCGTGTAGTTCTTGATGTATCCTTTTTCGACAAGAAGCTTCGAGAGATTCTCCCTGACTCGGGTATAAGGAATATCAGTTGTCTTGTTTTTTGCGCTACCGGCGTTTCTGATCCGGGTGATGAAATCGGCTATGGAATCCGTTACGGGCATGGCTAACAGTTGGTTACGTTCGTAAATGAACAGACATCTTTCTATCGTTCTCCGCGGAGGCGTGCTTACCAGCTCGCCTTTCTGACACCGGGAAGCTTTCCTTCGAGGGCCAGTTTGCGGAACATGTGGCGGCAAAGACCGTACTTCGCGTAGTTACCTCGACCTCGTCCGGTCAGAACGCAACGATTGCGCACCCTGGTGGCGGAGCTGTCACGGGGAAGCTTGCGAAGCGCTTCGTAATCGCCTGCCGCTAACAGCTCTTCACGTTTGGCCGCGTACTTTTCGACGAGCTTTTTTCTCTTTTCGTTGCGTGCAATGATGCTTTTCCTTGCCATCTTGGTTCAGGGCTTTGTGTGATTAATTCTTCTTCTTGAACGGCATACCAAGCAGGGTGAGCAGCTCGTGAGCCTCTTCATCCGTTTTGGCCGACGTGACGAAGCTGATGTCCATTCCGTTAATCCTCGGCACCTTGTCGATGTCGATTTCCGGGAAAATGATCTGCTCGCGGATACCGGCATTGTAGTTGCCGCGGCCATCGAAGCTCGTATCGCTCAGTCCGCGGAAGTCGCGGATTCTCGGCACGGCAACCGTGACGAAGCGATCGAGGAATTCAAACATGATCTTGCGGCGAAGGGTAACGCGGCAACCGATGGCCTGACCCTCGCGGAGCTTGAAGTTGGAGATAGCTTTCTTTGCCTTGCGAACCTGCGGTCTCTGGCCGGTGATCTGGCCAAGCTCCTGCATGGCGGTTTCAAGCAGTTTCGGCTCCTGGGCGGCTTCGCCGACACCAATGTTCACCGAAATCTTCTCAAGGCGGGGCACCATCATGATGCTCTTGTACTTGAATCGCTCCATGAGTTTCGGAACGACGGTCTCGCGGTAGAAGACCTCAAGGCGGGCAGGCATGGCGACTTCCTGCTCTACACTCTCTTTTTTGGACATCTTTACTTTCTCTTTTACACAGGATGGTCTTGGTCATCCTGCCTTTTAATGAAATCTCTGTCAGCTCTTCTTGACGTTCGAGGCATGAATCGGAAACTCTCGCTCGATAATCGAACCCTGGGGCACACCCTGGGTCGGGCGCATATGGCGCTTCCGTATGTTGACGCCTTCGACAATGACGCGGCCTTTCTGAGGGAAAACTCTCAGTACCTTGCCTGACTTTCCCTTGTCGTTACCGGCTATGACGGTAACTTCATCATTTTTCCTGACGTGAAGCTTGACCTTTTTAATACCTGTTTTCATGGCTGACCTGTGTGATATTTTTCATGAATCCGAGCGGGAGACGGGACTCGAACCCGCGACCAACAGCTTGGAAGGCTGTGACTCTACCAGCTGAGTTACTCCCGCTGATCGGCGCTCTCAGAGAACCTCTGGAGCCAGTGAAACGATCTTCATATATCTTTTGTCGCGAAGCTCGCGTGCGACCGGCCCGAAAATACGGGTGCCTCTCGGCTCGCCCTGCGCGTTGAGCAGAACGACGGCGTTTTCGTCGAACCTGATGTAGGAGCCATCTTTTCTTTTCTGCTCCTTGACGCACCTGACCACAACGGCCTTGCAAACATCTTTTTTCTTGACGACGCCGCCAGGAACCGCAGCCTTGACCGATACCATGATCTGGTCACCAAGCGCGGCATAGCGCCTGCCGGTACCGCCGAAAACATGAATACACCGTACTTTTTTTGCTCCGCTGTTATCGGCGACAACCAGATTTGTCTCTTTCTGGATCATCCTGCTTTAACCCCTGTTAAATGATAGTAAATCCGTTACTTGGCCTTTTCGACGATTTCAACAAGCCGACAGCTCTTGTTTTTGCTGAGCGGCCTGCACTCGGTGATCTTCACCAGATCGCCGATGCCAGCCTCGTTGTTCTCGTCATGAGCCATCAGTCGCGTAGTCTTCTTGAAGTACTTCTTATAGACCGGATGCTGAACCCTGCGCTCGACGGCAACGACGATGCCTTTATCCATGCTGTCGCTTACAACCTTGCCCAACCAGCTCTTCTTTCTGCCCCTCGTTTCAGCTCCACTTGACATTGCTGCGTTGTCCATTTGTTATTCTTCCTGTTGAAACCGTTTATTGTTTACTGACGCACCCCGTACCGACGCTCTGCTACTCAGGCGTTGCTTGTTTCCTGATGGTCGATCTGGGTGAGCCTGGTTTTCATCCGGGCGATATCCCGCCTTGAGTTACGGAACACCATCGGGTTCTGCGGCGGTTCAATTGCCTGGTAAAAGTTGATGTCGGCCAGCCTGTTTTCGAGCTCTTCGATCTTGACGAGGAGCTCTTTTTTGTCCATGGCCGCTATTTCGTAGTTTTTCATTATTGGCTTCCCTGACGGTTAGATTGCTCGTTATCCTTCGTAATCTGGCCTGACGATGAACTTGGTCTTGATCGGCAGTTTCTTGGCGGCAAGCCTGAATGCCTCGGTGGCGACTTCACGCGGCACGCCATCGGCCTCGAACATGATGCGCCCCGGCTTGACGACGGCAACCCAGAACTCCGGCGAACCTTTACCGGAACCCATGCGGGTTTCGGCGGGCTTCTTTGACACTGGCTTGTCAGGGAAAATCCTGATCCAGATTTTTCCGTCCCTCTTCATATAACGGTTCATGGCGACACGAGCGGCTTCGATCTGACGGCTGGTGATCCATGCCGGCTCAAGAGCTTTCAGGCCGAAGGAGCCAAACGTCACCGCCGTACCACGCTGGGCGTTACCCTTCATTCGGCCACGCTGCGTCTTTCTGTATTGAACCCTCTTTGGCATTAACATACCGGCAACTCCATTCTCAGTTTCAAATTATATGGTACTTGTGTACGATCAGGCCTTCTTGGCAGCAGGACGGCGACGGCGTTTCGATCCACGGCTATCTCCGCGTCCGCGTCCACGGCTGTCACTGCGGCGCTCCTGCATTTTCTTCATCTCTTCCTCTTCGATAGCGTCGAGCCTCTGAACAAGCACCTCGCCTTTATAGACCCAAACCTTGATGCCGATAGCTCCGGCGATGGTGTGCGCGGTCACACTGGCGTAATCGACGTTGGCGCGAATCGTATGAAGCGGAATCTTGCCCTCTTTGTACTGCTCGGAGCGGGCGATTTCAGCGCCGCCGAGACGGCCCGCGCAACGAATCCTGACGCCCTCGGCGCCGGCCCTCATGGCCTGCTGGATCGCCATCTTCATGGCGCGACGGAAAGAGACGCGGTTTTCGAGCTGGTAAGCGATATTCTCGCCGATCAGCTGCGCTTCGATTTCCGGCTTGATGACCTCGACGACGTCAATTTTGACATCTTTGCCGGTGATGCGGGTCAGCTCTTGGGAAAGGTTGTTGATCTCTTCACCCTTGCGGCCAACGACAGCGCCCGGACGAGCGGAATAGATATTGATCTTGATATGCTTGGTCGTGCGCTCGATAACAATTTTCGCAATACCGGCCTTCTCTTTCTTCAGCCTCGCCTGAACATAGTTGCGGATAACCTGATCCTGCTTGATCTTTTCGGCGATAACCGGTCCGTCGTCATACCAGCGGGAAGTCCAGTCCTTGATGATTCCCAGTCTGAATCCGGTTGGATTTACTTTCTGACCCAATGCTATCTCCTTGTTTATTTGGTTACCTTGTTATCAACCTTGTCCACGACGATGGTCAGGTGATTCGAACGCTTGCGGATCCTGTAGGCGCGGCCCATCGGAGCCGGAAGGAGCCTTTTGAGCGAAGGACCTTCATCGACGAAAACCGCCTTGACGAACAGCTCGTTATCGCCAACCCGGTCATCGGGATTGAGCTGCGACCAGTTCGCGACAGCCGATTTGAGCGTAACCATCACGTTACGGGAAGCACTTTTGGTGGAGTTGTGCAGGATGGCCTTCGCCTGATCGACCTGCTTGCCACGAACAAGGCCGGCCACGAGCCGCATTTTGCGAGGCGACGTCGGTGTATGCCGTAAAATTGCTTTAGCTTGCATGATATCTCTTACCTTTCCGCTTGATTCAGTTTACTTTTTCCTGGGTGCCGATCCGCCCTTTTCTGCCTTGCCGCCCGCATGACCGCGGAACAACCTGGTCGGAGCGAATTCGCCAAGTTTGTGACCTACCATGTTTTCGCTGACGTAAACCGGCACATGATTCTTGCCGTTATGAACCGCCACGGTGTGACCGACAAAATCAGGAGAGATCATCGAGCTTCTCGACCAGGTCTTTACCACCTTCTTCTCACCATTGCTGTTCATATCAAGGATCCGCTTTTCCAGCTTGAAGTCGATGAACGGCCCCTTTTTCAGTGATCTTGGCATAATTCTCTCTGCTTGTTGTTTGTTTCCGCTTTGTTACTTGGCTTTCCTGCCGCGAACGATCAGCTTCGTCGAGGCTTTTTTCTTGTTTCTGGTCTTCAGACCTTTTGCAAGCTGACCCCATGGCGACTTCGGATGCTTGCGGCCACCGCCCGACTTGGACTTGCCTTCACCACCGCCCATCGGGTGATCGACCGGGTTCATTGCCATACCGCGGGTCTGGGGACGGATGCCGAGCCAGCGGCTGCGTCCTGCTTTGCCGAGACTGATGTTTTCGTGCTCTGCATTGCCGATAACACCGATGGTCGCGCGGCACTCGATGCGAACTTTCCTGATTTCGCCAGACGGCATCTTCAGGGTTGCGTAGTTGCCTTCGCGAGCGGCAAGCACGGCGTATGCGCCGGCTGACCTTGCCATCTGACCGCCTTTTCCGGCTTTCAGCTCGATATTGTGCACATCGGAACCGATCGGGATGTTCTTCAGCGGCATAGTATTGCCCACCCTGATGTCCACCTTTTCGCCGCTTTCGATGCGGTCGCCGACCTTCAGATTTTTGGGAGCGAGAATATAACGTTTTTCTCCGTCAACATAATGAAGAAGTGCAATCCTCGACGAACGGTTCGGATCATATTCGATTGCCGCGACCTTGGCGGGAACATTGTCCTTGTTGCGCTTGAAATCGATGATTCGGTAGAACCGCTTGTGACCGCCGCCCATGTGGCGGGAGGTGATCCGACCGTTGGTGTTGCGGCCACCGCTTTTCTTGAGCGGCACGAGAAGACTTTTTTCCGGCTCACTCTTGGTGATCTCCTCGAAACTTGCGTATGAAGCGAACCTTGTGCCCGGAGTGTTCGGAGCTAATTTCCTGACTGCCATCGTACTGTTTATCTATCCGGTTGTTAATCTTATTTCTCGCTCTTTTCGGCCGGCTTGGCATAGTAATCAATCGCCTGGCCTTCGCCGAGGGTCACGACCGCTTTCTTCCAGTCGTTCTTCTTTCCGGCGATGAGTCCCTTGCGGGTGTGCTGACGCTTCGACTTGCCAAGGCAGTTGATGGTGCGGATAGATACGACATCGACACCAAACTTCTCTTCGACCGCTTTTTTGATATCGGTTTTATCGGCATCCTTCTTGACCTGGAACACGTACTGGCCTTTCTGCTCGGTGAGTTTGGTGCTCTTTTCGGTCAGCCACGGCCGCAACAACGGGTTTTTCATTGCAATCTTCTCCTTTTTACTGGCAAACGGTAATTACCCTAATGTTTCTTCTATTTTCTGCAGGGCGGCCTTCTGGAAAAGCACGGCCTGGCTGTTGAGAATATCGTAGGTCGAAGCCTGATCGGCGACCTTGACGTTCAGCTTCTGGATGTTCCTGCCGGAGGTGCTCACCACGTTGTCGTGGAACGGCATCATGAGCAGGGTCTTCTTTTCGCCGAGGCCGAGACTCTTGAGCATGTCGGCAACCGGACGGGTCTTGATCGCGTCGAGGCTGAAATCCTCGACGACGACGATCTGGCCTGCCGCAGCCTTGGCGCTCAGCGCCGAACGGCGGGCAAGCTGCTTGACCTTGCGGTTGACCTTCTGCTCGTAGGTCCGCGGCACGGGACCAAAGATCGTGCCACCGCCAACCATTGTTCCCGAACGGGTAGATCCCTGGCGGGCGTTGCCGGTGCCTTTCTGGCGGAACGGCTTCCTGCCGCCGCCGCGAACTTCAGCGCGGGTCTTTGCTTTATGGGTGCCCTGGCGGCGATTGGCAAGAATTGCCTTCACATCCAGGTACATGGCATGTTCAGAAACTTCAACGGCGAAAATATCATCGTTCAGCGTCACCACTTCACCGGTTTCCGACCCTTGTATATTGAGTACTTTTAATTCCATTGCTTTCTGCACTCACCGTTTACTTGGTTGTTGAAACAATCTTGACATAGGAGTTCTTCGGTCCCGGCACCGCGCCCTTGACGACGATGAGATTCGATTCCGGCATGACCTTCACGATCACCAGATTCCTGGTCGTCTTGTTCTCTCCGCCCATTCTTCCAGCCATTCTGGTGCCCTTGAAGGTTCTGGAGGGGTCGGACGAGCCGCCAACCGAACCGGGAGCGCGAAGCCTGTCGGACTGGCCGTGCGTTCTGGAACCGCCGCCGAAGTTGTGGCGCTTGACCACACCGGCAAAACCCTTGCCCTTGGTGACACCGAGCACATCGATCTTGTCGCCCTCCTTGAAGACATCGACAGAAACCGTTGCGCCAGCGGCAAGCTCTTCCGGCATCAGGCTCTTGCTGACTTCAGACAAGATATATCCCGGATTTTTGCCAGCTTTTTTATAGTGGCCCGCGAGCGGCTTGGAGACCTTTTTTTCATCACGCTCGCCGAAGCCGAGCTGATAGGCTTCGTAGCCATCTTGTTCCGTGCTCTTAACCTGAGTCACATAACACGGCCCGGCCTGAATCACCGTGCAGGGAACAGCTTCGCGTTTATCATTGTATAAACGGGTCATGCCGATTTTTTTCCCGAGAATCGCACCCATATCCGATTACCTTTTCTATTTACTTTAAAACACTTTAAGACTTGATTTCCACATCAACGCCACTCGGAAGCTCGAGCTTCATGAGCATATCAATCGTTCTGGGCGTCGGGTTGACGATCTCGATCAACCTCTTGTGCGATGAGAAGGCGAACTGCTCACGGGATTTCTTGTCCACATGAGGTGAACGGTTGACCGTATATACATGAGTTTTCGTGGGCAGCGGAATGGGGCCAAATATGATGGCATCCGTCTGCTTGACCACATCGATAATCTTTAAAGCCCACTTATCAACGAGGCTATGGTCGTACGACTTGAGCTTTATCCTGATCTTTTGCTGAACAGCCACTGGTCTATCCCTGTTTCGATGGTTTCAATAAAAAAGGGGCGAGTGCGATGGCTCGCCCCGGGATAACAATCAATCGATTACTCGACGATCTTGGTTACCGAACCGGCACCGACCGTACGGCCGCCCTCGCGGATAGCGAAGCGAAGGCTCTCTTCCATGGCGATAGGAGCGATCAGCTCGACATCGACGGAGAGATTGTCGCCAGGCATAACCATTTCGACGCCCTCAGGAAGGGTCACCGAGCCGGTCACGTCAGTGGTTCTGAAATAGAACTGCGGGCGGTAGCCGTTGAAGAACGGCGTGTGGCGGCCACCCTCTTCCTTTTTCAGGATGTAAACCTCAGCCTTGAACTTGGTGTGCGGGGTGATGCTGCCAGGCTTGGCGATAACCATGCCGCGCTCGAGTTCGTTCTTGTCAACACCGCGGAGGAGCAAGCCGGCGTTGTCACCTGCCTGACCTTCGTCGAGGAGCTTGTTGAACATTTCGATACCGGTGACGACCGATTTGCGGGTCGGTTTGATACCGACGATCTCGACCTCCTCGCCAACCTTGACGTGGCCCCTCTCGATACGACCGGTACCGACGGTACCGCGACCAGAGATGGAGAATACGTCTTCGACCGGCATCAGGAACGGCTTGTCAACGTCGCGAACCGGCTGCGGAATGTAGCTGTCAACAGCATCCATGAGCTCCATGATCTGCTTCTCGGCTTCCGGATCGCCATCAAGAGCTTTCAGAGCGGAACCCTTGATGATCGGAATATCGTCGCCAGGGAAGCCGTACTCGGTCAGAAGCTCGCGAAGTTCCATTTCGACCAGTTCGAGCAGCTCTTCGTCAGCAATGTCAACCTTATTGAGGAAGACGACCAGCGCAGGCACGTTCACCTGGCGGGCAAGCAGGATGTGCTCGCGGGTCTGGGGCATCGGGCCGTCGGTACCGGCAACAACGAGGATCGCGCCGTCCATCTGGGCAGCACCGGTGATCATGTTTTTGATGTAGTCAGCGTGACCGGGGCAGTCGATGTGCGCATAGTGGCGCGCTTTCGTCTGATACTCGACGTGTGCAGTCGAGATGGTAATACCGCGCTCCCTCTCTTCCGGAGCCTTGTCGATATCGCCAAATTCACGGAAGGCGGCCATACCAGATTTTGCAAGCACCGAAGTGATGGCTGCAGTAAGGGTGGTTTTGCCGTGGTCAACGTGACCGATTGTACCAATATTTACGTGAGGTTTATCCCTCTTGTATGACTCTTTAGCCATAACACTTCTCCCTGTCGGTTATCTGTTTAGTGATGCAGTGATGAAAAACTGTTATTCGGAATCCTTGCCAACCCTCTTTTCCTGCAAAGCTTCCGCGATGCTGCGCGGCA
This sequence comes from Chlorobaculum sp. 24CR, assembly GCF_004118635.1. Classification (GTDB taxonomy): domain Bacteria; phylum Bacteroidota; class Chlorobiia; order Chlorobiales; family Chlorobiaceae; genus Chlorobaculum. The sequence continues at coordinate 48,221 of NZ_SDGU01000022.1, read as the reverse complement.
CCTCGCGATAGCTCTCGAACTCCATCGAGTAGTTGGCGCGACCCTGGGTCATCGAACGCAGGTCGGTCGAGTAGCCGAACATCGCGGACAGCGGCACCTTGGCGGCGACGAACTGCGCGCCTGCGCGCTGGCCCATGCCTTCGATGTGACCGCGGCGTCCCGAAAGATCGCCCATCACGTCGCCCAGATACTCTTCCGGAGTGATGACCTCGACCTTCATAATCGGTTCGAGCAGCACGGGATTAGCCTTTTTGGCCGCACCCTTGAAGCCGATGGAACCGGCAATCTTGAACGCCATTTCCGAAGAGTCAACATCGTGGTATTTGCCATCAATCAGCGCAACCTTGATATCCTGCATCGGGAAGCCGGCGACAACGCCGTCTTTCATAGCCTGCTGGATACCAGCGTTGACTGCCGGGATGTACTCTTTCGGAATCACGCCGCCCTTGATTTCATCGGCGAACTCGTAGCCTTTGCCCTCTTCGAGCGGCTCGACGCGGAGCACGACCAGACCGAACTGGCCCTTACCGCCGGACTGGCGAACGAACTTTCCTTCGTATTCGACCGAACCGCGAATGGTTTCTCGATAAGCCACCTGCGGCTGACCGACGTTGGCCTCGACCTTGAACTCGCGTTTCAGACGGTCAACCAGAATTTCGAGGTGAAGCTCACCCATGCCCGCAATGAGTGTCTGGCCGGTTTCCTCATCTGTTTTCACCCTGAAGGTCGGATCTTCTTCGGCGAGTTTGGCAAGAGACATGCCAAGCTTGTCGTTGTCCGCCTTGGTTTTCGGCTCGACCGCGATCTCGATAACGGGTTCGGGGAACACCATTTTTTCGAGCACGATCGGCTTGCTTTCGTCGCAGAGCGTATCGCCGGTTCTCACATCTTTGAGACCGACCGCCGCTGCGATATCGCCCGCATACACGGCATCACGCTCTTCGCGCTTGTTGGAGTGCATCTGCAAGACGCGACCAACGCGCTCTTTTTTGCCGGTGATCGAGTTGAGCACATAACTACCTGCGTTGAGCACGCCGGAATAGACTCGGAAGAAGGTCAGCTTGCCGACGAAAGGATCGGTAGCAATCTTGAAGGCCAGAGCAGCAAAAGGCTCTTCATCCTTCGGCTGGCGAATGATATCCGCTTCGGTTCTTGGATCGTGACCATGCACCTCACCGACATCGACCGGCGAAGCGAGATAATCTATAACGGCATCCAGCATAAACTGCACGCCCTTGTTCTTGAACGACGAACCGCAGAGCACTGGAATGATGGTCACGCCGAGCGTCGCCTGACGAAGTACGCCTCGCACCTCATCGGCAGTGATATCTTCACCATTGAGATATTTTTCGAGCAGGGTGTCATCGACCTCGGAGACCGCTTCGAGCATGTTGATGCGCCAGGTGCGAGCCTCGTTTTCGAGATCGTGCGGAATCTCCACCTCGGTGTAGGTGCTGCCATCTTCCTTGTCGTAAATAATCCCCTTCATACGGATCAGATCGACGAAACCAGCGAAGATTTCACCCTGTCCGATCGGAATCTGAATCGGCACCGGATTGGCGCCGAGACGCTCGCGAATCGCCTTCACCGTATCGAAGAAGTCGGCGCCAACGCGATCCATCTTGTTTACATAGGCGATCCTCGGAACGCCGTACTTGTTGGCCTGACGCCAGACCGTTTCGGACTGGGGCTCAACGCCGCCCACGGCGCAGAACAGCGCGACCGCGCCATCGAGCACACGCAGGGAGCGCTCAACCTCGACCGTGAAGTCAACGTGGCCGGGAGTATCAATAATATTGATCCTGTGATTAATGCCGGTGTAGTTGCCAAACTTGGGAGTCCAGAAACAGGTGGTAGCAGCAGAGGTAATCGTGATGCCACGCTCTTTTTCCTGCTCCATCCAGTCCATGGTGGCGCCGCCTTCGTGCACCTCACCCATCTTGTGCAGGCGACCCGTGTAGTAGAGAATCCTCTCCGTGGTCGTGGTCTTGCCCGCATCAATGTGAGCCATGATACCGATATTCCTGACCTTATCTAACGCAACCTGCCTTGCCATAAATCAATCGTTTTTATAATTCCTGCTTTTTACAGACTCAGAACCTGAAGTGAGCGAATGCCTTGTTGGCCTCTGCCATGCGATGAACCTCGTCACGTTTCTTTACTGAGGCACCCTGCTCGTTGGAAGCGTCGAGCAACTCAGCGGCGAGTTTCTCGGCCATCGAACGGCCGCCGCGCCTGGTGGCAAACTGCTTGATCCAACGGAAAGCCAGCGCGGTTCTTCTGGAAGCCGGAACCTCCATCGGAATCTGGTAGGTAGCGCCACCAACCCTCTTGCTGCGAACCTCGACCAGCGGAGCGACATTGCTCATCGCCTTGCGGAAAGTTTCAAGAGCGTCGCCGCCCTCGACTTTGGTCGCGATAATATCAAAAGCGTCATAGACAACCTTGGTCGCAACAACCTTCTTGCCATCGAGCATGACAGAATTGATAAGACGAGCAACCGTCTCGTCGCCATAACGAAAATCGCCGCCGCGCAGTCCGTATCCGGAACCCTTCTTTGCCATTATAATCCGAGTTAAGATTCAGTTTTATTTCTTCTTTGCAGGAGCTGCGCCGGGCTTTGGAACCTTGGCGCCGTACTTGGAACGGCTCTGCTTGCGATCAGCTACGCCCGACGTATCGAGCGAACCGCGAACGATATGATAACGAACGCCAGGAAGATCCTTGACTCTGCCGCCACGGATTAACACAATGGAGTGCTCCTGGAGGTTGTGACCTTCACCGGGGATGTAGGCCGTCACCTCGATCTTGTTGGACAGCCTGACGCGAGCCACCTTGCGAAGCGCGGAGTTCGGCTTTTTAGGGGTAGTCGTGTAAACACGGGTGCAAACACCCCTCTTCTGAGGGCATTTTTCCAGAGCCGGTGAGGCGGTCTTGGACGCCTTCATACTTCTTCCGTGCCTGATAAGCTGCTGAATCGTCGGCATACAATAAACTCTTTTCTAATTCGTTTGAGACTTCCGGTGAAAAATCATTCAGGGAAAACCATAAGGACGACCAAAGTAAAAGAATTACCCCAAAAAACAAAATTTCATCTATCGTTTTTTTGACTTATTCACCTCTTTTCTCCAATTTTGTAATCCTCCGCCCTTCACGGCAGAGCCTGAGCGCGCCTGCCGCTCATTCATCGAGACCCCGAGAAGCCTCACGCTCGAAGCACTGCCGCCATCACCGCCGGTAACGGTGAGGCGAGCACGGCGCAAGACGGCATCGCCCCGAATGGATAGATCGATTGCCAGTCAGTCACCAGGGAACGATGCGGCATAAAAAATCGTAGATTGAGCAGAGGTCAAACGCGGCTGGCAAAAGGCAAATCCGGCCATTCTTTTTGTTGCGGCCCGCTCGTGTCCGGCTGATCCCGCCTCACTGGCGGCTTTAAAATTTCTTGCCGAATGAACAGAAAAAGCTGTTACCAATACCGGAGAACCACCGATTCCGAAAAGCGAGAGATGAAACGATGATTCTATCCAGAGAGGCCGTAACCCTCATCCATACCGACACGCACATCGCCGGAATCCCCGAACCGGAGTTGTTCGAGACGCTTTCTGATGACGAAAAGGCAAGGGCTGAACGCTTCCGTTTCGACAACGACCGGCAAAACTTTGTGCTTCGCCGAGGACTTCTCCGCCGCCTGCTCGGCGAAACCTTCGGCATCGACCCTGCCCTGATCCGGTTCTCCGCCACCCGGGTCGGCAAGCCCTTTATCGTCTATCCTGAAAACGCAGGACTCTACTTCAACCTCTCCCATTCAGGTCGCCAGATTGTCTATGCCTTTTCAAAACACCCGGAAACGGGCATCGATATCGAAAGAATCCGAACGGTGGAGGACATCGACCTGCTGGCCAGAAACTACTTCTCCGCCGAAGAGTACGCAATCATCGTAAACCTGCCCAGCCGCGAAAAAAACAAGGCTTTCGTCCGGATATGGAGCACCAAGGAGGCGCTGATAAAAGCCAGCGGCTGGCCGCTCGAACACGGCCTGGCGGCCTTCGATGTCGCCACGCAGTACCGCATGAACCGTTTCCGGGTGCCCTTCGGAGCCAACCAGAACCTCACCTGCATCACCTCCGTGTTCGACTACATGTGCGGCTTCGCCACCACGCTGGCTATCCAGCTCGACAACAACGAACCGCTGAACCTCCATCGCTACTCGCTGCAAAACGGCGAGTATATCGAACTCTGAGCGCCAGTCCTTTCCAGCATCCGCTCCCCGGCAATTATTGGCAAACAAGCGATCCTTTTCGCCAACAATAAGTCGCAATCATCTCCGAGAAAAGAGATTAGGCTAAAGCCTTGATTTATTTTGTCTAATCCATTAACCACGGACTAAAGTCCGGGGCAACTGCCTGAGCGTTTTAATGGCCGGAGGTAATATTTTCATAACATGACAAAGAGTGGACGATCAAGCAGTTTTTCCACGTTCAGATTGTCCTGAATCAACATCACCTCCCTACCGGTCTGACAGGAGGGCGCATGAGGCGCGATGGCTGAAAAAGAGTTGCGGGGTAACGTACACAAGCCTACGTCGTCCACTGCCTCGCCGCCTCCCGCGTCACCAGCGCTTGCGCTCCGGACTCCCGAAGCAGCGTCTCGACTACCGGCAGGAACTCTTCGATTTTTTCGGTGATCTCCACGATTTCGATCACCATCGGCAGTTCACCGGCGAGTTCGAAGATTTTGGAGGTGTGCACTTTGTGGCGGAGGCCGAACGAGAGCAGGCCGCGAAAGACCGTGGCTCCGGCCATGCCGCGTTCGAGGGCTTCGCTGACGAGCAGTTCGTAGAGCGGTCGGTGGTGCAGTTTTGCCTGCTCGCCGATGAATATCCGCAGCAGTTCCGATTCGGTGAAGTTCATCATGGCCAGAGTTTTGCAAGAAGCGTTCCTGAAAAGAGACAGGCCATGCCGCCCGCCAGGCTCCCCGCGACGTACAGCCCGGCGTAGAGCGCCTGGCCGTCGCGAACGAGTCCGCCGGTTTCGTACATCGCCGTCGAAAAGGTGGTGAATCCGCCGCAGAAGCCGGTCGTCAGGAGCAGGCGCGTTTCAGGCGAGAAGAGCGTGGTCGAGAGCGCCAGCTCGCTGATGAAGCCGATCAGGAACGAGCCGAGCAGGTTGACCGCGAATGTGGCGAAAGGAAAGCCGGTGCCGGAAAAGGGTACCGCGAGCGCCACAAGGTAGCGGGCGACCGATCCGGCGAAACCGCCCGCGCCCACCAGAAGCACCTGTTTCATCGCCACATCAGTGCTCATGCCCGGTCTGCCGATCCTCGATGCGCTTGTGAGCACAGCACATTTCGCCGTGGATGCTCATGAGAATGTTGAAGATGCCGAGGCAAATGATCGTTGGCGCCCAGAGGCCAATAAAGATCGCGACGAGCTGGCTGTTGGCCGCCGTGCCGAAAAGAAAAACGTAGATGGAGAGCAGGATCGACAGGGCCGCGGCCACGAGGTAATACATCGGCTTCATAACGGGTGCTGGTTGGTTGATCGGGTCTGTTCAATGAATGTAACAATTTGCCATCTTTCCATAAATCCCGACGAATCAGCACGCCGTCTGCCGGGCTTTTCCGGCTCTGAGCAGCGCATTCACGAGGAAAACCAGCGCGGCGACAAGGATGATGGTCGCGCCCGAGGCCAGATTGAAAATCCACGAAAGCCACAGCCCGGCAATGCTGAAAAGGCCCGCAAGCAAAATGCCGGTGGCCATCATCCGGTAGAGGCTTTGGCTGAAACTCCGGGCGATGGCGGCGGGAATGGTGAGCAGCGCTATGACCATGACGATGCCGACAATCCGCACCATGATCACCACGGTGAGGGCGATCAGGCAGAGCATCACGAGATCGAGCGCCAAGGTTTTCAGGCCCGATATTCGCGCATATTCTTCGTCGAAGGAGATCGCCACAAACTCTTTGTCGAAGAGCCAGACGACGGCGATGATTAAAAGATCGAGCAGCAGGATGAGTTGCAAATCGGAGTTGGGCACGGTCAGGATGTTGCCGAAAAGATAGCTGAAAAGATTGGGCGCGTAGCCGGGCGTCAGGCCGATGAGAATGACGCCGACCGACATACCCGCCGCCCAGAACGCGCCGATGGCGGTGTCCTCGGCGATCCTGGCCTTTCGCGAAAGCAGCCCGATGCCGATGGCCGCGGCGAGGCTGAAGGGGATGATGCCCGCGAGCGGATTCAGGCCGAGGTAGTAGCTGAGGCCGATGCCGCCGAAGGCCGTGTGGGCGATGCCTCCGCTGATGAAGCCGAGCCTCCGGACGACCACGTAGGCGCCGATGATGCCGCAGGCGACGCTCGACAGAATGGCCGCCAGAAAGGCGTTGCGCATGAACTCGAAGTGCAGGATGTCAGGCATGGCGGTGATCCGGATAGGTTTCGTGGCTGCGAGGAGCGCGATGCTCGACCACATCGACCGGATAGCCGTAGAGGCTGTCGAGGGCCGAACGGCCAAGCGTCGAGCCGGGTTCGTGCATGTCGAGCGTACAGTTCAGGCAGGCGATTCGCGAGACGTGCCGGGCGATGGTGCCGGTGTCGTGCGTGACCAGCACAATGGTGTGGCTCTTTTTGAGCTGGTCGAGCAGGTCGTAGATGGTGGTCTTCATGTCGGGATCGACGCTCGCCGTCGGCTCGTCGAGGAGCAGCAGCTCCGGCTCTCCAGCGAGCGCTCGCGCAATGAGCGCCCGCTGAAGTTCGCCGCCCGAAAGCGCCCCGATGCGCCGCTGGGCGAGCGAGGCGAGGCCGGTGGTTTCGAGCGCTTCGAGCGCCTTTTGGCGATCCTGGCGCCCGTAGCGCTGGAAGAGCTTTTTGCGTGACAGCCGCCCCATCAGCACCACCTCCATCGCGCTGATCGGAAACGAGCGGTCGAAGTCGAGCCGCTGCGGCACGTAGCCGATCCGACCGGCGGCGCAGCCCGGTTCCTTGCCGAACACGGTGACGCTGCCGGAGGTCGGCCTGACGAGGCCGAGCACGACCTTGAGGAGCGTGGTTTTGCCGCCGCCGTTCGGCCCCAGGACGGCGAGGAAGTCCCCCTCGTGCACCGAGAGCGACAGGCCGTCCAGCACCTTCGCGCCGCCAAGATCGACGCAGAGCCGGTCGCAGACGATCAGCGGCTCCGTCATTGCAGGCTCCTTGCGAATGCGGTTGCCGCTTTGCGAAGATTTTCCACGTAGTTCCGCGAAAGGGGATCGACCGTGACGGTCTGTCCGCCAATGTCCCGCGCGATGGCGTCGGCCTGCGCCGAGCTGAACTCCGGCGACACGAACACCGCCCGGATGCCGCCGCGCCGGGCCTCGTCGATCACCCGTTCCATTTGTCGCGGCGTCAGCGTCTTGCCCTCCTCTTCGGCGGCGATCTGCTTCAGCCCGTAGTCGCGGGCGAAGTAGCCCCAGGCCGGGTGGAAGACGAGGAACCGACGGCTCTTCACCCCGGCCAGTCGCTCGCGAATCTCACGGTCGAGCGCCTGCAACTCCTTGTCGAGCGCCGCCGCGTTGGCCGCGAACTGCGCCTTGCCCGCCGGATCGAGTGCCACGAGCGAGCGCTCGACGTTCTTTGCAATGACGCGGGCGTTGGCGGGCGAGAGCCAGAAGTGCGGATCGAGATTGCCGTGCTCGTGGTGATGCCCGTCCGGCTCGACTGCGGCGTCATGCTCCGTCTCGCTCATCGGCAACAGCGTCACCCCCCCGGAGGCGTTGCACACCGCCATGTTTTTGTTGAGCTCGACGAGGCGACCCATCCAGTCAAGCTCGAACTCGACCCCCGATCCCGCCTTCACGAAGAGCGCCGCGCGGCTCACCTCCGCCATCTGCCTCGGCGTCGGCTCGTAGGTGTGCGGATTGCCGCCCGACGGCACCATCACCGACACCGCAACCCGCTCGCCGCCGATTCTTTCAGCGAACCACGCCAGCGGCTCGATGGAGGCGATCACCTGAATCTTGTTGGACGGCGGCTGTTTCGTGGCGCATCCCGGCAGAAAAACAGCGCAGAGCAAGAGCAGCGCGGCAAGGGTTCGGACGCGAGAAAAAGCGCGGGTCTTGCGGCTGGGGCTGATCGTCATACCGGGTCTCCGGATTCGTTGAGCGTGAGGTGGAACCTGTTTCTCCGTAAAGATAGGGTAAGAGAAGAAATCCGGAAAGAGGGGTTTGGCGGGAGGCGCTCCGGATGGCACCCCCCGCCGGAAAATTCAGGGCCGTTTGAACCGGTTCAGGGCGCTGACGATGGCCTTGATCGAGGCGAGGCTGATGTTCGAGTCGATGCCCGAACCGCACACCAGCGCGCCGTCGTCGAACGCGAGCCGGATGTAGGCGATGGCCAAGGCGTCGGAGCTGTGGCCGATAGCGTGCTCGGTATATTCATCGACATGAAAATCGATGCCGGTGTGGCTCACCATGCCGCGCACGAAGGCGTCGAGCGGGCCGTTGCCCTTGGCCTTGAAGCTGAACTCGCCCTGCGGCCCAACCATCGAGGCGCTGATGATCGTGGCCACCTCGTCGTTGCGATCCGGATCTTCGTCGCTCCAGCTAATCGTGCATTTTTTCATGAGATACGGCTCCGCCGAGGCGATATACTCCTTCTGGAACAGCTCGTGAATCTGCTGCGCCGAAAGCTCCTCGCCGGTGCGGTCGGTCACCTCCTGAACGACGACGCCGAAATCGGGCTGCATCCACTTGGGCGCCTGGATGCCGTACTCCTTTTCGAGCAGATAGGCGATGCCGCCCTTGCCCGACTGGCTGTTGATACGGACGATCGCCTCGTAATTGCAGCCCACATCCTCCGGATCGATCGGCAGATAGGGCACGTCCCAGACGCCGTCGGTGGCGCGCTGGTGCGCCTTCATCCCCTTGCTGATGGCGTCCTGGTGCGAGCCGGAGAAGGCGGTGTAAACCAGGTCGCCGGAGTAGGGGTGACGCGGATGCACCGTCATGCGGGTGCAGCGCGAATAGACCTCCTTGACGTGCGGCAGGTTGGAAAAGTCGAGCTTCGGATCGATGCCCTGCGTCATCAGGTTCAGCGCCATGGTGATAATATCCATGTTGCCGCACCGCTCGCCATTGCCGAACAGCGCCCCCTCGATGCGATCCGCGCCAGCCATCACCGCCAGCTCGGAAGTCGCCACCGCCGTGCCCCGGTCGTTGTGGGCGTGCACGCTGAAGAGCACCGCGTCGCGATTCTTGATGTGGCGGCAAAACCACTCGATGCGGTCAGCATAGACGTTCGGCGTCGAAAGCTCGACCGTCGAAGGCAGGTTCAGGATCACCTTATTCTCCGCCGACGCGCCCCACTCGTCCATCACCGCGTGGCACACGTCGAGCGCGTAGTCAAGCTCGGTGCCGGTGAAGCTCTCCGGGCTGTACTCGAAGCGGATGCCCGGATTGCCGCTCGCCTCCTTCAGCTCGCGAACCAGCCGCGTTCCGGCGACGGCGATGGTGATGATCTCCTCCCGGCTCATGCGGAACACTATGTCGCGCTGCTGGCGCGAGGTGGAGTTGTAGAGGTGCACGATGGCGTTCTTCGCGCCCTTGATCGCCTCGAAGGTGCGGCGGATGAGGTGCTCGCGTGACTGGGTCAGCACCTGGATGGTCACGTCGTCGGGGATGAGGTTGTTCTCGATCAGCTTGCGCGCAAAGGCGAACTCCGTGGCCGACGCGGAGGGAAAGCCCACCTCGATCTCCTTGAAGCCAACGGAGACCAGCAGCTTGAAAAACTCCACCTTTTCATCGACGCTCATGGGAATCGGCAACGCCTGGTTGCCGTCGCGAAGATCGACGCTGCTCCAGATCGGCGCTTTGGTGATGGTCTTGTCCGGCCAGGTTCTGTCTTTCAGGCCGACCGTCGGATAGGATGCGTATTTCTTATAATTCATCGTACTCATGAGAGAATCTCCTTTTGATACTCTTGGATAGTAAAGTCACTCTTGGATAGTAAAGTCCCGTAAAGAAAAAAAGCCGCTTACCCTGAGAGGATTGCGGCTTTGAAAATCGGATTCCGTACAAGTCAACGAAACTACAATGCGCTCCCCCTCAGGCAGGTAAGGCCCGTTAGCGATAGCGTAAGAAGAAGCATGTTGTTGACCGTGTTCATACAAGATGAAGTACCGTTATCGGCTGTACGAAAAGTTGGGACAATATAAACAATTCTTTCCCGTCTGCAACGCCCTCGCGCCAGCCGCCTCCGATTGTCCGGATTGTCCGGCTCGGGTGGGTGACTGGCACAAGAACCGCGAGCCTGTGCAGGAGGTTCCCCGCGCCGGGGCAAGCTCGCATCAGCGCGACGGAACCGCCATGAAGCGCAGAACCTCGCGGCCCGCCCGGTCATACATCGTCAACCGGCGACCTCTGACAATAGAGCTGTCGGCCTTGCGCAAGGCCGCGATGAACGCCCGCTCCCGCGCCATCACCACCGGCGCGCACATCATCCTCGACGACGCGATCGCGCCGAAGCGAATGCTGCCCGGCGAGTGAACAAACGAACCGTTGATCTGGTTGCACCCGCCGGAACCGACCATCTTGCGCGACGAATAGAGGATGATGTGCATATCCCGCCGCTGTCCGCGCAGGAACTCCGCCTTCCGCCCATCGATCGCCTCGACCCGCCACCACGTCCCGAACAGCTTCGGAGTGCTCGCCTCCGGCTGCGTTGCATAACGAGAAGAACAGGCGGAGAGCGCGGTGAGAAGGAAGATGAAAAGGTATCGAATCATGATGGGTGCGAATTGGCGGGTGAGCGGAAGATGTGGCTGTGGTGGGTAATATACTCATGGCGGGGAAATACGGAGAAGAGTCTGAACCCGCGAGCGGTCTCAAATCGCCCCGCCGCCAATCAAGCGCTCGATCATCCGGCTACGCTTCCGCTCCTTGACCGTTTTTTCAGCCACATGAGCTTCGACTTTGGACGAATACGCTTTCGTGTACACGATCCGCCAAGGCCGGTAACAGGAAGTAAAGCCTTTCTCAAAGCCGTTGTGATACTCCAGGCGACGGTGCGGATTCGTCGAGATGCCGACGTAATAGCGAGCGACAACCGCCGATTTGAGGATGTAGAGGAAGTATGGGGCCTGTGCTGAATTATCCACGGCTTCCCAGGGGTAACAGTGGCCAGGACGGGTACAAACAAAAAAAGGAAGCGCCGCATACTCAAGCACTTCCTTTTTTAAGCTCCGCGAGTAGGATTCGAACCTACAACCCTTCGGTTAACAGCCGAATGCTCTACCATTGAGCTATCGCGGAATGGGACTCTTCGTTGATCAAAGAGAGTGCAAATATAAGGCTGCGGCTCGAATTTCCAAACCCGCAACAACTTTTTTAATAATTTTTCCGCCCGGCTGGAGGCTTCAGACTTTTCTTTTTCGATTATTATTTTTGTACATTGATGCTCTTTTATGGAAACGAGGTGGTTATGTCCAGAGAAAAAGCGCTGATTGCAATCCGTCTTGCGGGTCTTTCACAAGGGACGCACGAGTTCGATTTCACCTGCAACGCGACTGATTTCAACGATCCGGCGCTCGCGGAAGCAGGCTTTTCAAAAGATGTTTCGGTCAGGGGAAGCGTCGAAAAACTGGATGACGAGATGATCGTCACCTTGAAGACTTCGGCAACCGCCGATCTGACCTGCGACCTGTGCCTTGCGCCAGTCACCACAGTGCTGACCGGTTCGTACCGTATATATTATAGTTACGAACAGCCCGGAGAACCAGACGAAGAGCGCGACGAGGAGTATCGGCTCATCGACCGGAGCGCGGTCTCGCTCGACCTGACCGAGGATGTTCGCGAAACGCTGCTGCTCTCCGTTCCGATGAAAGTCACCTGTACGGACAATCCCGATTGCCGGGTGTTCCATCAGGAAGAACAGATGGAGCCGGGCGAAGTCAATCTGTCCGACACCGATTGGCTGGAGTCGCTCGAAAAACTGAAAAACAAGTATCGTTAATCGTTGATTCTAAATTGATATAGATTATGGCCAACCCGAAAGCCAAGATGTCCAAGTCCAGAAGGGACAAGAGGAGAGCACAGTACAACGCCCGCACCAAGGCCGCCGTCACGGTTCTCTGCCCGAACTGCGGCGAGCCGACCCTTCCGCACCGCGCCTGCCGCCATTGCGGCCACTACAAAGGCCGTCAGGTCACCGGCAAGATTGTCGTCGCCTAAGTAGTTTGAAGTAAACAAGACAGAACCGCCATGTTGACCATTGTCGTGGATGCCATGGGTGGCGACAATGCCCCCGTGTGCGTTGTCGAGGGCGTGATCGATGCCCTCAGGGAAAGCGAAGGCCGCTTTGAAATCCTGCTGATCGGGCAGGAAGAGAAGGTGGCCCCTCTTCTGGAACAGCATGATGCCGGAGCACTCAATCTGCGCTTTATGCACGCGCCAGAGGTCATCACCATGGAGGATGTTCCCGCCACCGCCGTCAAGGCAAAGCAGGAGTCGTCACTTGTCCGCGGCCTGAAGCTCTGCAAAGCCAAAGAAGCCGACGCTTTTGTGAGCGCCGGAAATACCGGTGCGCTGATGGCAGCGTCTCTGTTCGTGCTCGGTCGCCTTCCCGGCGTACTGCGCCCGACCATCTACGCCTACTTCCCGCGCATCGGCGAGGGGCTCACCAACATCGTCGATGTCGGCGCCAACGTGGACTGCAAACCGGAAAATCTGGTGCAGTTCGCCGAAATGCTGACCATCTACCAGCGCTACGCAGCCAAAATCGAACAGCCGGTCGTCGGCCTGCTCAACATCGGAGAGGAGGAGGGCAAAGGCCCCGACTATCTCAAGCAGGCATGGAACCAGTTGCAAGAGGCGCACGAAGAGCAAAAAATCAACTTCATCGGCAACATCGAGGGACACGACATTCTGGCCGGCAAAGCCACCATCGTCGTCTGCGACGGGCTGGTCGGCAACACCATCCTGAAGTTCGGGGAGAGCATTCCGCACTTTCTCGGCTCGCTCTTCAAGCCGGCGCTCGAAAAGCTGGTCATGGCGGGCACGCTCGACCAGGACTCAGCGGCCCTTGCGAGTCAGGCGTTCAAGGGGATTTTCGAACCATTCGATGTCGAAAAGTTCGGCGGCGTGCCGTTCCTCGGCGTCGATGGCATCTCGATTGTCGGCCACGGACGCTCGTCGTCGCGCGCCATCAAGAACATGATCTACATGGCCGAACACATGATCGAGCAGCGCGTCAACGAACGCATCGCGGAAATGCTCGCCTGACGGCGAATGTTCCCATGCAGGCCCTGATGCTCCGGAGCGCCCATCCCCTGCCCCCTGCGACTGACCAAAGAGTCTGGCTCCGTTACAACTTCGCATTTTCCGTTCGCTTATCAAGAGAAACCACACTATGAACGCAGCTATATCGACGACCGCCAAGTACTTGCCCGAAGAGGTGCTCTCCAATCAGGACCTTGAACGCATTCTCGATACCAACGACGAGTGGATCAGAACCCGTACCGGCATCATCGAGCGCAGAATTCTCAGGGACCCCGCAAAGGCTACGTCGTACATGGCGACCGAAGTTGCCCGGCAGTTGCTTGAAAAGCGCGGCATCTGTGCCGAGGAGATCGACCTCATCATCGTGGCGACCATGACGCCCGACATGATCTTTCCCTCGACGGCGTGTCTGGTTCAGGGAAACATCCAGGCCAAAAACGCCTGGGCGTTCGACCTCTCGGCCGCCTGTTCGGGATTTCTCTATGGCCTGAACACCGGCGCGCAGTTCATCGAATCGGGCAACTGCAAAAAGGTGATGGTGATTGGCGCGGACAAGATGTCCTCCATCATCGACTACACCGACCGCTCGACGGCGATTCTGTTCGGCGACGGCGCGGGCGGCGTCATTCTCGAAGCCGCACAAGAGGACGGATACGGCGTACTCGACGCGCGGCTCTACTCCGACGGCGCGAACGGCAAGGATCACCTGCTGATGAAGGGCGGCGGAAGCCTCCATCCGGCGTCGCACGAAACGGTCGATCAGCGGATGCACTTCATCCGCCAGGATGGCAAGCAGGTCTTCAAGGCCGCCGTAACGGCGATGGCCGACGTGGCCGTGGAGATTATGGAGCGCAACGGGCTAACCGCCGACACCATCGACTGGCTGGTGCCGCATCAGGCCAACCAGCGCATCATGCACGCCACCGCCGAGCGCATGGGCCTACCCGGACAGAAGGTGATGATGAACATCCAGAACTACGGCAACACCACTGCGGGCACCATACCGATCTGCCTGGCCGAGCTGGACGAACAAGGCAAACTGCACAAAGGCTCGAACCTCGTGCTGGTGAGCTTCGGAGCGGGATACACCTGGGGCGGCGTTTACGTCCGCTGGCAGTAAGCGCAACCATTCAAAGGAATTACAGAATATGAAAGCATTTGTTTTCCCCGGACAGGGTTCGCAGTACTGCGGCATGGGACGCGATCTGTACGAACGCTTTCCGGAGGCGAAGGCGCTGATGGACAAGGCCGACGAACTGCTCGGCTTTTCGATCACCAATATCATGTTCAACGGCAGCGAGGATGAGCTGAAGCAGACCCGCTACACCCAGCTCGCCATCTTCCTGCACAGCTACGCGGCGGCAACGCTGCTCGGACGCGATGGCGTGGAGATGGCGGCGGGCCACAGCCTCGGCGAATACACCGCGCTCTGCTGCGCGGGCGCGATTTCGTTCGATGATGCCGTCCGGCTCGTGGCCAAACGCGGCGAGCTGATGCAGAACGCCGGGCAGCAGAACCCCGGCACGATGGCCGCGATCATCGGTATGAAGGACGAGGCGCTCGACGAGCTGTTGCAGGAGGCCTCGGCGGCGGGCATCGTGCAGGCAGCGAACTTCAACTCACCCGGCCAGATCGTCATCTCCGGCGACATCGACGCCGTGCGCAAGGCAGTAGAACTCGCCCCGTCGAAGGGCGCGCGGATGGCCAAAGAGCTGGTCGTCTCCGGCGCGTTCCACTCGCCGTTGATGAAGCCCGCCGAAAAGGAGCTTGCCGAAACGCTCGACACCATCGCGATCCGCGACGCCGAGATTCCGGTCTGCATGAACGTGGTGGCCATGCCGGTCACGGCGGCGGCGGAGATCCGCGCGAACCTCATCAGCCAGCTCACCAGCTCGGTGCTCTGGAGCCAGTCAGTGCAGGCAATGGTTGACGCGGGCGTCACCGAATTTGTCGAAGTCGGCCCGCAGAAGGTACTTCAAGGCCTCATCAAAAGGATCAGCAAATCAGCCGTTTGCGCAGGAGTCGATACCGCCGATCAGGTGGATGCCATGCGCAATCCGGCCTGAACCAGGACGATTTAAAAACGAAAGGATAGAAATCATGACCATGTTCACAGGGAAAACCGCCGTCGTCACCGGCGCGGCGCGCGGAATCGGCCAGGCAATCGCCCTCGATCTCGCCGCGAAAGGCGCTGATCTGGTCATCGGCGACGTCAAGGCGGAGTGGCTGTCGGAAACCGAAGAGGCGCTCAAACAGCTCGGAGCAAACGTGACCTGCAAGGAGCTCGACGTCACCAGCACTGATGCTTGCCAGAAGATTTTCAACGAAGTGGCCGAAGAGAATGGCCGCATCGATATTCTGGTCAACAACGCGGGCATCACCCGCGACGGCCTGTTGATGCGCATGAGCGAAGAGGACTGGGATGCCGTGCTGACGGTGAACCTCAAAGGGGTCTTCAACTGCACCAAGGCGGTCACGCGCACCATGATGAAGCAGCGTTCCGGCTCGATCATCAACATCGCCTCGATCATCGGCCTCATGGGCAACGCCGGACAGGCCAACTACGCGGCCTCGAAGGGCGGCGTCATCGCCTTCACCAAGTCGATCGCCAGGGAGATTGCCTCGCGCAACGTTCGCGTCAACGCCATCGCGCCTGGCTTTATTTCATCGAAAATGACCGACGCGCTCTCCGAAGAGGTTCGCCAGAAGATGCTCGATGCCATTCCGCTCGGCGTTTTCGGCACGCCCCAGCACGTAGCCGACGCCGTGGCGTTTCTTGCCAGCGAACAATCGGCCTACATCACCGGGCAGGTGCTGAGCGTCAACGGCGGCATGTACATGTAAAGGGGACCTGTTGAGAATCGACGAGCTGGAGAATGAGCCAGTGGCTTGGCAATCTCGTCGATTCTCCCACCAGCGCGTAACTTTGCCCGACGGATTTTTCTTTTTATATTAATAGACTTGCATTTTTTTATTGTTTCCAATCACAAACCCGGAGAACAGTGCCATGAGCGCAGACGAAATCAGAGATAAAGTGTACGATATCATCGTGAGCAAGATGGGTGTCAACAAGGATCAGATCAAGCAGGAATCGAAGTTTGCCGATGACCTCGGCGCAGATTCGCTCGACACGGTCGAACTCATCATGGAGCTCGAAAACGAATTCGGCGTCCAGATTCCTGACGAAGATGCTGAGAAAATCGGCACCGTGCAGCAGGCCGTTGACTACATCGTCAACAAGAAGTAAGCAAAGGCATTCTCTTCGGGCAGGGCGAGTCCCTGCCTGAAACCAACGTAAATTCTGAACAGATGGGTCTGGAACTCAAAAGAGTCGTTATCACCGGAATCGGTGTCCTGTCGCCAATTGGCCAATCGGCAGAGGATTTCTGGAAAGCCCTCATGGAAGGCAAGAGCGGCGCGGCTCCGATCAGCTATTTCGACACGACCGGGTTTGCCACCACCTTTGCATGCGAGCTCAAGAATTTCAAAGCCGATGAGCACATCGACAGGAAATCCGCTGACCGCATGGATCCATACTGCCAGTACGGCGTCATCACGGCTGAACGCGCCCTGAAAGACTCCGGCCTCGATTTGACCTCCATCGATCCGACCAGGATCGGCGTGGTGCACGGCTCTGGCATTGGCGGCATGACCGTTTACGACCAGCAGTTCCGCCAGTATCTCGAACGCGGCCCCCGCCGGGTCAGCCCGTTCTTCATTCCGATGCTCATTCCCGACATTGCCGCCGGACAGATTTCGATTCGCAACGGCCTGATGGGACCAAACTACGCAACAGCATCCGCCTGCGCGACCTCGCTGCACGCCGTCATGGACGCCGTCATGCTCCTCCAGATGGGCATGGCCGACTACATGGTTTGCGGCGGCTCGGAAGCGCCGATCACGCAAATGAGCGTGGCGGGCTTCAATTCGGCCAAGGCGCTCTCGACCCGCAACGACGCTCCGGCGAAAGCTTCGCGTCCGTATGACGTCGATCGCGACGGCTTCGTCATGGGCGAAGGCGCCGGTTCGATGGTGATCGAAACCTACGAGTCGGCTGTGAAGCGCGGCGCGAAAATCTACGCCGAAATCGTCGGCATGGGCGCATCCGCCGATGCGTACCACCTCACCGCCCCGCACCCCGAGGGCCTCGGCGCTCGCAGCGCAATGACCACCGCCCTGAACATGGCGGGCATCACGCCGGACAAGATCGACTACATCAACACCCACGGCACGGCAACCCCGCTTGGCGACCTTGCCGAGATCAGGGCTATCAAGAAGGTGTTCGGCGATCACGCCCACAAACTCAGCATCAGCTCGACCAAATCGATGACCGGCCACCTTCTCGGCGCGGCGGGCGTCGTCGAATCGATCGCCTGCATCCTGGCGTTGCAGAACCAGACCGCGCCTCCGACCATCAACCTTGACAATATCGATCCGGAGATCGACGTTGACGTGACGCCGAACACGCCAAAAGCGCGATCGATTGAATACGCGCTGAACAACGGTTTCGGATTCGGCGGGCACAACGGCTGCCTGATCTTCAGGAAGGCTCCGGCTGTCTGACGCCGGAAATGGTTCAACGATGGCGTACCTGTGGCAAAAACTGATGTCACTTTCATTGCTTCGTACAAAAGCGTCCGATGATGCCCCCGGCTCTTCGGACGCCAGCCGTTCAGCCCCGCTTCTCGATCTCCAAACAGCAAAGCACCTCGAACGCCTCACCGGGCGCTCTTGCAACCGCCTGATCTACCGCACCGCCATGACGCACCGCTCCGTGCTGCACGACCATCATGGTGCGAATGACAAGCCCGAATCGAACCAGCGCCTTGAATTCCTCGGCGACGCCGTGCTCGACCTGTTGATCTCCGAGCACCTCTTCAAGCTTTATCCGTTAAGCGACGAGGGGCACCTGTCGAGCAACCGCGCCAAGATCGTCAACCGAAAAGCGCTGGCCGCCTTCGCCCGCGACCTGCAACTCGGCGAGCACCTCATCATCGGCGAATCGGCCAACCGGCAAAAAATCCGCGAGAGTGATTCCGCGCTGGCCGACGCCTTTGAGTCGCTCGTCGGCGCGATTTACCTCGACCAGGGCCTCGCCGGAGCCGAGCGATTCATCACGAACCACGTCATCGCCAAAGTCGATCTGAACCAAATCGTTGAAGCGGAGTACAACTACAAAAGCCGCCTGATCGAGTACACCCAGTCCCGCCAGCTTCCACCGCCGCTCTACATGGTCACTGCCGAAGAGGGAGCCGAGCACGAAAAAAACTTCACCATCGAGGTCTCCTGCAACGGCGTCGCGCTTGGCAAGGGAAGCGCACCACGCAAAAAAGACGCCGAACAGCTCGCCGCCAAAGAGGCCATGAAGAGGCTCGACAACGAGGATCCGTTCAGCCCGGCGACTGAATCCTGAACCGCAGAATTCGCCATGTCATTCTATTCAAAGTTCTCGGCATACTACGAGCGGGTCTTTCCGTTCAGAGAGGAGGTCTGGAGCTTTCTGAAAAGATATGCCGGAAGCTCCGGAAATGCGCTGCTCGACGTGGGATGCGGGCCGGGGCACTACTGCGGACGTTTCGCCAGCGAAGGCTTCAGCGCACTCGGCATCGACCTCGACAAAGCGATGATCGCCGAAGCGCAACGCCTCTACCCCGAAGCTGAATTTCGCTGCCTCGACATGCGGCGGGTCGATGAGATTGGAAGGCAATTCGACTGCATCTGGTCAATCGGCAACGTCATGGCCCACCTCCCCGCCGATGAACTCGCCCCGTTCATCTCGAAAATCCACAAGTTGCTCAAGCCGGGCGGCCACTGGATCATGCAGGTCATGAACTGGGACGCGCTCGCAGGATTGACGCACTACGACTTCCCGACGAGAGCCATCGAGGCCGACGGCTCCACAGCCACCTTCCACCGCCGCTATTCCTCGATTACGCCCAAGTCGTTGCAGTTCACCTTCTCGCTCAGGAATGAAGATTTGGTGATGTTCGAAGAGTCGGTGACGCTCTATTCTGTCTGGAAGGATCGCTACCTGTCGTTGCACGAAGAAGCCGGATTTCGATGCGAAGGAATGTATTCGGATTTCAGCGGAACAGCGTTGAAGAGTGTGCCCGGCACGGGGTTGGTGCTGGTGTTTGGGCGGGGGTGAAGGGGAGAATCTTCGGAAAAGCTTTTTTTAAAGACAATTACGAGAGAATACTTTCCCATATCTTGCTGGGATCATTGATCGAAATACTCCGTCCGGCTTCAATGTCCGCTTTCCCCTTGCGGATCGAATCAAGGACTTCCGATTGCTCGAAGTAGGCGTCGTACCCCTCTTTTATTGCAGCGGAATGAGGCGACCGATCGTCGTTCATGATTTTCTGCCTGCTCGTTTTTCCGCAAGCTTCGCTCTCACCTCATCTGTACCGTACACTTCTCCGTCCTCTGCCGCCATCAGCCCTTGCTCGACGGATTCCATAAATTGTTTTCGATAAACCAGCTTATCATACTCCTCAGGCGACAGCAGAACACCGGCGGGCCTGCCGTTCTGGGTAATTTTCAAAAATCTATTATCATTCATAGCAACAACACAATGTCCGTGTGCATTCCCTCTCGCAGAAGCAGCGCTTTAAAATATCCCGCGGGTTGCAGCGAAGCTCTTTATTTGGAAAAACAAAGATATTTTCTTAAATAAAAGAGGTAATTTATTCGCATAAAACGCTCTTACTGCGCAAAAAACTAAAAAGCAAACTTTATTTTTTTTCTAAATAAAAAACGGCAGGAGTGAAAAATGAAATCGGTTGCTGTTAATGTATTTTTTTCTTGTTCATTTTCTGACGAGGATAAAAATGTAAATAATTTTTTTCACTCTATTGCTAAAGCGCTGGAAGTAAATTGTGCTAATGTTGACACGTCACATGCATTAACTCCTCCGGCACAAGCGAAGCAAATGATTAATGACTCGCAGGGTTTGATTGCGATTTGTACGCGTCGCACAAAAAAAGATGATAATGAGTATATTATGCCGACTGCCGTTCAGGAGGAATTGACAATGGCGTTTGCAATGAACTTACCGGTTCTAATGTTTGTTGAAAATGAGGTTTTGATTGATGGGTTTAAGAGCAATTATGGAACTTATAAATTATTTGACAGAACAAAGCTGAAAGATGACGACATGACCTATGCAATCATAAAAGCAATTCACGAGTTCAAACTGATGCTGGTTTCTGATTATAATGTTTTAATAGATCAAGGCGTAGATGAATTTTATGCTGAGTATTTATACCGTTTATTGGAGTTGAAATGTAGTGGAGATGAATATGCTTGGGAATATACCAATACAAAAAAACTAAAATTTTTGAAACCATATAAAAAGGCTCTTAAAACAGCAGCATGGGCTGAGTTTCCTGTTGAAGTTCCAAGTGATGCTGAAGTGGTCAATTGGAAAATAATTGTACATGGTGGTTCTAAAGACTTCCAGATAAAAGAGACTGTTCAAACGCTCACTCCATTATGCTTTGAGGCTTTGATGAAAATAGAGCCACATCCCGAAGTGGATGATTATATAGAATTTTCAGTTATTGCTAAGTCAAAATATTTTAACCCATTATGGCTTGACCAGATTGATCCCAAGAAAAAACATAATATTAATGAAAAGGATTATTATTGTGTTGATGGAACTATCCCTATACAGCGAACCAAAAAGGCAATACTAGAGTTTCGGTTTCCTAGGGAATACGGTATGATACACAACGATATTATTCCTTTTGTAGGGAGCTACACTTCAAATATTGATTACTTAGTACCAAGTGAATTGGAAAGATTTAAACCACGTATTGATAATTTTGCAGGCACTCTTTGCATAAGAATGGAGGTAAACAGCCCTTTGCTACATCATTATTATGGCATTGCATGGAACCCAAAAAATAAAACTAAGGCAATCGCCTGAGTGCTTCTTATAAACTTTTTTACTTTTTAATACATATGCACGATTGATCGTCTTATTGAAAAGCAAGCGAAATGAGTGTTTTTTTGATCTTATGATCCAAGTTTTTCAAATTACGGCCATCTTTCTGACCGCCTCGAACGCTTCGCCAACTGGCTTGTACTCTCCGCGTTCGATACTCGCTGAAGACTGAACCAGCATTTTGAGCAGTGCCAAGCACTCCTGCGTCTGTTCGTATACATGGATGTCCTGCACAATCACTTTGGCTTCGCCATGGTGCGTGATAATCATGGCTTCCCTGTTGCCGTACACATTCTGCAACACTTCCGAAGCGTGCATTTTCAGGTAGCTGATCGGTTTGATAGAGTCGCTGTATTTCATGGGCAACTATAGGGTTTGACCACTATTTAGGCTGAATTATAGTCATTTTCTTACAACCATCCATTATCTTTCCAGAAAAATCTCCCCCCGTCTCCCTCTTCAAACCCGCGCCAAAATGCGTATATTGCAAACCTTCCGGCCTGAGCGATTCGACCGGGAACACCTTTAATCCGTGCATGTTGCGGCGCTTTGCGCTGGCGATGCCATGAACGCCTATCTTAACAAGGCCTGTCCATGAAAGAACAACTGATCTTTGACCTTTCTCGCAGCGGTCGCAAAGGCTACTGCCTCTCGCCGCTCGACATTCCTGAACGCCCGGCGGAGGAACTCGTGCCGTCGCAATTCCTGCGCAAAGCGCCCGCTGAACTTCCGGAGATGCCGGAGAGCGAGGTGGTGCGCCACTTCGTGCGGCTCTCGAACCTCAACTACCACGTTGACAAAAACATGTACCCGCTCGGCAGTTGCACCATGAAGTACAATCCCAAGATCAACGACTACACCTGCGACCTGCCGGGATTCGCCTCGATGCATCCGTTGCAGCCGGAATCGACGTCGCAGGGCGCGTTGCAGCTCATGCACGAGCTGGCCGAGATGCTCAAGGAGATCGCGGGCATGGCGGCGGTCACGCTGCAACCGGCGGCGGGCGCGCATGGCGAGCTGACGGGAATCCTGCTCATCAAGAAGTATCACGAAAAGCTCGGTAACTCGCGCCACAAGCTGCTCGTGGTCGATTCGGCGCACGGCACCAACCCCGCCTCGGCGGCGCTTGGCGGCTACGAGTGCGTGTCGGTCAAGTGCGACGAGTCGGGCTGCACCGACATGGCCGACCTGCGCTCGAAGCTCGATGGCGAGGTGGCGGCGCTGATGCTCACCAATCCGAACACGGTCGGCATTTTCGAGAAGCAGATGCCGGAGATCGAGAAGCTGGTGCACGGCAACGGCAGCCTGCTCTACATGGACGGCGCGAACATGAACGCGCTGCTCGGCATCACCCGCCCCGGCGACATGGGCTTTGACGTGATGCACTACAACCTGCACAAAACCTTCTCCGCACCCCACGGCGGCGGCGGCCCCGGCAGCGGCCCGGTTGGCGTCAGCGAGCGGCTCGCGGAGTTCCTGCCGGTTCCGGTGGTCGAGAAGTACGAGGAGGCGGGCGAGACGCGCTACCGCCTGAACTCCGGCAAGCCGGACACGATTGGCCGCATGATGAATTTTTACGGCAACTTCTCGGTGCTGGTGCGCGCCTATACTTATATCAGGATGCTCGGTGCCGAGGGATTGCGCCGCGTGTCGGAGAACGCCATCATCAACGCAAACTACCTGCTCCAGCGGCTCGTAGGGCACTACGCGCTGCCCTACCCGCGCCCGGTAATGCACGAGTTCTGCCTGTCGGGCGACCGCCAGAAAAAGGAGCACGGCGTCCGCACGCTCGACATCGCCAAGCGGCTGCTCGACTACGGCTACCACGCGCCGACGGTCTATTTCCCGCTCATCGTCAGCGAAGCGCTCATGATCGAGCCGACCGAGACCGAGGCCAAAGAGACGCTCGACGCCTTCGCCGACGCGATGATCTCGATCGCCGAAGAGGCCGCCAACACGCCGGAGCTGATCCTCTCGGCACCGCAGACCACGCCGGTCAAGCGGCTCGACGAAGCGCAGGCCTCGCGCCAGCTCAACATCTGCTGCCCGCTCTGAAGCAGCAGATTGCCGCAAGGTTCAAGGCTGCTCCGGTATTTTGCAGGAGCAGCCTTTTTTATGTGCTCGCGCCCACCCGATCAGTCGGATCTGACGGATCGGTCTGATCCGACTGATCTTTTCAGACTCAGGAATTTGTTTGATAGATTACCCCCTGAAGCACCGAAATTTTCAGCCAGCCCAAATCGAACCATGCGCTTTTTTCATAGACCGTTCATCGCACTTTTTCTCTTTTCGCTCTTTGCCGTCGGGCCTCGGTCAGCAATGGCAAACGGCGTCGATTCGGCGGAAAGCGTTCGTCTGAAACCGTATTCCGCCCAAGCCGTCTTCTCGAACCGGAACCCGTGGATCGAGCGCACGCTGCGCAAAATGACCGTCCGTGAAAAGGTGGGTCAGATGATCGTGGCAAAAGTGGATGCCGTCTATAAAAACGACGACGGGCCGCAATTTCAGCTCATATCGCGGCTGGCCGCCGAGGGAAAAATCGGCGGCATCATGTTCCTGAAAGGCGATGTGCAGAGCGCGGCCCTTTTGGCCAACCGTTTTCAGGAGGTCTCGAACGTGCCGTTGCTGGTCAGCGCCGACATGGAGAAGGGGGTGGCGATGCGGCTGGATGGGGCGACGCAATTCTCACCCGCCATGGCGATCTCCGCGGCTGGCAATCCGGCGCTGGCCCGGCGAATGGCGGAGATCATCGCGCGTGAAGCCCGCGCCGTCGGCATTCAGCAGAACTACGCGCCAACGGTCGATCTGAACAGCAACCCGGCCAATCCGGTCATCAACACCCGCTCGTTCGGCGACCGCATTCCGCTGGTCAACGCCATGTCGGCGGCGATGATCGACGGCCTGCAATCCAACGGCGTCGCGGCCACGGCGAAGCACTTTCCCGGCCACGGCGACGTGACCGTGGACAGCCACCTGGCTCTTCCGGTGCTCGAAGGCGACCGCAGGCGGCTCGAAAACTACGAGCTCAAACCCTTCCGCTCGGCGATTGCGCACGGCGTGCACAGCATCATGGTCGGCCATCTGGCCGTGCCGAGGCTGACCGGAACGATGGAACCGGCCTCGCTCTCAAAAAAGATTGTCACCGGTCTGCTTCGCCGCGAGCTTGGCTTCCAGGGACTCATCGTAACCGACGCGCTCAACATGAAAGCGCTCGAAAACGGCCTGACGCCCGGACAAGTGGCCGTCAGGGCCGTGCAGGCGGGCAACGACATCCTGCTCTTTCCCGAAGATCCGGAGCAGATTTTCGATGCGGTGTGCGCCGCCGTCGAAAAGGGAGAGATTTCCGAACGACAGATCGACCACTCGGTACGCCGGATTCTTCAGATGAAACACTGGCTTGGCCTCGACCGGCAGAAACTCGTCGATCTTTCCCGGCTGAACGAGCGGGTCGGAACTCCGGCAAACAAACGGGTCGCCGAACAGATCGCCGAAGAGTCGCTCACGCTCATCAGGGATCGCAACCGCAGCCTCCCCCTGCGCTTTCCGCAAAACGGGCGGCTGGTCAATATCATTCTCAATGACCGTCCCGGCCAGAAAGTGGGCGGCGAGTTCGCCGATACGCTTCGCTCCAGATACAACGTCACCTCGATGCGCCTCACGCCTCGAAGCAAGCCGGAGTTTTTCCAGCGAGCCTCCAAAGCGGTCTCCAACGCCTCTGCCGTGATTCTGACCACCGGCATCCAGGCGTGGTCGAAATCGGAGCCATCGCGCTTCACCCAACTGCAATTTGATTTCGTCCGCAGCCTGCCGCGCATGGCTCCGGCTGGAACGCCGATTCTCTTCATCTCTTTCGGCACGCCGTACATCCTCGACGCCTTCCCGGAGATCGGCTCGGCCCTGTGCGCTTACAGCGAAACCGACCAGACGGAAGCGGCAATCCTCAAAGCGCTGAATGGTCAACTCGTTCCGAGAGGCTCGCTTCCGGTATCGCTCGAAGGCGCAAGACCTTGATCCGTAAGCGCATATTATTGTAAATTAGGCGCTTCATCCCGAACGCACGGACACAGCGCCTTCGGGATAAGCTTCGATCAACCCAGCTTACGCCCTCCGATCATGGCAAAAACCATACGGGACGAATCGACCGCCAGCGCCTACTGGGCTGCGGTCAACACCTTCTGCGCGCTCGAAGATGTGCACGTCATCGCCGACGCGCCGGTGGGGTGCTACAATCTGACTGGCGTGGCGGTCATGGACTACACCGACGCCATTCCCTACCTCGAAAACCTCACGCCCACCAGCCTCACCGAGCGCGAAATCTCCTCGTCGGGCAGCTCCGAAATTGTGCAGGAGACCATCGACAAGCTGAAGGGTTCCGGCAAGCAGCTCATCCTCATCTCCAGCGCGGAGAGCGAAATGATCGGCAGCGACCACCAGAACATGCTCGCCATGAAGTACCCGTCGGTGCGCTTCTTCGCCTCCGACTCGCTCGGCCAGAACGAGTGGCAGGGGCGCGAGAGAGCGCTGGCATGGCTCTTCGACCAGTTCGACGACGACCAACCGGCGGAAATCGAACCGGGCACGGTGAGCATCATCGGCCCGACCTACGGCTGCTTCAACAGCCCCGCCGATCTCGCCGAACTCAAGCGCCTCGTCACCGGCGCGGGCGGAAGAGTCGCGCACGTCTATCCCTTCGAGTCGAAAGCGGCGGACGTCGCCAGGCTGAAAAACTCGGCGGCAGTTGTGGTGATGTACCGCGAATTCGGCGCGGCGCTCGCCGAAAAGCTCAAGCGCCCGGTGCTCTACGCGCCGTTCGGCATCGAGGAGAGCGACCGCTTCATCGAAGAGATCGGGCGACTTGCCGGAACGCCGGAACAGGCCGCACGGTTCATCGAGGAGGAGAAGCGCACGACGCTCAGGCCGCTCTGGGATTTGTGGCGCGGCCCGCAGTCGGAGTGGTTCCCGACCATCCGCTTCGGCGTCGTGGCGAGCAAGAGCTACGCCGAGGGTATCCGGCGCGTGCTGGCGGACGAGCTGGGGATGCAGTGCCTCTTCAGCCACGACTCGGCCACGGCCAGCAACAACGCGGTGCGCGAAGAGATCAAAGCCACGCAGCCGCAATTCCTCTACGGACGGATGCCCGACAAGATTTACCTCGCCGAACTCGACGCCAAGAGCCGCTTCATCCCGGCAGGCTTCCCCGGCCCCATCGTGCGCCGCGCGCTCGGCACCCCCTTCATGGGCCACAGCGGCGTCATCTGGCTGGTGCAGGAGATCGTCAACGCGCTCTACGACACCCTCTTCAACTTCCTGCCCATCACCCGGCGGCAGCAAGCCGCAGCCCCGGCCAAGCCGCTCAAATGGACCCCCGAAGCCAACGCGATTCTGGACGGCATCGTCAAAAAAGCCCCGTTCATCAGCCAGATATCCTTTGGCCGCGAACTCAAACGCAAAGCCGAAAATCTGGCGGCAAGCCGCGGCGCAGACACCGTAACCCCGGACATTCTGCAACAATTGGGATAAGCTTTCAACAACTCTGCTAATCCACAATTTCTCCCGTAGGGGCGGGCCTCGCGCCCGCCCTCTTGTCCACCCTGTCGACCTTCGCCCATCGCATTTCCATCAGGGCAACCGCAAGGGTTACCCCTACACACGCCCCCCAACCCCCACACATTTCCAAAATTTTTTGCGAAATTATGACGTGTGCGCTCTACGCCAACCAAAGCCCACTGTCATGCGAACGATCAGAATCTTTCTTGCCTCGTCAAACGAGCTGAAGGCCGACCGGGAAGCGTTTGAAATTGAAATCAATCGCAAGAACAAACTCCTGAAAAACAAAGGGGTTTTTCTCGAACTCGTCAACTGGGAAGACCTTTCCGCAAAGATGTCGCTGACGCGCTCGTAGGATGAATACAACAAGCAGATCGAAGCGGCGGATCTGTTCGTGCTGCTTGCCTGGAACAAGGTGGGCAAATACACCGAGGAGGAGTTCGATGTCGCTTACCGCTTGTTCAAGTCCAGCGGAAAGCCGTCGATTTTCACCTGGTTCAAAGAGCCGCCACAAGCCGCCGAGCCAAGCCTCGACCGGTTCAAAAAGAAGCTGGATGGGCTGGGGCACTTTTTCAGCCGATACAACGACGCCGCCGACTTGTGGGTTCAGTTCAACAAGGAGCTTGACCGGCTTGATCTTGCAAGCATGGGAAAAATCGGTGATGCCGCCAGGATTTATGTTGACAACCGGGGCGCGAACATCAAGACTCAGATTAACGACGCGATCATCAACAACCCGACATTTCAGTGAGGCGCATAATGACTGACGTTCACAATCAATCGGATGTTGGCAATCAATTCAACGCCTCGACGCTGAACAATCCGGTTTTCCTCTACGGCGAAAAGAAGATTGCCAAATATCTCGGCATTCTGCCGGTGATTCCGGAGGTTTTCATCGGGCGTGACGAGAAGCTCCAGGAGGTTCACGACGAGCTGTTCGACGGAAACAATCTTTTGTTGCTGGTCAATGGCGAGGGGGGAATCGGCAAAACGACGCTGGCGGCGAAGTATTACCAGCGCTACTTCAGCGACTACGCGCATCTTGGCTGGGTGTTTGCCGAACGAAGTCTCGGCGACGCCATGCTGACGCTTGCCGATCCGCTGAAGGTGGAGTTCGCGCTGACCGACCCCGCCGACGTGCGCCGCGAAAAGCTGCTCCGCGAAATGGCCGGGCTGAAAAAGCCCTGCCTGCTCGTGATCGACAACGCCAACGACATCAAAGACCTTTCGGCGCACTACCTCGAACTGCGCAGGTGCCCGAATTTCCACATTTTGCTGACCACGCGCATCGAATCGTTCGCTCACGCCAAAACCTGCCGCGTCGGCCATCTCGACGAATCGGCGGCGATGCGGCTCTTCACGACGCACTATCCGGGGCACGACCGCGCCGAGGACGATCTGCTGAAAGAGATTCTGCGTGCCGTCGGCTACAACACCCTCGTCATCGAGCTGCTGGCCAAAAACCTCGACACGGTCAATCAGTTCCGCACCGGCTATGCGCTTTCCCGGATGCTCGACGATCTGCGGGGTTCCGGGCTGTTCGGCCTGAGCAAAAGCGAGAAGGTTCGGACAGAGTACAACCCCGGCATGTTCAGATTGAGGGAGGAAAAAGCGGAAACGGTGATTGCCGCCATGTACGACCTTGCGAAACTCGAACCGGGCGAAGAGCAGCTTCTGTGCGTCTTTTCGGTACTGCCCGCCGAACCGATCGCTTTCGCCACGCTTGAAGCGCTGCAACCCGGAAACGATGCACTCGACAGCTCTCTCCGCGATCTCGTCCAAAAAGGGTGGATCGAGTACAACGCCAGCGCAAAACAGTTCAAATGCAGCCCGGTCGTTCAGGCGGTAACACGGTTGCAGGTCGGAGAGCGTCTGGACGAGCAGTGCGAAACGCTGGTCAAAGCGCTGATCGACAAACTTGAGTATGATATGATGGGCCATCTGGTCAATACCGATTACCTGTCAGGCACTTTGTACACACGATTTGCAGAGAGCGTCGTTGAGCATCTTGATAAGCAGGATGAGACAGTTTTGCTCATGGAATATATCGGGAGCTTTCATACAACGACAGGCAACCTGAGCAAAGCGTTGAGATATTATGAAAAATGCAATCAGCTCAGTAAAGCTTTAATGGAATTAACCCCAAAAAAATGGTGGTGCAAGAATGAACTAGCGGTATCGTACTCAAAACTTGGAGATATATACACTACGTTAGACCAACCGGAAAAAGCGTTGAGCTTTTTTGAGCAGTTCAACCTATTGATTAAAGAACTATACGAGTCAAACCGAGCAAATGTAAGCCTCAAAAATGGATTGGCGATCTCGTACGCAAAACTTGGAGAAACTTACTGTTCGCTGGATCAACCGGAAAAAGCGTTGAGTTTTTTTAAGGAGGATGCGACATTGAGTGAAGAGCTGTACGAGTCGAACCAAGCAAATGTGAGCTTCAAGAGCGGTTTAGCGGTATCGTACTCAAAGCTTGGAGATATATACACTACGTTGGGCCAACTGGAAAAAGCATTAAGCTTTTTTAAAGACGAGGCACGATTGTTTGAGGAGCTGTACGAGTCGAACCGAGTAAATGTGGGCTTCAAAAACGGATTGGCGATCTCGTACGAAAAACTGGGAAAGACGTACCTTTCGTTAGATCAATCGGAAAAAGCATTGAGCTTTTTTGAGCAGTTCAACTTATTGATTAAAGAGCTATATGAGTCGAACCAGGCAAATGTAAGCCTCAAAAATGAGCTGGCAGTATCGTATGCAAATTTAGGTGTTTTCAGCGGTGTGCAGCGCGGCGATCTGGCGGAAGCCCGCCACTGGCTGGAGAAGGCTGAGGCGCTCTGGGCGGAATTGGTCAATGACGCTCCTGCGTATGCCGAGTTTCAGAAGAACTGGTCGAATGTCAAAAATATCCTCGCAGCGTTGTAATCGCGCATCGCCAACCAGAGCCCGTCCCAAATGCTGGGAACGCCGAGCGCCTGCTCGGCAATGGAGCCGAAGGCTCCACATCATTCAAGCCTCAAAACCATCCAGATGTCACAAAACAACACCAAGTCGAAGTAAACAAGCAATTGGCACTCCCAAAAGATGCCGAGCAGGCGCTCGGCGCTCCCAGGGGAAGACCCAAACCCCACCCGCCGCATATCCCTCTTGGAATTTTCCAAAACTTTTTGCATTATGCCCGTCTTCTTATCGGTACGGGGAACAGATGCGCCACTGATTTTCAGCACGGCGTCGAGAACAGCCCTCCCGTCCGGCGAATACTGACAAAAAGCGGCTGTCACGATTTTTCCCCCAAACGGGGAGGGGCTGGCGTCAAGACCTTCGCCCCGGCAACATGATTTATGGACTACAAATTCAATGTCTGAAAGAACGGATGACCGTCCACAGGTGATCGTCACCTTGCCTGACGGTTCTGAAAGAAGCTACCCTTCCGGCGTTACCGGCCTCGAAATCGCGGCCTCCATCGGCAAAAAGCTGGCGCAGGCTGCGCTCGCCTTCACCATCGACGGCAGGCCCTGCGACCTCGACACGCCCGTCATGGCGAACGCAAGCGTCTCGATCATCACCTTCGACTCCGCCGAAGGCCGCGAGATTTTCTGGCACAGTTCGAGCCACCTCATGGCCCACGCCATCGAGGAACTCTTCCCCGGAGCGAAGTTCGGCGCTGGCCCGGCCATCGAGCAGGGCTTTTACTACGACATCGCCTGCGAGCACCGCTTCAACGAGGACGACCTCCGCCAGATCGAGGCGAAAATGCTGGAGATCAGCAAGCGCGACCTCGCCATCACCCGCGAGGAGATGCCGCGCGAGCAGGCCATCGAATACTTCTCGAACGAGCGCAAAGACCCGTACAAGGTCGAAATTCTCGAAGACACGCTGAAAAAGGTGCCGACGGTTTCGGTCTATCACCAGGACGGTTTCGCCGACCTGTGCAGCGGTCCGCACCTGCCCTCGACCGGCAAGGTCAAGGCGGTGCTGCTCACCAATATTTCGTCATCGTACTGGCGTGGCGATTCGTCGCGCGAAACGATGCAGCGCATCTACGGCATCACCTTCCCAAGCGACAAGCTGCTCAAGGAGCACGTCGCCCGGCTGGAGGAGGCCCGCAAGCGCGACCACCGTAAGCTCGGCGCGGAACTCGGCCTTTTCATGCTGACCCCGGAGGTCGGCAGCGGCCTGCCGATCTGGCTGCCGAACGGCGCGATCATCCGCAACGAACTCGAAACCTTCCTGAAAGCCGAGCAGCGCAAGCGCGGCTACGTGCCGGTTTACACGCCGCACATCGGCAACATCGAGCTGTACAAGCGTTCGGGCCACTACCCGTACTACAGCGATTCGCAGTTCCCGCCGCTCACCTACAAGGACGAGACGGGCCGCGAGGAGCAGTACCTGCTCAAGCCGATGAACTGCCCGCACCACCACCTGATCTACAGTTCGTCGCTGCGCAGCTACCGCGAACTGCCGATCCGGCTCACCGAGTTCGGCACGGTCTATCGCCACGAGCAGTCCGGCGAGCTGAACGGCCTGGTGCGCGCCCGCGGCTTCACGCAGGACGACTCGCACATCTACTGCCGTCCCGACCAGCTCGTTGACGAAATCTGCAACGCCATCGACCTGACCCGCTTCGTCTTCAACACGCTCGGCTTCGACGAGGTCGAAACCCGCCTGTCGCTGCACGACCCGGAAAACCAGTCGAAGTACGGCGGCACCGCCGAGGTGTGGGAGCAGGCCGAGAAGGATGTGAAGGAGGCCGCCGACCGCATGGGGATCAAATACTTCATCGGCATCGGCGAGGCGAGCTTCTACGGGCCGAAGATCGACTTCATCGTGCGCGACGCGATTGGCCGCAAGTGGCAGCTCGGCACCGTGCAGGTTGACTACGTCATGCCGGAGCGCTTCGATTTGACCTACATCGGCAGCGACGGCCAGAAGCACCGCCCGGTGGTGATTCATCGCGCGCCGTTCGGCTCGATGGAGCGCTTCATCGGCGTCCTGATCGAACACACGGCGGGCAACTTCCCGCTCTGGCTCGCGCCCGTGCAGGCGGTCGTTCTGCCCATCGCCGAGGACGTGCACGACTACGCCCGCGAGGTCTATGCCAAGCTGCACGAAGCGGGCATCCGCGCCGAACTCGATCTGCGCAGCGAAAAGATTGGCAAGAAAATCCGTGAAGCCGAAATATCGAAAATTCCCTGTATGCTGGTCATCGGCAGGAACGAACAGGAGGCTGGAGAGGTCTCCCTCCGCCGCCATCGCAAGGGCGACGAAGGCAGCTTTGGCGTTGACGAGCTGATCGCAAAACTCCGTGAGGAAATAGATCGACGATCCTGATCTGACTATCAACAAAAAAAGATCGAATGAAAAAACAGAAAACATCCGGCAACCAGAAGCCTAAAGTTTCCTACAGGACCAACGAACAGATCCGCGTACCTGAAGTGAGGGTCGTGTTTCCGGAAGGCGGAATGCAGGTGATGAAAACCCAGGACGCCCGGAGGATGGCCGAAGAGCGCGGGATGGACCTTATCGAGGTTCAGCCGAATGCCCAACCGCCCGTTTGCAAGCTTGAGAATTACGGCAAGCTGATCTACAAGATGGCCCAGAAGGACAAGGACCTCAAGAAAAAGCAGAAGCAGACCACGCTCAAGGAGTTGCGCTTCCACCCCAACACCGACAAGCACGACTTCGACTTCAAGACCGCGCACCTCGAAGAGTTTCTCCGCAAGGGCAACCGCGTCCGCGCCACCATCGTGTTTCTTGGCCGTTCGATCATCTATAAAGACAAAGGCTTCGAGCTGGCCAACCGCCTGACCGAAAGGCTCAGCACGGTAGCCACCCGCGACGGCGACCCGAAGTTCGAGGGCAAAAAGCTCTTCGTCTATTTCGAGCCCGACAAGAAGAAGATCGAGCAGTTCGAGAAATGGCGCGCCAAAGAAGCCGCACCGCCACTGCCGCCCTTACCGCCTCAAATCGAAGATATTGAGGACGACGACGACGAATAAAACCACACTGATAAGAAGCGAATTTTATCATTTAAACCGACGATCATGCCTAAAATGAAATCACATCGCGGCGCCTGCAAACGATTCAAGGCCACCGCATCCGGAAAAATCAAACGCGAGCGTATGAACGGCTCCCATAACCTGGAACACAAGAACCGCAAACGCACCCGTCGCCTCCACCAGTCCACGCTGGTCGATGCAACCATGGAGAAGCAGATCAAGAGAATGATCCTCGCCTGAAAAAGTCTATAAACATTAATTCGATACAACGATGCCTAAATCAACCAATTCCGTAGCTTCCAAAGCAAGAAGGAAGAGGATTCTCAATAAAGCCAAAGGATACTGGGGTTCGCGCGGCAACGTGCTGACCGTCGTCAAGCACGCCGTGGACAAGGCCGAGCAGTACGCCTACCGCGACCGCCGCGTCAAGAAAAGAACCTTCCGTTCACTCTGGATCATGCGCATCAACGCCGCCGCCCGCCAGAACGGCGTGTCGTACTCGCGTTTGATGGACGCCATCCACAAAAAGAACATCGAGATCGACCGCAAGGCGCTGGCCGAAATCGCCGTGAAGGACCCGGCAGCGTTCTCGCTGATCGTCAAGACAGCTCTCGATTAATTATTGGTAACGCGGCCTTATGGAGACAAGCATACAGCAACTGCAGCAGGAGATCGACGGATACGAAATCCGCAACCCGAAAGAACTCGAAGCCTTCAAGCTCGAATTCACGGTGCGCAAAGGCAAAATCGCCGGGCTTTTCAGCCAACTCAAAACCGTCGATCCTGCTGACAGGCCGCGCATGGGGCAGTTACTCAACAGCCTCAAACTCTCGGCGGAAGCGCGAGTTGCCGACGCGGAAGCCCGCTTTGCCGAAGATACCGCGGGCGCCGCGCCAGCGCTCGATCTCTCTTTGCCGGGACGCCGCTCGTTCCTCGGCTCGGAGCATCCGGTGCAAAAGGTGCTCGGCGACATGAAGCGCATCTTCACCGCGATGGGCTTCGGCATCGCCACCGGCCCGGAGCTGGAACTCGACGAGTACAACTTCGACCGGCTGAACTTTCCGCCGAACCATCCGGCGCGAGACATGCAGGACACCTTCTTCATCACCCGCGGCCAGCCGGAGGGCGACGTGCTGCTCCGCACCCACACCTCGCCGGTGCAGGTGCGCGTGATGCTCGACCAGAAGCCGCCGATTCGGGTGATCTGCCCCGGCAAGGTCTATCGCAACGAAGCGATCAGCGCCCGGAGCTACTGCGTCTTCCACCAGCTCGAAGGGCTGTACATCGACAAAAACGTGTCGTTCGCCGACCTGAAAGCCACGATTTATTCGTTCGCCCGCCAGATGTTCGGCAGCGACGTAAAGCTCCGGTTCCGCCCGAGCTTTTTCCCCTTCACCGAACCGTCGGCGGAGGTTGACGTCACCTGCTACCTGTGCGGCGGCAAGGGGTGCCGCGTCTGCAAGAAGTCCGGCTGGCTCGAAATCATGGGCTGCGGCATGGTGCACCCGAACGTGATGAAGCACTGCGGCATCGATCCGGAGGAGTGGACCGGCTACGCTTTCGGCATGGGCGTCGATCGCACGGCGCTGTTGCGCTACAAGATCGACGACATCCGGCTCTTCTTCGAGAACGACGTCCGGATGCTCAGCCAGTTCATGGCGTAAGGCAGACGCCTCGGCGCTCGATCTGAAGCAATAAAAAAAGCCTCGTGAATGTGCACTCACGAGGCTTTTTTGTTTCTGGCAAACTCCCGAATCAGACGGGAACCTGGTTTCTCAACGCCAGCGTCCACTCCTCCATCGAGGCGTTGGCCATCGGGTTTGGCGCTTCGAGGAAGCTGATGACGAAGTGCCCGCCCATCTCCGCCACGCCGATAGAGCGGGGCCGAACGGCCAGCATCTTGGGGTTCATCAGCTCTTTTCCGAAACAGAACACCACATTCCTGGCGGCGGTAATCCCCTCGCCTATCTGCCCTTCGGGCAAAAGAGAAGTGTGTGCGTAATGATCGAACTCGCCGATAAGCACCGCGAATGGATGCGATTCGATTTTCTCGCGAAAGTAGGCCACAATATCATCGACGCTACCGAAAGAGGTCTCTTCTTTGTCAAGTTCGAGGATGTAGATGGGATATTTTTCCTGAAGAAGAGTTTGTTTCATGGTGCTCTCCCTGATTGGGTTTGGCTGAATACTGCACAAAGCACGGCTTGATTTGAAGAGATGCCGTCTCTAAAATTAATGGTACGCCAGACTTGAAGATTTTACAACAGAAGAACATAAAAAAAGCCTCATGACGCAGAGGCCATGAGGCGTATTTTGCTCACTATTGCGGGATCATTCAGTGATTGGCGAAGCGATTAGCCCTCGCCGGCGCCTTCGGCTTCGACCTCGATGGAGAGCTTTGCCGAAATATCCATGAACAGCTTCGCGTCGGCCTCGTACTTGCCAAGAGCCTTGATCGGCGCTTCGAGCTGGATTTTGCGACGGTCGATCTCGACACCCTGCGCCTTGAGCGCTTCGGCAATGTCGCCGGCGGTCACGGTGCCGAACAGCTTGCCCGACTCGCCCGATTTGGCCGGCACCTTGAGCGTCATCTGCTCAAGCTTCGTGGCAAGCTCGCGAGCGCTCTTGCGCTGAAGCTCGATTTTGCGCGCCTGCTGCTGTCTCTCGGTTTCAAGCGCCTTGAGGGTCCCTTCGGTAGCCCGGATGGCATATCCCTGCGGGATCAGGTAGTTATTGGCATACCCGTTCTTGACGGTGACCACTTCACCGGCATCGCCCAGGGTTGCCACATCTTTTCTCAAAATTATTTTCACGGTCTGTTTCCTCGTTCTGAAATAATTAAACTTGTGTGGACAAGCATTTACTTGTATTCGTCGGCAACGTAGGGAATGATCGCCAGGAAGCGCGCCCATTTGATCGAATGGGTGAGCAGGCTCTGCTCTTTGGCCGACAGGCCGGTGATGCGGCGGGGAATGATTTTTCCCTGGTCATTGATGAAGCGTTTCAGCTTTCGCTCGTCGCGGTAGTCAAAGAAAACCACCTGGTTTTTCGACACTTTCTTTTTCGATGCCAGAGCATTGCTCAATGATTTGTTGCCCTGAGCTTTGGTTGGTTTCTGTCTCATTGATCTTGTTCAGAATTTTGCTTGCATGATCTTGCGG
Source organism: Chlorobaculum sp. 24CR (assembly GCF_004118635.1). Classification (GTDB taxonomy): domain Bacteria; phylum Bacteroidota; class Chlorobiia; order Chlorobiales; family Chlorobiaceae; genus Chlorobaculum. The sequence goes on along the minus strand of NZ_SDGU01000022.1, from coordinate 12,315 downwards.
CTCGCCACCTGCCTGTTTTCAGTCACGGCAGGACGATGCGTCCGTTCTCAGTCGGAAGTGAGGTATTTGTACTCATACATGTGCCCGTCATCATCGATTTGACCATGATGGTTCTCATGCGATTCATCCTCAATAAAGCCCTCCACGTCCTCTTCTCCGTTTTTCTTTCTCTTGTTGAGGAACTGGATCCTCCTGGCCTTGATTTCGACCACGGTTCTCGACGTGCCATCCTGAGCTTTCCAGGTGCGGCTCTGCAATTCGCCATCAACCAGTACCGCCGAGCTTTTCCTCAGATTGTCACGGCAGCTTTCGGCAAGCTTGTTCCAGGCCACCACGCCGACGTAGCAGACATCTTCCTGCCACTGGTGGTTGCTGTCGCGGAAGCGGCGATTGCAGGCGATGGAAAAATTGACGACTGGCGTCCCGCCTGAATTGGTCTGTCTGAAGACCGGATCTTTGGTAAGGTTGCCGGCAATTACGACGCTGTTGATTTCAGGCATCTTCAGTTCCGCCATAGCATCTTCTCCTTTTTGTTCTCAAATGGAATCGTTTCGTCATTCATACAATAAACCGGGCGCGACCTGCTGTCAGCTCTTGGCTGAAGCATCGGCTTCGGGTTCAACCTGGTCTTCCGGGCTGCCAAGCATAACGCTGTACTTCTCGACGCGCTTGCGCATTTCGAGCAAGGGAGAGCTGAGCTGGATGATGAGGAACCGCAGGATAGCCTCTTCGTAACGGAACACGCGCTCGACTTCGGCGATAACCGATGGCTCGGCATCGAACTCGATGTGGGCGTAGTAACCAGTGGCGGATTTGCGGATGAGGTAGGCCATTTTCCGTCTTCCGACTTCCAGGACGTTGTTGATCACGCCGCCTTTGCCGGTGATCGTCGATTTCACCAGCTCCATTGTGGAGGCGATGGCGTCATCCTGAAGGCCGCCGTCAATGATGACGGTGCATTCGTACTGCTTGAGTTTGTTCATAGCGCAATCGTTCTTGAGTGATGTCAAACTGCGCAAATGGCGGAAAACAGGTATTGCGCATCCCTGCCTTCTCGGCTTCATGCCACGCATGAACACCTTTTGCGTTTTAGGACATTCAAGGTACGAATATTAATTCTGTTTTCCAACGACGGAACTGACGTACAATGGCGGCTGCGAGGCCATCGGAATCCGGATCGAAATCGAAGACCGGGGCGCTTGGAAAGTCAAAGCAGGCTTGAGATTGAAGCGCGCGGGAAGCATCGGGTTCAAAGCCGATAGCGATTTCGAGCCGGGCAATGACGACCAACGGGCGACACTTCGGTTTGCTCGATTCAGAGCGCGAGCTCGACCGAAACGGGCGCGTGATCGGAACTTTTCTCGTCGAGATCGACCGAGACGCCGGAAACTTTTGCGGCAAGCGCGTCGGTGAGATAGACGCAGTCGATGCGCCAGCCGAGGTTGCGCTCGCGGGCGAACTTCCAGTTTGGCCACCAGGTGAACAGGTCTTTCTTGTCGGGGTTCAGCTCGCGGACGATGTCGTGCAGGCCGAGTTCGAGATGGGCCGCGATGGCCGAGCGCTCTTCGGGGCGAAGGCCGGTCGCGCCGGGTTTGTTCTGCGAACGGTGCACGTCGATCTCCGTGAGCGCCACGTTCATGTCACCGGCAAGCACCACCTGGCGCCCCTCGGTCATGAGTTTTGCGATAAAGTCTTTCAGGTCGGCAAGATAGCGCAGTTTCACCACGTAGTGCTCCTCGCCACTGCCGCGCGGCACGTAGGTTCCGATCAGCGTGAACTGCGGCGCGTGCAGCACGAGTGTGCGGTTCTCGGCGTCGAACGGCGGCGGCTCGCAGGTGAAGTCGTCGAGGCTGCCGTCGCGGACGAGCAGGCCGACGCCGCTGTACCCTTTTTTGAAGGTCGATCCGTTCCAGAATTTCCGATAACCAGGGAAATCCTTGATGCTTTCGGGAATCTCCTCCTCGCGCGCCTTCACCTCTTCGAGCACGACGATGTCGGGCTTGCGGCTGTCGAGCCACGCCGGGAGCGCCTCCTGCCGGGCGCGGATGCCGTTGATATTCCAGGTGCAGATGTTCATGACGATCTCTTGTTGAGCGTTTCGATGATGCGGCTCGCGATGCGTTCGGGCGCGATTTCGGTCATGCAGCGGAAGTGCCCTTTCGGGCAGGCGCTTCGCCCGATGTGCGAGCAGGGGCGGCAGTCCAGGCCTTTGGTCTCGAACAGCTCGTACTCCGCGCCCCACGGCATGAAGCCGAACGCTTTGACCGACGAACCGAAAATCACGAACAGCTTCTTGCCAAACGCCGAGGCGATGTGCATCAGGCCGGTGTCGTTGCAGAGCACCGCATCGACTCTGGAGAGCAGGGCGGCGGATTGCATGAGCGAGGCCTTTCCGGCGAGCGACAGCACCCGGCTTCGCGCCGCTTCGGGAAGCGCGGCGATGAGCCGCCCGGCCTCCGGCTCATCCTCCTTGCCGCCGAGCAGCAGCACAGGCGCGGGAGTTTGAGCGGCGACGATTTCGATGATCCGGGCGAAGCGTTCGGGCGGGTAGCGCTTCGTGAAGTGGTTCGCCCCGAAGCAGACCGCCAGCACGGGGCCGTCCGCGCCGAGCGCTTCGGCGGCGAAGGCGCGATCTTCCGGCGACGGAGAGAGCGAGCACGGCGCGGTGACTTTCGGCGCGAGACCGCCGAGCGCCTCGCCGTAGCGCTCGACGACGGAGTGGTAGCCATCCGAAACGTTGATCTTGAAGCGCACCAGCAGCACCTTTTTCCAGTTGCGCTTGTGGTAGCGCCTGACCATTCTCGCATCGAGCTTTCGGACGAGGGCGCGGGAGCGGCGGCTATTCTGAAGATCGAGCACCAGATCGTACGACGCTCCGGGCGTGATCGACTCCGGCGTCACCACCGACGCCACGGCGGGATTCGAGGCGACAAGCGGCGCGAAGGGCGCTTTGGTGCAGAAGTCGATTCGCGCCTTCGGCAAAGCGCGATGCAGCTCCGTGAGTACGGGCGTGGTGAGCACGATGTCGCCAATGGCGCTGAGTCGCACGACCAGAACGCGGCGAATGGCGGCGGGTTCCGTCACGACCAGAACTCCCACCACGCCTTGTAGCCCGGCTTTTTGTGCTGATTCGACGCGCCAAGCTCGGCGATGCGCTTTGCGGCGACCTCCTTCATCCGATCCTTACCGGGAGTCTCGCCCTTGCGCTCCCCGATCATCTCGACCGTCTTGCGAAACTCCGGCAGCGCTTCCGCGCCTCGCCCGAGGCCATCGAGCGCCAGCGCGCGGCTATAGACCGCCGAAATCCAGAGCTTGCCCTCGTCCTGGTTCAGCTCGCCGCGCCGGTTGAAGTGGTGCAGCGCCTTGTCGGCGGAAGCGAGCGCCTCGTCGAACGAGCCAAGCCCGGCAAGCGCCTCGGCCAGCCCGGCATGGCAAAAGGCGTCGAACCCGGCGTGATCGAACGCCTCTTCGGGCGGCATGGTGCGGGAAATCTCCATCGCCCTGCGGCAACTGGCCGCCGCCTCGTCATAGTTTGATTCGAGCAACTGACGCTGCGCATCGGAAAGCGCCAGATAAGCCCCGGCAACCTCTTTGAGTGGTTTCATAAGCTGGTAACTAAAATACTACGAATGATGTTTCATGATAAGGAACAAAAACGAACGGGATTGTCATGCTAATGGTTTATTTTATAACTCATTGAGTGTAACAAATTCACTAACATTTCCGGCATCATGAAAGAGATCATGACCTTCAAGGCGGGCAAGTTCGTTTTCTGCGAAGAGTACGACAGGCCCCGCATCGAGAAGCTGCTTGTCGAGGCGTCAATTCTGAACTCCGCCATCAGCGATTTGCCGATTCTGCCGAAATGGTCGTCGCAGATCGATCCGGAGCTTCTGTACAGCTCAGTCGCCGGAACCGCCGCCATCGAAGGAAATGCCCTCAACGCGCAGGAGGTACGGGAACTCGACGAAGGGAAAATACCCGATGCGAGCCACACAGCAAAGGACAGGCTTGAGATTACCAACCTGATCGGCGCGTATCGTCAGCTTGACCTTCAGGCAGCAGAGCCTTCGGGGACGCATGATTTTCCCCTGAGATTAAATTTGATAAAGAGCGTTCTTGCCGAAAGTCACATCCGCGCGTTGCATCAGCAGATCACCAGCGGCCTTCCGTACGAGGACAACATCCCCGGCACGTACCGCAACGGCATGGTCAAGGTCGGCGACAAGGCGCACGGCGGCATCTACACGCCGCCGAAAATTATCGAGGATGTCGAGATGCTCATGCGGGAGTTCATCGACTGGATCAACAATGACGATCTCATCAACGAAAATACGTTTGTCCGGGCTGCGCTGGCACATTATCATTTTTCACTGATCCACCCCTTCTGGGACGGCAATGGGCGAGTTGCCAGGCTTCTTGAAGCATCGCTGCTCCAGTCAGCGGGGATTCGCTATGTGCCCAAGATGCTGTCGAACTACTATTATCGCCATGTTGATGACTATTACCGCGCCTTCTCGGACACCATCAGGGCAGGCAAGGATGTCACGCCGTTCATCGAATTCAACCTGCGCGGCGTGATCGAATCGTTGCAAACCATGAAAACCCGCATCGCTATCCTCATCAGAATGCTGGTCATGAGAGAGCATGTCCACTCACTCGGCAGCAACAAATCGATCTCAAAACGGCAGAATGATTTACTGACACTGCTGCTCGATGACTCGTCGGGCAAACCGTTTACGCTGCACGAGCTTCAACAGGCGATGCCTTACGCGATGCTCTACCGGAAAGTCTCGGAGATGACCGCACGGCGTGACCTGAAAAATCTGCTCGGCCTGAAACTTCTCTCCGTCGATACCGACAATCGTTACAGCCTGAACCTTCGCGGCTTCGATGCGTGACGGCTCACGCGCCCGGCTGCATCAGCGCTTCGAGTTCGGCGGGAATCTGCGGGCGGCCACGGCCGTTGAGCGCCGTGCCGATGATTTTGGCTTTGATCGCGAGTTTCATCTCCGGCAGGCGCAGGATGTCCTGGTAAAAGGCGAACCGTAATGGCGACTCGCGCACCATCGTCAGGCCAACCGTGAAGCGCTCGCCGCTTTGCAGCGGGGACTTGTAGTCGAGTTCGGCGCGGACGACCACGAGGTTGATGCCTCGCTCCGTAAACTCCTTGAAATCGATGCCGACCGTTTTGAGATAGACGTGCCGCGCATGTTCGAGGTAGTTCTGATAGACGCTGTTGTTGACGATGCCCTGCATGTCGCACTCGTAGTCGCGCACCTCCATCTCAAGCGCAAAGGCGTAAGCTTGCTGATTCATCCACCCTCTGATTGTCGTTGATACAAAACTCACCGCTGCTCCAGCGCCGCCGTCAGCGCGGGCAGGAACTCCGCGAGATCCGCGACGACGAGCAGGTCGGCCACGCTGGCGATCGGGGCGTCGCGGTCGGTGTTGATGGCGAGCACGAAGCCGGAGCCTTTCATGCCGGCGAGGTGCTGGATCGCGCCGGAAATCCCGCACGCCACGTAGAGCGATGGCGAAACGCTCTGGCCGCTCGACCCCACCTGCCGCGCCCGTTCGAGCCATCCGGCATCGACCACCGGGCGGCTCGCCCCGACCTCGCCGCCAAGCGCCGAGGCCAGCGCCCTGACCAGCTCGACCTGATCGGCGCCGCCGACGCCGCGCCCGGCGCTGACGATCACCCCGGCGCGGCTGAGATCGATGCCCCGCTCCGGCTCGATGCAGCCGAGGAACTCGATGGCTGAATCCGGCGCGGCCTCGATGGCGATCACGTCAGGACTCCCCGCCATCGGCGCGGCGGCGAACGCGCCCGGCTGGATCGTCAGCACGGCAAAGTCGGTCAGCGGCCTGACCGTGCGACGCATCTTGCCGTTGCAGCTCTCGACCACGTAGCCGCCATCGTCGAGACCGACGACACCAGAAACCTGCGCCGACTGCATGGCGGCAGCAAGTCTCGGAGCCAGATCCCAGCCATACGACGAGTGCAGCAACACCACCGCGTCCGGCTGCTCGCGTTCGATGGCGTCGAGCACCAGCCGCTTGTGCACGTCGGAACTGAACTCGCCACAGGTTTCGAGATCGGCCAGATAGAGCCGCCCGGCGAAGGAGGGTAGAGCGTCCGCCGATCCGGCCAGCACCATCGACACCTCCGCGTCGAGCCGTGCGGCGAATCCCGACAGCTCGGCGGTTTCGGCGGTGAGGCGGTCGTCGCGAACTTCGCCAACAAGCAGCAACTTCATCGCACACCTCCTTTGCCAAGCACGGCCGTTCTGGTTTCGAGAATTTCGAGCACCTGCGCGGCAAGCGTCACGGCGTCGCCGTCGAGAATCACGCCCGCCGCGTTGCGCTCGTGAGGGCGGAAATTCCCGGACGACGCTTTCGGCGGTTCGAGGCCGACCGATTCCGGCGTCAGGACGGTCAGCTTCGCGCGTTTGGATTTCATGATGTTCGGCAGGGTCGGGTAGCGCGGCGAGTTCAGGCCTTGCTGGCAGGTGAGCAGCGCCGGAGCCTTCAGCCGAAGCGTGCAGCTCCGCCCGCCCTCGATTTCGCGCTCGACCGTGATCGCGCCGTCACGCCACTCGAACGCCGTGATGCCGGTCGCGCAAGTCACGCCGAGCCGCTCGGCGACCAGCAGGCCGACCTGCGCCGAGCTGCGATCTTCGGATTGCATTCCGGTAAAGACAAGCTCGAACCCTCGCCCGGCGGCAAACCCGACGATCATCGAGGCGATCTGCCACGGATCGCGCTCCGGCGCTTCCGGGTCGTCGATGTGCACGGCGTCATCGCACCCCATCGAGAGCGCCTTGCGGAGCGTCTCGACCACCCGCGCCGGGCCAACGCAGAGCGCCGTCACCCGCGCCTCGCCACCGAGCCGCTCCTTCAGCCGAACGGCCTCTTCGACCGCGAAGGCGTCGTACTCATTCATCCGCCACGCCAGCCCGACCTCATCGAACCAGCTCCCGGCCTCGTTCGGCTCGAAGCGCCCCTCCATATCGGGCACCTGCTTGATACAGACAAGAATATTCATGATGTCAAAATCACACTCGTTCGTGGAAAGCTGCTCGCAGTCCGGCAATTGAAACGTGCCGGATCGTTATAACCATGAACAACGTACTGAGCGCGTCTCGAACTGGCAACCGAAAACCGGTAAAATTTCTCCCGGAACCGCGAGCATTGAAACGCCTAAAGTGCATTGTGTTGTTTTAAAATATTTTTGCATAAATTCGATTGAGCAATGGCGACGTTTCACCCTACGTAATGGCAGGTCTCGGCGTAGCCGATGCGTCGATCAGCGACGGCAACTGGGGCCCGTCATCGAGTTCCACCGAATTCGCCTGGCAGCTCGGCGCTGGCCTCGGCATCAAGGCGGCCAAAAACACAACGTTTGACTTGGGGTATCGCTACCTCTCGCCCTCCGATGCAAATTTTGACGGAGCCAAGGTGTCGCTTGCCAGCAGCAATATCGTTGCCGGTATCAGGTACGATTTCTGATTCTGACGCTTTAAACATACTCTCGATCAAGGCTCCGGAACCCCCGGAGCCTTTTTTATCGGCCCGCTCAAAGCTTGACCACTTCATCGGATAATCCGACGGTCAGCCTTTCGCCTCCATTTTCCGTGATCACGAAGGTGTTCTCGATGCCGATCGCGCCTTTGCCGACAATGACGAATTTCGGCTCGACGGCCACCACCTGCCCGGCCTGCAACGGCATGGCGAAGCCCTGCGCCAGCACCGGGAGTTCGTCGAGTTCGAGGCCCACGCCGTGGCCAACGAAGCGCGACTGCTCGCCCGGCATTCCCATGAAGTTGCCGCCCAGCCCCGCCGCTTCGGCCATCGCGGCGGCCTGCCGGTAAACCTCCTCGCCAATCGCGCCCGGCACCATCGCCCGGCGCACGGCCTCCTGAATTTCGAGCGAAACCTCGAAGGCACGCTGCAATTCGGCATCGAGCGAGCCGATGACGAACATACGGGTCATATCAACGATGTAACCGTTGAAGACGCCGACGAAATCGACCAGCACCGGCTCGTTCTCCCGGATCACATCGAGCGACGCCCCCTGTGGCGCGGCGCTCGACAGCCCCCGGCCAGTGACGGCTCCGTCGAAAAAGCCGTAGCTCACCGCGCCGCCCGACACCGCCATGCCGCCGAACAACTCCTGGTTGAACGCCCGCATCCGCACGTACCCCTCGTGCCCGATCCGGCGCAACCGGAACTCCACTTCGGCGGCAAGATCGACCTCGCGCATTCCGGCCTTCAGAAAGGTCGGCACCTCTTTGAAGATCGAGACCAGCTTCTCCGCGCTGTGGCGAAGCATTTCGATTTCGGTGGGCGACTTCACCGAGCGCAGCTCGCGCACAATCATGGTGACATCGACGAAACGGCGGCCCGGCAGCACCTTCGCGTACCACGCCTGTTGCGCCACCGGCACGGCGTCGAAGGTCATGCCAACCTTGTCGCCTTCACTGCCGAGGAGCGCCGACAGCTCCTTGCTCGACGGAAAGGGGCGAATGTCGCCGATCAGCCCCTCGGCACGGGCGCGTTCGAGGCTTTTGCGCACCAGCAGCACCGGCTCGCCCTCGGCGGGAACCCAGAGCGCCGAGTTCTGGCGAGTGCCGGTGAAGTAGAAAATATCGACAGGCATCAGGAGCAGCGCCGCCTGCACACCGCTTGCACCGAGACGCGCTTGCAAGCGCTCGATGCGCTCGCCGATTTCGGTTCGTTTCAGCATCATGAAGTGTTTTTACGGTTACGGATTTTCGAGGCTTCGGACGACCACTTCCGCGAGATCGAAGGCCTTGAGAGACTGATGGGCGTCCGAACGCTTGAGGCCATCCTCGAACATGCTCAGGCAGAAGGGACAGGCGGCGACGAGCGTCGATGCGCCGGTTTTTCTCGCCATCCGCAAGCGCTCGTCAACGATCGGCGTCCCCATCCTCTCCTCGGCGAGGATGCGCCCGCCGCCCGCGCCGCAGCAGAACCCCTCGCTGCCCGCCCACTCCATTTCGGCGAGCCTGCCGCCCGCGGCTTCGAGCACAACGCGCGGCGCTTCGGCAATATCGCGGTACCGCGCGAGGTAGCAGGAGTCGTGATACGTGGCGCTGAATGCCGCCGGATTCAGTTTGAGGCGACCCTCGCCGACGAGCCGACGGATGAAGGTCGAATGGTGCTCGACCGGCAGATCGAGTCCGAGTTCGCGGTAGTCCCGCGCGAGGGTGTTGAAGCAGTGCGGGCAGGCCGTGACGATGCGCCTCGCTCCGGAGGCGCAGATGGCGGCGATGTTGCTCTCGGCAACCATGCGGTAGAGATACTCGTTGCCGAGCTTTCGCGCCGGTTCGCCGCAGCACCGCTCCGCCTTGCCAAGCACTGCGACCGTGACGCCCGCCGCCGCGCAAATTTTGATAAAGCTTTCGGCCACCTTGCGGTTGCGAGGATCGAACGAAGCGTAGCAGCCGGTGAAGTAGAGAATCTCCGTTTCGCTTTTTCCATCGGCGACGCTGACCGGCAACCCTTTGGCCCAGTCGCCGCGTGACGAGCGGGCGAGGCCGAACGGATTGCCGTTGATTTCGATGGCGTCGCAGGCGCGGCGAGCCTCGTCGCCGGGGAACTCGCCCGCCATCAGCACGAGGCTGCGGCGCATTTCGATGATCTTGCCGACGTGCTCGATGCTCGCCGGGCAAATCTCCTCGCAGGCTCCGCAGGTGGTGCACGACCAGAGCGCGTCGCGCGAAACCGCCTCGATCAGAGGCTTGCCGTTTTCCTTTTCGGCCACATCCCCGATGTCGGCGATCACCTTCATCGGCGAGAGCGGTTTGCCGGTGAGCCAGGCCGGGCAGCGCTCTTGGCAGCGTCCGCACTTCGTGCAGGCATCGGCGTCGAAGAGGTCTTTCCAGAAGAGATCGCCGACCGCCGACGCACCGAACCGCTCGGCGCTCTCGTCGTCGAGATCGACCGGCGGAAGCGTACCCTTCGGCTTGTTCGGCTCGAAAAAGCTGTTGCCGCTGGTGGTTGCGATGTGGCGCAGCTTCGTCCACGGGATGATGGCGATGAAGCCAAGCGCCAGCAGCATGTGCGCGAGCCACAGCGCCCGGTGCGCGGCCCGCTGCGCCTGGTCGCTCATGGCTGCGAACAGCTCGGCGAAAAGGTAGCCGACCGGAGACCAGAGCGCCAGGCCGGGATTGTCGCGCAGTTCGGTTGCGGCCATGCGAAACCCTTCGACAATGAAACCCGTCACGAGAATCGCCAGAAGCAGCAGATGAACGGCCGCGTCGCCGGGTGTGCGCTCCAGCCCCGGCGGACGGATGACGAAGCGCCGCGCTGCCAGCACACCAAGCGCGACGAGCGCCAACAGACCGGCAAGATCGAGCGTGAGCGAGTAGAGGCGGTAAAAGTCGCCCGAAAGCAGATTGACGTTGAAAAGGGGAGTCAAGAGATCAACCTGAGCCATCACGAGCAGCGTTCCGGCGAAGAGCAGCAGGAAGGCCCAGAAAAAGATCGAGTGCGGCACGCCGCCCTCCGGCACTCTGGCGACTTTGCTCTGGCTGAGGGTATCGGCGAGCAATCGCGACAGTCGCCGAAGCGGATGGTCGACGCGGTCAAGCGGCTTGCCCCGCCGCCAGATGTCGCGCCGCCGCCGGAACCCCAGCGCCATAGCGCCAACGGCGACGAGCGCGACGAGGTACATGACAACGACCGCGCCATGACCGGTATTCCAGTATATTTCGCGAGTTGCGCCCATTGAGCCTCTGAACCGTTCAAAAAAGTTATTGCGCAGTCACGGGCGAAGAGCCGAATCCGTGACTGCACAATATAGTGGTCAATGGCGGAAACAGGAACAAGGGATGTACCCTCGACACGTCCTGGCCTACCGGGATCGTCCCTCGGCAGAAACCGGCGGGTTATCCGTGCCGGAATATGGCCGCAACGCCCGACTCGACCGGCATTCTTTCCGGCGGAAGCACCAGCACCTCGCCGCCTTTGCCAAGCACCGCAATGGCAAGGTCTTCGAAAACATCATGCTCGTTGCCAAGCGCCCCCTTGCTGAACGAAATATCGCCAGCCCGCGCATCGATGCCGCCGGGATAGATTCTCTCCTGATCGAGCATCAGCACCGAAACATTCCCGGCCAAAGCCGCTTCTGTTATATAGAAAGGATTGTCAGAACCGAGGGATTTTGGCAAGGCCTCCTGAAACCTGGCGATGAGATTATCGATTTTCTGCTCCCAGCGAGGTTCCTGCACCTTCCAGGCCATATCGCGGAGTGAATCTTTTTCGAGCATTCGCGGATCAGCGCTGATCCCGTCCTCCAATAAATTCGGATTATGACTGACCAACCGGAACAGGCTCTGATGCTCCGGAAGGGCTGCGAGAATCAGCGGCAGCCCCGATAGTTTGGAATGGTGCTCCTCGATGCCCTGATCGACGGCGCGGAAAAAGCGCTCGTCATCGAGTTCCTCCTCGTCCTTTCTTGACGAGTGCCCGTGACGGATGGCCACGCCGGTTCCGCCATACGAGGCGACCGTCATGTGCGGTGAGGTCGTCTCCGTACCAAGCGCCTCGCTCATTGTTTTGGGCACCTGCAGGTCAAGCTCGATTTCACCCAGCCGGTAGCGGTTGCCTTCATAAAGTTTTATGTCGCTCCTCGTCAGGGCGAGCACCTGAAAACGCTCGGACATCTGGTAAATTCTGATGAGAGGCTTGATGAAAAATACATCCGACACATGCGCCTGCTCGCTAACCGGTTGCTGTAACCTGAACGCCCTGAAATAATCGGGAGACGCAAACACCGCCAAACCATCGAGCGTATGATTCCAGAACTCCCGATCCTCCTGAAGCTCGCGTAATCGATCAATCAGTGGCTCGATCACCCTTTTCCCGACAGACTTTATACCGTCATTCTCAGCTCTGGAAACCAGATTCTTGAACCTGAGCGAATCCTGAACATTCTCGGGATAATACCGCCCGGTCTTCATATAGATCGAGATACAGGGAGAGGCTTGAGGCTTGAGAAGCTCCTCAGGCACAGGCGTCACTTTGTTCAACATAATTCACCTCCATATTACAAATATCTTTGGGCCTCATTAAGGCGCTACCTATATAAAAGCACTTTGCTCTTATAAGCAACATAGAGATATAACTCTAAAAAGAAAAGGAAAGTGCCTGAAAGAATGAGGCGAAAATGCTGAATTGTTATTGATCCGGCTGTTTTGGTTCAGCGTAAATTGGAGAATTCAGCCGTTTGAGTTAGAGTACAAAAACGGAGGAATTCACCATGCGAAAAGTCAGAAAAAACTACAC
>NZ_SDGU01000120.1 GCF_004118635.1 Chlorobaculum sp. 24CR | reverse complement strand
AAGCATGGGAAATGAACCGGGAGGTGGTTCTGAACCCGGACGAAAAGTGAACAATTTTTTTCAAAAAAAAGCGACATCTCTGTTGACATAAAGCGGATGGTGCGTTTTTTGCCCATGTATCTTTTTGGCAACGGCGCAAATCTCTTTAACACGATTTACCGAGCCGACCTGATCAGAATCATCGATGCGGTCGAAAACGGGTAGAGCGGAACTCGGCGCTGGCGGGCCGGATACCTGCACCTGCGACGAGACCAACATCATGTCGTTCGAGGTGCCTAGCAAGTCGCTCCGGATCACCCGAGTACCACTCTGGATCGGGCGACGCCGTGTTGTTCGTGACCAGGTTGTTCAACAAACCACTGTCGGCCCGCAATCATCTCGTCCGGACGCTACCGGTAGTATTACTGCAACTCCTCTCGGCTTGCTCTCGTAATAGATATAGAGCGTACTGCCGGTCGCTCCACGGATAGCTTTCGAGCGGCGCGATCACCGCCAGCCTCTCCGAGATTAGCCGCCGATGCTCCGCATCCACGCCCTGCAGCCAAGGTGATGCTCCGGCTGGGACGGCGAAATGATCTGCAAGGTCGAAGCCGGATAGCTGAATTCGAGATTCACCTGCCACCAGCAATCGAACGCCGCCCTCGTCCTGAAATGCCGTACCTCAGAATCTCGCGTTTCCCTTAGCTTTTCCGAGGAGAACTCCGCTGAGACCGACTATACCTTTATGCCTGCATAGAGATGCGGGCACAGAGAAAAATCGATTACGCGACCCGATTGCAGTGCTGCTCCCGACCAGCCGGGGGCGCGATTTTGCTTTCTGCGCTCCATCCGCTTTGCCTGACAAGCCGGGTTCATGAGATTTTTTTTTGAAGCGCGCATATATAAAAGCCTCACTCCCTCGCATCTCATCCTCGCTTCCTTTTCCTCGATCCCCAAATCCTCCGCCATAGAGCCGCCGATATAACAATAGACAGAGTAACCATTTGCGGACAATTCGGCTCTTTCTGTTTTGTTCGGCGAAAGTGAAATAACCGAAAATGGCTTTGTTGGTATATGTCGCATGTATTAAATGTATGTGATTGTTGGTTTTTGATATTGATTGTATATATTTCTTGTGTAAAAACTGATTGTCAGTTCACATAAAATTTAGAGCAATGAAAACGCGATTACTCACCACTCTGTTGACGCTTGGTATTTTTTGCATTTCCAGTCAGGCCAATGCTGTTCCCGTTCTGAATTCGGTCACACTCGATGATATTGCGCCGACTCCCGGTTCATCGGCCACAAAACTTTCTGACGGGGTTTTGCAGCTTACGGACAACAGTGTGACCGACCCAACCTACCAGATCGGCTCAGCGTACAGCACCTCGCCAGTCGGGATTGAAACCTTCCACGCGACGTTCAGTTTTCAATATTCCGACTCATTTTCCGGTCACGGCAGCGCAGATGGCATTGTGTTTGTTCTAAAAAATCCCGACAGCGCAACAGCCGGAGGCGATGGCGGTGGCTTGGGTTACGGGGCGATATCTACCGACAACGGAGTCTATACCGGCATTCCGAACAGCGTCGGCATCGAGTTCGACAACTGGTACAATTCTGAGGTCAACGATCCGAGCGGCAATCATATCGGCATCAATGTCAACGGCTCCGTGGTCAGCGTGGCAACGCTCGATATTTCGCCAGAATTTAACGGCACCGGACCGTGGTATGCCTGGGTCGATTACAATGGCAGCGTTTTGTCTGTGAGCGTCAGCCAGACAGATCAGAAGCCCGATTCAGCAATGCTTTCATATACTATCGGCAACATCAAGTCGGTTATCGACTCGCCTTCGGCAATGGTTGGTTTTACCGGCTCGACCGGCTGGGCGACGCAAACGCAACAGGTGCTGTCATTTGATTACAATGACCCTCCAGGAGCGGTTCCGGAGCCTGGTACGCTGGTATTGCTTGGTGTGGGTGGCGTACTTGTGATGGGATGGTCGAGAATACAGAGGAAGGAGATAACCGGTTAAGCCTCTCGATGGCCGCCTCGGCTCGCTGTTGAGCGTTGCCATATTCAACTGATGCAACATTGAACCCCTTCCTGGCGATTGCCTCGAAGGGGTTCGCTTTTCTCGCCAGCGGATCCCGCAATAAAAAAACCCCTGACAGTGCAGGGGTTTTGCAGGTTTCTGGAGGTGAAGAGCGGATTCGAACCGCTGTACGAGGTTTTGCAGACCTCTGCCTAGCCACTCGGCCACTTCACCAAACGGAAGCTTAAGGTAAGAAAAAAATCGTTTTTCCAAAACTTTGACTTTTGCCATTTTCAAAGACCCGCATCGGGGGCTTACAGTTTGCGTGACAAGCGCGTAACCATCAAGAATACAATGTTATATGATCGATTTCAGGATTGACCGGGAGCGATGCACGCAATGCAAGCAGTGCGTCGGGGATTGCCCGTCGCGCATCATTGGGCTGGACGGCGAGGGCTTTCCGTCGATTGCGCCCGAAAAGGAGACGAACTGCCTTGGGTGCCAGCATTGCCTGGCCATCTGCCCGGAGGGCGCTCTTTCGATTCTTGGTTACAGGCCGGAGGAGAGCCTGCTGCTCAAAGGCGGCTATCCCGATCCGCAGCAACTTGAAACGCTCATCAAGGGGCGGCGCTCGGTCAGGCGTTATCGTCCGGAAAACCTCGATCCCGAGCTGTTGAACAAACTGCTCGACGTGGCCTGGCACGCGCCCACCGGCGTGAACTCGCGCCAGGTGCGCTTTACCGTGCTCGATGACCGCGACAAGGTCGCCCGGTTGCGCGACGAGGTGATGGCGGGTTTACTCCGGCTTGACCGGGAGGGTGCGTTGCCCGCGTCGAAGTCTTATTACGCCAGCTTTATTAGAGTATGGGAAAAGCGCCAGATCGATCTCATTTTCCGGGACGCGCCGCATTTGCTGATTGCGTCGGCTCCGAAAAGCGCTTCCACGCCGAAGGATGATTGCATGATTGCGCTCACGAGCTTCGAGCTGTACGCGCAAGCTTCGGGCGTCGGCACGCTCTGGAATGGCATAGCCTCATGGGCCATCGACGAAATGTTTCCCGACATTCGCCGAAGCCTCGGTATTCCGGACGAGCATCTGTTCGGTTACGCCATGCTTTTCGGCAAACCGGCAGTACACTACGCCCGAACCGTGCAGCACCAGCCGGCGCCGATCCATCGCGTGCCGTAATATTGCGTTCGCTTGAGTGCCGGAAATCGGCAACCAGTGGCTCGATACAGTGCCGATGGTCGTCGATAGAGAGATGCTCTGCTTGAAACCGGCCAGAGATTGAGCACCTTTCACCAGAGGAATCGGGAATGCTCCAGCTTGGTCATGGCCGGTAAAGCTTTGGAATAAAAAAGTTTGTGGAATTTGAGACGCGAAGCTATGGTTTGCTGAAGACACGGCTTTCAGCGTTTTTATTTACAGGTCAGCAGTTACTACGAGTATGTCGATTTGCAAGGCATGAATTCGTGCGCCGTCGAACAGCCCGGCTTTGCCGCCGCGTTCGAGCGGGGGAGGCGCGCCGTGCACCGAGCGCCAGATGACGCCGGTTACGGGGCCGCGTCGGTCGATGGCGTTGCCGAAGACGTTGAACTTGCGCGACAGCGTTCCCTTGCCGACGGGCGCTCATGCTGCTGGTCGAGCTGCATGAGAATTTCGATCGTCACCTCCATCTCGCGCCCGGTATGGACGATCGAGTAGATCGACGGCAGCGCGTCGTCGAAGCGCAGATCGACCACGCTACCGCGAATCGAGGTGACGATTCCCGTATGCTCCGGCGCTGTTGGTCGCACGGTCACGATCCTCCCGCATCTGCCGGGCCGACCGGTTTGTCACTGAGAGTCTTGCAACTTTTCAAGGACAATGAATCGGGCGACCCCATTGAGTAGAATGGTCAGCTTTTAGGCTTTAAAAATAAAAGTAGTGTTTCCGCCGGGATAAGTCAACAGGCGCGAGGGTTTCGCGGGAGTGGCGGGGGCTGAGTGTGGTTAGGGGGGAAAGAGGTCGGGTAAAACAGGTTGACCATAGCCTTATATTTTTGTTGTTCGGTGATTGTTGTGTTCGTGATTTTATGGTAATTTAATCTCTATGGGATATATTCCCCGAAGCTCTGCTTCGTTAAAGATAAAAGTGTAATAATTGAGCACATATATTCATAAAAGTCATAATGTATCTATACTCATATACCATTTTGTGTGTCCTGCAAAGTATAGCCTCCCCTAAGTGTTAACATAGATGTCGCCTCAAGTAGAGGAGGCGAATTATGGGTTATTCACATGCCGTGAGACACAGTGTCCTGAAAAA
>NZ_SDGU01000021.1 GCF_004118635.1 Chlorobaculum sp. 24CR | reverse complement strand
AAGCATGGGAAATGAACCGGGAGGTGGTTCTGAACCCGGACGAAAAGTGAACAATTTTTTTCAAAAAAAAGCGACATCTCTGTTGACATAAAGCGGTCCGCATTCAAATCGTTGATCAGATTTTTTACAGAGTTTGCTGTTTCAAGCTTGCTGCGTCGCGCGGATTTGATCGCTTCGGTGGTTTCGGCATTCACCATATTCCCTGATTTCCCCCCACCCTATTTGCGCACTCTCAGCCGGAAATGCTACCTTGAACTGACAGCCGTCGCTGAATGAGCAACCTTGTCACCTTAGCCGCAACCGCCATGAAACTTGTCCGCCAGTTCCCGCTTTTCACATCCGCTCTTGTCGCCCTTGCGCTGCTCGTCGCGCCGTTGACGGCAGCCGTTGCCGAGCCGTTGCTCTTCTCGACGGGGCAGACGGTGTATGTGCCGTCGTACTCGCACATCTTTGTCGGCAACCGGCTGAAAACCTTTGACCTGACCACCTCGCTGGCGATCCGGAACTCCGATCCCGAAACGCCGATCACCGTTACGCGGGTTGACTATTACGACGCTTCGGGGCGCTTTATCCGCGCCATGATGAAAACGCCTCTTGTCCTCCGCCCCGTTTCGACGCTCGTCTATGTGATCGATGAGTCCGACAAAACGGGCGGCGTCGGGGCGAGTTTTCTCGTCGCATGGAGGTCGTCCAAAAAGGTCGCGCCGCCCGTCGTCGAAAGCGTGATGATCGGCACGGGAATGCAGCAGGGCATCTCCTTCACCTCGCGCGGGCAGGTGGTGCGCGAAACGCAACCGTGAATCCCCGTCATTGGCGGTCAATCGGGATCAATCGATTTTCAGCGAGGGTTTCGACGCCAGCGGCGACGGGTAGTACGAGACAAGGATATACGACGAAACCGCCATTGTCAGAATGGTCACCAGGTGCAGGAGTTGCGACGCGGTGTTGCTCAACAGCCCCTGTTCGGCTGCGATGACGGCGATGACGAAGGCGAACTCGCTGTTCTGGCCGAGCCTGACGCTCAGCTCCTTGCTGAATTTCGGTGTTTCGCCCGTCAGCTTCAGCGCCCGGCGGAAAACCAGCGGCTTGATGAAGAGCAAAAGCGCCGAAAGCAGGAGCGCCGGCAGGGCGATGCTTGTCATGAGCGAAAAATCGAGCTGCGCGCCAAGGGCGAAGAAGAAGAGAACGAGGAAAAAGTCACGGAACATCTTCAGCTCCTCGGCGATCACTCGCGCGATGAGGTGGTCGGCCAGCGAGACACCCGCGATGAACGCGCCGGTTTCGTGGCTCAGGCCCATCGCCTCCGCCGTGAGGGCGATGCCGAAGCACCAGCCGAGCACCAGCAGAGTCAGCAACTCCCGGTAGCGCTCAACCTGTTTGATGACACGGCTGAGCAGTGCGCGTTGCGCGACGAGCGCCACGACGACGAGCAAGACCCCCTTGAGAATTCCCAGCGAACCGGCGACCAGGGAGAGTTCCGCCTTTCCCTTGATGAACGCGATGAGCAGGATCGCCATGAGATCCTGAATAATCAGCACTGCGATGCCGAGCGCGCCCATGTGCTGCTGGTGCAGCGTACTGGTCGGCATGAGCTTGACGACCAGGATCGTGCTGGAGAACATCATCGCGCCTCCGCCGATGACCGCCTCGGTGGGCGTAAGGCCGATCGCCAGCAGGATGCCGCCCGAAACGAGCGCGAAGATGAGGCTCGTGGCGACCGTCATCGTAAAGGTGCGCCCGAAAGTCTCCACAATTTTGCCCGGATGCAGCGAAAGTCCGGCGATGAACAGGAGCAGCGTGATGCCGATTTTCGACACTTCGTCGATGAAGTCGATGTTGGAAACGAGCCTGAGTCCCCAGGGGCCGAGCGCGATTCCTGCGAGAATGTAGGCGATGATGATCGGCTGGCGCAACAGAAGCGAGAGCCACGCCAAGAGGGCCGAAGCCATGATGATGATGCCTATGTCGAAGTAGATGAAATCCTGCATGGTGGTCGGCTTCAGATTCCGGTTTCGATCTTCATGAAAAAGGTAGCAAGTTCCGACCTATTATTTCAACGAACGAACGCTCCTGCTGAAACATATCCTGCCCGAACAGCTTTTGTCGCGCGGGTTTTTTCTGTCTCCTGCTTGTCTTAACCCTTCCGGTAAGTTAAATTGGGGCCTGTTTGAACCGTCTCCGTATAATACAATCAATGGAAGGGGACGAAAATCTCATCAATTTCTGCAACGAGCATCACCACCATGGCACTGTTTGGCAAGAAATCCTCAGATTCATCAAAATCCGTCGCTGTTCCAAAAGCGTTCACCATCCAGATAGACCCCTCGAAATTCAATCTTGCCACCAAACCTGCGGGGCCGGTGCACGAGCAGCTCGAAACCCTCAAGCAGAAGCTCACCAAGCTCTCCTCGAACGTCGAGAACAACCTGATGCTGGTCGTCCGCGCTTCGACCAAGAAGGATAAAGCGCTGGCCGCCTCGGCTTTCGAGTTCGACGAGCGCTACATCCAGAAAGGCAAGTTCGAGGTCGAGTACATGACCCTTGCCTACCTGAACTTTCAGCAGCTTGGCGAGGCCGATCAGAAAATCGTGGCCAATGCGGGCATGATTCTCAAGGAGCTTGAGAAGATCGCGCAGTTCTGCCTCAACATCGCCGACAAGACCGAATACATCCAGCTCGCCAACGTCAAGGAGCTGCACAAGGACGAGTATGGCCTGAAGCCGATGGGCGACATCACCGCCGAGATGATCAAGAAGGCGGTCGAGGCGTTCGTCAGCGGCAACTCGAAACACGCCTCGGAGACGCTCGACATGATGAAGGAGATCGAAGATTTGTACCAGGCGGCGGTCAGGAAGCTCAAGGCCGAGGTCAACGACTCGAATATCACCAACTTCACCGGCATTCTCTCCGTCGTCGAGCACGTACACGCCACCGCCGAACTCTCCTGCGTGATCGCCCGGCACTTCTGCTGATCTCACGGCACAGAAAATTTTCAGAAGGCGGGCGAGTCCCGCCTTCTTTTTTTTCGTCCAAACTTCCTATCATTGCAGGAAGAGTGCGTCGCGGCAAGCGTCCACAACGTCCATTTTTTCCATCTTTTTTCCATGAAACACCGTAACCGGATCATAGCTGTGGCGCTGCTCGTGGCGGTTGCCGCCGTGGCGTTCCTCGCTTTGCAGAGAAAGCCCGAACCGGCAACGCCCGCCTGCGAGAGCCAGCCATCGGCGACGACGGCCATCGCCGTGAGCGTCGAGCCTGCCGCCGTGGCTTCGGTGCGCGACAGCCTCTCCCTTGTCGCGCTCGTCGAGGCGTGGCGCGATGTCGATCTTCACGCCGAGACCTCCGGCATTGTCCGCTCGCTCTCCTCCGAGGTCGGCCAGAAGATGGCGGCGGGCCAGCCGCTCCTCAAGGTCGATGCCGAGGTGGCGGCCTCCGCCTTGCGCAAGGCCCGCGTGAACCGCGAGCTGGCGCGGCGCGATTTCGAGCGCTACGACAGGCTTCAGAAAGAGGGGGCCGTGGCGGCGTCGAGCGCCGAGGCGATGCGGCTCAAGCTCGAAGATGCCGAGGCCGACCTTGTCTCCGCTCGCCGCCGCGTGGAGGACACCGCCGTCAAGGCGCCCTTCGCGGGCGTCGTCACCTCGCGGCTCGTCGAGGTGGGCGACCTCGTTCAGCCGGGCATGAAGGTGGCCAACATGGTCGATCTCTCGAAGCTCAAAATCGTCTCGTCGATTCCTGAAAAACAGGTCTCGCTCATCGCCGAGGGGATGGCGGTGCAGGTGACGACCGACGTCTGGCCGGGCAAGGAATTTCTGGCGAAGGTGCTCTCCGTCAGCGCGAAGTCGTCGCGCGACCACACCTACCGGGTCGAGTCGGTTATGGACAATCCGAAAGAGACGCCGTTTCGCGCCGGGATGTTCGCCCGTGCGGCCTTTGTCGGGCGCTCCTCCCGCCAGGCGCTGCTGATTCCCCGCCGGGCGCTCGCGGGCAGCATCGCCGCACCCGAAGTGTTCGTCGTCAGCGGCGGCAGGGCGCGGCTGAAAAAAATCGTCGCCGGAGGCGAATACGGCACTCGCATCGAGGTGTTGCAGGGGCTTGCCGCCGGTGACCGGGTGGTCGTCAGCGGCCAGAGCGACCTCGACGACGGCTCGCCGGTGACGGTCTCGCAAGGGGAGGCCGGGCGGTGAAACGGACGATTACGGGGATCGCCATCGAGCGTCCGACGCTGGTTGCCGTCATCTTTTCGGTGCTTTTCATCCTCGGCTTTTTCAGCTACCGGCAGCTCCAGTACGAGCTGCTGCCGCGCATGAGTACGCCATACGTGACCATCACGACGCTCTATTCGGGAGCGTCGCCGGACGAAATCGAGACCTCCGTCACCAAGCCGGTCGAAGAGGCGGTTTCGGCCATCGAGAAAATTTCGGCCATCAACTCCTCCTCTCGCGAAGGGGTGTCGCTGGTGACGATCGAGTTTGCCAGCGATGCCGACATCGACCTCGCCTTGCAGGATGTGCAGCGCAAGGTGAACGAAGCGCGTGGCGAACTGCCCGACGGCATCGAGACGCCGGTCGTCTCCCGCTTCGCCATCGACGAGCTGCCAGTGCTGCGCCTCGGCGCGACCTCGAAGCTCTCCGACACCGAATTCTACCAGCTCCTCAAGGACGAGATCAAGCCCGCGCTCTCGAACATCAGCGGCGTGGGGCAGGTGGGCATTCTTGGCGGGCGCGAGCGCGAGATCAGGGTGAACATCGATCCGGGTCGTCTCGAAAGCTTCGGCTTGACTGCGGGCGACCTGCTCGAAGCGGTTGGCAAGGCCAACATCGACTTTCCGACCGGCACGGTCGAAGCGCCCGACCGCAAGTTCGTGGTGCGTCTGTCGGGCAAGTTCACGAGCCTCGATGAGCTGAAGAGCCTCGTGGTGCGCGACGCCGGAGCGGAGGGCGCCGTCCGGCTGCGCGACGTGGCCGAGGTGCAGGATACCTTTCAGGAGATCGGAACCATGACGAGGATCGATGGCAAGAACGCCGTCGGCATCGTGGTGGTCAAGCAGAACGACGCCAACACCGTCGAGGTGTGCCGCCTCGTGCGCGAAAAGCTCCGGACGCTCGAAGCGCAGTACCGCGACCGGGGGCTGAAATTCGACATTGCGCAGGACGCCTCGACCTTCACCCGCGACGCCGTCGAGGCGGTGCAGCACGACCTGTTTCTGGCCATCGTGCTCGTGGCGCTCGTGATGCTGCTTTTTCTGCACAGCCTGCGCAACTCGCTCATCGTGATGGTCTCGATTCCCACCTCGCTGGTGACCACCTTCATCGGCATGTATCTCTTCGGCTTCTCGCTCAATCTCATGACGCTGCTCGCCCTGTCGCTCGTCATCGGCGTGCTGGTGGACGACTCCATTGTGGTGCTCGAAAACATCTACCGCCACCTCGAACGGGGCGAAGCGCCTCGCGAGGCGGCGCTCGTCGGACGGAACGAGATTGGCTTTACGGCGGTGGCGATCACGCTGGTTGACGTAGTGGTCTTCCTGCCGCTCTCGCTGCTCAGCGGCCTCGTTGGTGACATCCTGCGGGAGTTCTCCGTCGTCATGGTCATCTCAACCATGCTGAGTCTGTTCGTCTCCTTCACGGTGACGCCGCTGCTCGCCTCGCGCTTCTCCAAAGTCGAGCGCCTCTCCGCCGAAACCTTCGGCGGGCGTGTCGCCACCGCCATCGAACGCTGGTACGAGCGCGGGCGCGACTGGTACATTGCGCTGCTCGGCTGGGGGCTGAAGCACTCCGGCAAGGTGATTCTGACGGCGACGCTTCTGTTCTTCTCGTCGTTCGCGCTCGTCATCGCCGGAAAGATCGGCGGCGAGTTCATCGAGGTCTCCGACCGTGGCGACTTTTCGGTGATGCTCGAACTCGAACCCGGCACGAGCCTCCGACAGACCGACCGTTTCATCCGCACTGTCGAGCGCCAGATTCAGGCCTATCCCGAAGTCGAAAAGGTGCTCGCGGTCGTCGGCGCCTCGAACGAGGGATTTCTCGGCCAAAGCTCCGACCACGTGGCCGAACTCAACGTTCGCCTGATTCCCAAGGAGAAGCGCAAGCGCTCGACCGACAGCATGATGCAGCTCATACGGCGCGAGCTGACCGGCACTCCGGGCCTCAAGACGAGCATCAACCCCATCGGCATCTTCGGCACGGCCAACGAAACGCCCGTCACGGTGATTCTGAGCGGGCCGAAGCGCGACGAGATCGCCCGCGCCGCCGCCGCCCTGCGCGACAGCCTCAAGACGGTGCGCGGCACGGCGGACGTGCGGCTGAGTTCGCAGCCCGGTACGCCTGAAATGCACGTGGTCGTGGATCGCGAGCAGATGGCCGCCTTCGGCCTCTCCATCGCCGACGTGGGTTCGGCCATGCGCATCGCCTGGGAGGGCGACGACAGCAACAAGTACCGCGAGCAAGGCGACGAGTACGACATCCGCCTGATTTTCGACGAAGCCTACCGCCGCGCCACCGGTGGCATTCCCGATCTTTCGTTCCGGGCGAAGGATGGCGGCCTGGTGCGGCTCGGTCAGTTCTCGCGCCTCGAACAGTCGCGCGGCTACGCCCTTCTGCAACGCCACAACCGCAACGAAGCGGTGTGGGTCAAGGCGCAGGTGGTTGGTCGCCCGGTTGGCGATATTGGCGGCGACATCGAGCGCATCATCGGCAACATGCGGAGGTCAGGCGTGATGCCGGCGAGCGTCACGCATACCTACGAAGCCGACCTCAAGCGGCAGGGCGAGTCGAACGTCAACCTGCTCTACGCCTTCATGGTGGCGATCATCTTCGTCTATCTCATCATGGTCGCGCTCTACAACTCGTGGATATGGCCGATGGTGGTGATGTTCTCGATTCCGCTGGCCATCATCGGCGCGCTCTGGTCGCTGGCGCTGTTTGGCAAATCGCTGAGTATTTTCACGATTCTCGGCATCATCATGCTCATCGGCCTGGTCGGCAAGAACGCGATTTTGCTGGTTGACTTCATCAACAAGTTCCGCGAGGAGGGCATGGAACTCACCGCCGCCATCACCGAAGCCGGGCGCGAGCGGCTCCGCCCGATCCTCATGACGACGCTCACGCTCATTTTCGGCCTCATGCCGATCGCCCTCTCCGCCAGCTCCGGCTCCGAATGGAAATCCGGCCTCGCCCTCGCCCTCGTCGGCGGCCTCTCCAGCTCGATGTTCCTCACGCTGCTGGTGATCCCCGTGGTCTATGTCTGGTTCGACCGGGTGAAGCGCTGGGTTGAGGGGAAGCGGGGGAAGGGGTAATGGATAATGGATAATGGATAATGGATAATGGATAATGGATAATGGATAATGGATAATGGATAATGGATAATGGATAATGGATAGTTGTAGGGGCGACTGGCTGGTCGCCCTTTTCGCGTTGATGATTTCCCCTGCGCCTGTCGTAAATCGCGAACTCTTTGTTATCTTTTAACTTACGCCTGATTTTCGGGCCGAGCGCCCTTATCCGTTCCGTTTCCAATTTCGCTGTTCAATGATAGAAGACATCAAAAAAACGCTCTGGGCTTCGGCTGACAAGCTCCGGGCGAACATGGATCCCGCCGATTACAAGCACATCGTGCTTGGCCTGATTTTTCTCAAATACATCTCCGACAGTTTCGGCTCGCACCGGCAGCAACTCGCGATGCGTTTTTCCGATGCCGAGGATGATTTCTATCTCGACGACGCGACTCTGGCTATGATTTCCGAAGAGCTTGAAGACCGCGACTACTACACCGAATCCAACGTCTTCTGGGTACCCGAAGGCGCTCGCTGGGAAAATCTGCAGGCTTACGCCAAGCAGCCCGATATCGGCAAGCGGATCGATGATGCGCTGGTGCTGATCGAAACCGAAAATCCGAAGCTCAAGGGCATTCTCGATAAACGCTACGCCAAAGTTCACCTGCCCGACGGCAAGCTCGGCGAGCTGGTCGATCTCATTTCGACCATCGGTTTTGGCGACACCGGCCAGAACGCCCGTGACCTGCTTGGGCAGGTTTATGAGTACTTCATCGGCATGTTCGCCAGCGCCGAGGGCAAGCGGGGCGGGCAGTTCTACACCCCGGCCAGCATCGTCCGGACGCTCGTCGAGGTGCTCGCGCCGCACCACGGGCAGGTCTATGACCCCTGCTGCGGCTCCAGCGGCATGTTTGTGCAGTCCGAAAAGTTCATCGAGGCGCACGGCGGCAGCATGGGCGACATCTCCATCTACGGGCAGGAGTCGAACCCGACGACGTGGCGGCTCGCGGCGATGAACCTCGCCATTCGCGGGCTGGACTACTTTCTCGGCAAGGAGCCTGCCGATTCGTTTGTGCGCGACCAGCACCCCGACCTTCGCGCCGATTTCGTGCTTGCCAATCCGCCGTTCAACATCTCCGATTGGTGGCACGGCAGCCTCGAAGGTGATCCCCGCTGGCTCTATGGCACACCGCCGAAAGGCAACGCCAACTTCGCCTGGTTGCAGCACATTTTGCACCACCTCAATCCAACCGGACGCGCTGGCATTGTGCTGGCCAACGGCTCCATGTCCTCCACAACCAACACCGAGGGCGACATCCGCCGCGCGATGATCGAGGCGGACAAGGTAGAGGTGATGGTCGCTTTGCCGGGTCAGCTTTTCTATAATGTCCAGATTCCGGTCTGCCTCTGGTTCCTCGTCAAAGAGAAGCGCGTTCGCAAGGGGGAAGTGCTTTTCATCGACGCCCGAAAGCTCGGCAACATGAAAACCCGTGTCCAGAAGGAGTTTTCCGACGAGGAGATAGCGAGGATCGCCGACACCGTCCACGCCTGGCGCGGCGATGGCCAGTACGAGGATGTTCCCGGCTTCTGCGCCTCCGTGTCGCTGGAGAATATCGCCGAACACGGCCACGTGCTCACCCCCGGCCGCTACGTCGGAGCCGAAGCCGTCGAGGAGGACGATGAAGCCTTCGCCGAAAAGATGCAGCGTTTGACCGAAACCCTCGGCGAGCAGATGTCGAGAGGCGCGGAACTGGATGAACTCATCCGCGAAAAGCTGGGAGGGCTGGGGTATGAGTTCTGAACGGTCTGCACCACTGCGAGAGAGCGAGTGCGTCGAACTGAAAAAAAGCCTTGCCGAACTGAAGCAGGGAGTGATTTCAATGGTTGCTATTCTCAACAAGCATGGTGCCGGTGAACTTTGGTTTGGTGTAGCGCCAAACGGAAGCGTGGTTGGTCTCGATGTCAGTGAAAAAACACTCCGTGATCTGTCACAGAGTATCGGGGCGCATATTGAACCCCGGATCTACCCGCAGATCGAGCTTGCGATGCTTGACGGCAAGAGCTGTCTTCATATCGCCTTCAGCGGAAAGGACATGCCATATTTCGCCTGGGGCCGCGCCTATATGCGGGTTGCCGATGAGGATCGCCAGCTTACCACCCGTGAACTGGAAAACATTATTCTGCACAAGCACAAAGAGGCCATGCGTTGGGATAACGAACCCTGCGAGCCGGAAACCCTCTCTATGGAGAAGCTCGATGCCGGTAAAATCAGGCGCTTCGTTGAACTTGCAGAACTGAGCTGGGATAATGCAGAAAACGCTCTTGACAAGCTGAGCCTCATCAGGAACGGAAAGCTGCTGAATGCAGCAAAACTTTTCTTTGCCGCTGAACCCCCGCTTCAGCTTCGGTGTGCCGTGTTTGCAACCACCAGCAGCTCCACCATCATTGACCGTCACGACTTTGACGGCGATATTCTTGAACTGATCGAGGAGGCGCAAAAATACATTCTCAGGAACATTCATATCGGAATGCGTCTCGATGGACTCTACCGGGTCGATGTGCCGGAAATTTCAATGGCCGCATTGCGGGAAGCGATCATCAACGCTTTCTGCCATCGCGACTATCGCGACCCCGACTACGTCCAGATTGCCGTTTTCAAAAACCGCGTTGAAATACGCAACCCCGGCGGACTTTATGACGGACTGTCGATAGAAGAGATGCGCAGGGGCAACGTCTCGCGCCGCCGAAATCCTCTGATTGCAGAGCTGTTCCGCCGAATCCATATGGTTGAAGGGTGGGGTCGCGGAATGCCGCTCATTCTTGAAAATGCTCCCACGGTACAGTTCAGCCAGACCGCCGGCCTGTTTATCGCCAGTTTCGAACGGCCCTCGTATGCTGAGGATGTTGCGCAGGTTGAGGCTGACACTACAGGAAAAACTGTCGATAAGACTGTCGATAAGACTGTCGATAAGACTGTCGATAAGACCGTAATGACCGAAAGGGAAAAAGAGTTGTGTCATTTGGTACGTCAGAATCCGAACATTACACAGAATGAGATGGCAGATCAGCTTGGACTCACCGAACGAGGAGTTCGTTACCTGACTGACAAGCTTCAGAAGCAAGGCATTTTGCGGCGAATTGGGGGAAAAAAGGCGGGAATCTGGCAAGTTATTGATACGGAAGCATCCGGGAGGGCTGGGATATGAGTTCTGAGTGGAATACGATTAAGTTAAAAGATTTTGCAGATATAAATCCAAGACGAACGATAATCAAGAATTCTTTAGTTCCTTATATCGAAATGTCTGCATTACCTATGAATGATCGAGATATACCAGTATTTAATATTGGAACGAGGCTGAATAAAAGTGGTGGAGGATCAAAATTTCAGAATGGCGACACTTTGCTTGCCAGAATTACGCCATGCTTAGAAAATGGAAAAACAGGACTTGTTCAAACACTTAAAAATAACGAATGTGGTCTTGGTTCAACAGAATTTATTGTACTTGGTCCAAGATCAAATGACGATATAAATTTCCTCTACTACTTATCAAAAAGTCCTGAATTTCGAGATTATGCAATTGCTCGAATGGAAGGTACTTCTGGAAGGCAGCGTGTATCGAGAGATACTATAGGAGAATACAGATTTTTATGTCCTCCAATTATTGAAAGAAAAACAATTGGAGCATTGCTTGCCGCCCTCGACGACCGCATCGCGCTGCTTCGCGAAACCAACGCCACGCTTGAATCCATCGCGCAGGCGATTTTCAAGTCGTGGTTCATCGACTTCGACCCCGTCAAAGCCAGGCAGCAAGGGCAGGAGCCGCAAGGCATGGATGCCGCCACCGCCGCACTCTTCCCCGATGCTTTTCAGGACTCCGAGCTTGGGCCGATTCCGGCGGGGTGGGAGGTTTTGTCTTTGGGAGAACTTGTCTGCACTGTCGGTGGAGGAACACCATCTACAAAAGATATTTCTTATTGGCAGCCTGCTGAATTTGCATGGACAACGCCCAAGGATTTGTCTGCTCAGGATTCGCCTGTTTTATTGAAGACAGAACGCATGATCTCTGCAAAAGGCGTTGAAAAATTAAGCTCAGGATTATTACCAAAAGGCACATTATTGTTGTCGTCTCGTGCTCCTATTGGTTATCTGGCAATTGCCGGAATTCCTTTGTGTATTAATCAGGGCTACATTGCGATTTTGCCGGATAGTGTTCTTTCACCTTTGTATATGTTGTTCTGGTGCAAGAATCATATGGAGTTGATCAAAAATCGCTCAAATGGTTCAACATTTTTGGAAATCAATAAGAAATCTTTCAGGGGAATATCAGCAATAAAACCTCCCGATGTTTTGCTCAAGTGTTTTACGGATTTGATTACACCTGTTTTTGATCGTATAGTCGAGAATGAACAGAAATCTCAAACCCTCGTCTCGATCCGCGACGCGCTTCTGCCGCGACTGATTTCGGGGAAGCTTCGTTTGCCGGAGGCTGAGGCGATGGTCGGGGAGGCGGGGCTGTGAGTTACGAACCGCCATACTCCCTGACGCCGCTCATCGTGCAGCATGTGGCGGAGATCGTCGAGCTGGTCACCCGGTGGCGCGTCCATCGGTGCACCCGTTGATCGCCAGTTGCGTGTTCCACTACGAGTTCGAGTTTATCCATCCGTTCGCGGACGGAAACGGACGCATGGGCCGGTTATGGCAAACGTTGATTCTCAGCCACTGGCAACCGGTGCTGGTCTATCTGCCGGTGGAAACCGTCATCAAAGCACGCCAGGCAGACTACTATCAGGTTCTGGCGCAAGCCGACAACGCCGGAGACTCCACCGTCTTCATCGAGTTCATGCTTCACGCCCTGCATGACGCTTTGACCGAAGCGCTTTCAAAAACGTCGGAGAAAATGTCGGAGAAAATGTCGGGCAAAACGTCGGAGAAAATCATCATGGCACTTCAAGGCAATCCATCGTTGACCATTGCGGAGCTGGCAAGCGCACTCGGCATCTCGAACCGAACCATCGAACGCAATCTCCAGAAGTTGCAGCAAGATGGACGTTTACGCCGCATCGGCCCGGCAAAAGGCGGCCATTGGGAGGTACAACCATGATGACCGAAGATCAACTCGAACGGGAAGCCATCGCCTGGCTCGCGGAAACCGGATACCAGCACTGCTTCGGCCCCGACATCGCGCCCGACGGAGACGCGCCGGAACGCGCGAGCTACCGCGAGGTCGTGCTCGCTTCGCGCTTGCGGGAGGCTATCGCCCGGCTCAATCCGCAGATTCCCGCTGCTGCTTGCGAAGACGCCGTGCAGCAGGTGCTCAAGCTCGACCATCCCGTTCAGCTCTCGGCCAACCAGACGTTTCACCGCCTGCTCGTCAACGGCGTTCCGGTCGAGTATCAAAAGGAGGGGGAAATGCGCG
This sequence comes from Chlorobaculum sp. 24CR, assembly GCF_004118635.1. Classification (GTDB taxonomy): domain Bacteria; phylum Bacteroidota; class Chlorobiia; order Chlorobiales; family Chlorobiaceae; genus Chlorobaculum. The sequence goes on along the minus strand of NZ_SDGU01000021.1, from coordinate 16,859 downwards.
GCGACCTCGCGCGGCTCGTCGATTTCGGAAATCCGTCAAAAAACGACTGGCTCGCCGTCAACCAGTTTACCGTTCAGGGGCCGCGCCACAACCGCCGCCCGGACATCGTGCTCTTCGTCAACGGCCTGCCGCTGGTGGTCATCGAGCTGAAGAATCCGGCTGACGAAAACGCCGATCTCCGCAAGGCTTTCGATCAGCTCCAGACCTACAAAGAGCAGATTTCCGACCTGTTCCGCTACAACGAAATCCTCGTCATTTCTGACGGTAGCGATGCCCGCATGGCCTCGCTTTCGTCGAGCATCGAGCGCTTCATGGCGTGGCGCAGCATCGACGGCGAAACGCTCGATCCGCTCGGTCAGTTCAACGAGCTTGAAACCATGATCCGCGGCATCTTCGAGCCGGTGCGCCTCTGCGACTATCTCCGCTTTTTCATCCTCTTCGAGGACGAAGGCGAGCTCATCAAAAAGATCGCCGGGTATCACCAGTACTTCGCCGTGCGCACGGCCATCGAGCGCGTCGTCACCGCCTCGCAGACGACGGGCGACCACAAAGGCGGCGTGGTGTGGCATACGCAGGGTTCCGGCAAGAGCATCACGATGGTCTGTTTCGCGGCCCGCGTCATGCGCGAAACCGCCATGCAGAACCCGACCATCGTCGTTATCACCGACCGCAACGACCTCGACGGCCAGCTCTTCGGCGTTTTTTCGCTCTCGCAGGATCTCCTGCGCGAACAGCCCGCGCAGGCCGAAAGCCGCCACGACCTTCGCGCGAAACTCGCCAACCGGCCATCGGGCGGCATCATCTTCACCACCATCCAGAAGTTCATGCCGGGCGATGAGGAGACACGGTTCCCCATGCTCTCCCTTCGGCACAACATCGTGGTGATCGCCGACGAAGCGCATCGCACCCAGTACGGCTTCGAGGCGAAGTTCCGGGGCGACGCCAGAGGCTATCAGCCCGGCTACGCCCAGCACCTGCGCGACGCCTTGCCGAACGCCACCTTCGTGGCCTTCACCGGTACGCCGGTATCGAGCGAAGACCGCGACACCCGCGCCGTTTTCGGCGACTACATCCACATCTACGACATCCAGCAAGCCAAAGAGGACGGCGCGACCGTGCCGATCTTCTTCGAGTCGCGCCTCGCCAAACTCAGTCTCGATCGGGAGCTGTTGCCGGAGATCGACGAGGAGGTGGAGGAGTTGACCGAAGACGAAGAGGAGGCCGAACGCAATCGCCAGATGAGCCGTTGGGCGGCGCTTGAAAAGGTGGTCGGCTCCGAACCGCGCATCCGGCAGGTGGCCGATGATCTCGTTTCCCACTTCGAGGAGCGCTGCAACGCCGTGGCCGGCAAAGGGATGATCGTCGCCATGAGCCGCGAAATCTGCGTTCACCTCTACGACGCCATCGTTGCGCTCCGGCCGGAATGGCACAACGACGACGCCGAAAAAGGGGCGATCAAGATCATCATGACCGGCTCGGCCAGCGACAAGCCACTGCTTCGCCCGCACATTTACTCCGCCCAAACCAAAAAGCGCCTCGAAAAGCGCTTCAAAGATCCCGAAGATCCGCTTCGCCTCGTCATTGTCCGCGACATGTGGCTCACCGGTTTCGACGCGCCCAGCGTTCACACCATGTACGTTGACAAGCCCATGAAAAGCCACAACCTCATGCAGGCCATCGCCCGCGTTAACCGGGTCTTCCGCGACAAGCAGGGCGGCCTCGTCGTCGATTACATCGGCATCGCCAACGACCTCAAGAAAGCCCTCAAAGATTATACATCGAGCAAAGGCCGGGGAAAACCCACCGTCGATGCCAACGAAGCACTTGCCCTCCTGCTCGAACAGCTCGACATTCTGCGCGGGATGCTGCACGGCTTCGACTATGGCAGCTTTCTCACCGGCGGCCACCGGCTCATGGCCCAGGCGGCCAACCACATCCTCGGCCTCGACGATGGAAAGAAACGGTTCAGCGACACGGCCCTCGCCATGTCGAGAGCCTTCAGCCTCTCTTGCACCCTCGACGAAGCCAAAGCCGTTCGCGAAGAGGTCGCCTTCTTTCAGGCGGTGAAAGTCATGCTGACTAAAAGGGAGAAAACCGAAAAGAAACGCACGGAAGAAGAGAAGGAGCTGGCTATCCGCCAGATCATCGGCAACGCGCTCGTCTCCGAAGATGTTCTCGACGTCTTCGACGCCGTCGGACTCGACAAGCCAAACATCGGCATCCTCGACGACGCCTTTCTCGAAGAGGTGCGTAATCTGCCCGAACGCAACCTTGCTGTCGAACTGCTCGAACGCCTGCTTGCCGGAGAAGTTCGCTCCCGGTTTTCATCGAACATCGTTCAGCAGAAGAAGTTCTCCGACCTGCTGGACAGTGTCGTCAAACGTTACCAGAACCGCGCCATCGAAACCGCGCAGGTTATCGAAGAGCTGGTCGCCATGGCAAAGAAGTTCCAGGAAGCCGTCCACAGAGGCGAAAACCTCGGCCTCAACCCCGACGAACTCGCCTTCTACGACGCCCTCGCCAATAGCGAAGAAGCCCTCCTCCAGATGGGCGACGAAATCCTCAAGACCATCGCCCACGAACTCGCCGAAAACCTCCGCAAAAGCCTCACCGTTGACTGGTCAAAACGCGAAAGCGTCCGCGCCCGCCTCCGGCTACTGGTCAAGCGCATCCTGCGCAAATACAAGTATCCGCCAACCAAACAGGACGAAGCGATCCAGCTCGTGCTCGCGCAGGCCGAAATGCTGGGCCAGACGTGGGCGGCGTGAGTAACCGCAGGGTCATGAGTCTTATGAACAGATTCTCCGCGTGAGCCTACCTTCTCACATTGCCGTCGATTTCGCGGAGTTGGTCGATCTCCTCGTCACTCACCCCGGCTTCGGAGAATTCCGTTTTCCAGCTTTCGACGGCGGCATACACTTCATCGACAATCCGTTGGCAGCCGCTGACTCCCCAGGCGCGTCCAGGTTTTACCAAGCCGACGCCGACGAATGGAACCGCCGATTGACACGGCCTAAGGTTTGAGGCATGCCTAATCCCCAATTTTCCCCCATCCGCGCACTTTCAACACCCCTTTAACGTTGGGAGTGGCTGTATTTAGCCTGTAACTGTTATCTTCCTGAAAGAAACGCCTGAACCATTTTTTTATGAGTCTGTTCGATCGTCAGCCGCCGGTGGTCTGGATCAGCCGGGTTGCTCTCGCTTTTGTGTGGATCTATCAGGGCATCGTGCCGAAGCTGGTTTGCCAGAGTCCCGTCGAGCTTGGATTGCTCGCCCATCTCGGGCCGCTCTACGGCTTTATGTGCTCCGTGATGGGGTATGGCGAAATGCTGTTCGGCTTGCTGATTCTGCTTTCGCCGTGGCGCTGGCCGTTCCTTTTGAACATCGCGGCGATGCTGAGTCTGTTGGGCTTTGTGTCGCTTCATGAACCAGCCCTGCTGACAGAAGCGTTCAATCCGGTATCGCTCAACGCGGCGGTGATAGCGCTTTCTGTCATCGCGTTCATCTCCATGCGCAAGCCCGCAGCGTGACCGGGCAGCAACCTTAACAAACGATACAATCATACGATGCCAGCACAAACGCTCAGAGGAATATCGAAAACCTTTCTCCTCGTCTCCTTCGCCGTCATCTCACTCGCGGCCTTCGGTGGCGGATTCGGAGTGCTGACGAACAATGCTTTTTTGCTCAAGCTTCATCCGTACCTCTTTTTTGTCGGCTTCGGCAACCTGGCCATTCTGCTCTTCAATCGCTACCTGACGGCGGCGATCTATCCCGAATTGCGGATCGACCCCGTGCGTCAGCGCCTGTTCATCGGCCTGGTGCTGCTGGCGCTTGTCATGGTCACCGTTGCCGTGGCGGCTGACCTGCCGCTCCTCAAGGCGGCGGCGGGCCTCATGCTGATGGGGGTGGTCGCCGTGCCGCTCTACGAGATTCTCACCACCCTCTCCGTGGCGAAAATCTGGAATGAGGTGTCGGTGCGCTACTACATTTTCGACGTGGTTTTTCTGCTCAACGCCAACCTCGGCCTCTTCACGCTCGGCCTCAAGGAGGCGTTTCCTGACAACGGCATCATTCCGTTTTTCGTGACGCAGTCGGCCTACTTTCTCGGCTCGTCGTTTCCCTTGAGCATCAGCGTGATGGGCTTCCTCTACACCTACGCCTGGCGGCGGACAAGCAAGATGGAGCTGGCCAAAAAGCTTTTCAGCCTCTGGTTTTACCTCTTCGTCGGCGGTGTGCTCTACTTTTTGGTCGTGATTCTCATGGGCGATTACCTCGGCATGATGCTCATCAGCCACATTCTCACCTTTGGCGTGATGGCGCTGCTTTACACCTTCGGCGTGTTTCTGCGAAACTGGTTCCGCAACAACTTCGCCCATCCGGCGCTCGCTTTTATGCTCGGCGGTCTGGCGTTTCTCTTCGCCACCAGCGCTTTCGGCATTCTGAATATTTACTATGCGAAGGGGATTCTGTTCGGCAGCTATCCGCCCATCCGGGGCGACAAGATGTGGATTTACCACTCGCACACCCACTCGGCGCTGCTTGGCTGGATCACGCTCTCGTTCATCGGCATGATCTACATCGTTTTGCCCGCCATCCAGAAGACGGGAGGCCTCGAACTGCTGCACTCCGGCGATCCGCTGGAGCAGTTGCTCGACGCGCGCACGATGAATCGCGCCTTCGTGCAGCTTTCGATCATTCTTGTCGCCGGAGTGACGATTATCGTGAGCTTCTTCAGTGGCGAGCAGCTCGTGCTTGGCATTGGTGGCGTCGTCTATGCGGTAGCGGCGCTTTTGCTGTTACGCAATCTCGTTCACGATCCGGTTTTCAAGACCGGTGACAAATCATAAAAACCTCATGATCTATCCACTGTTTCGTTATTGCGGCGTTGCCGCGTGCGCCGGTTTTTTGCTTTTCGGCTCCGCCCATCCGCTCATCGCCGCCGATGCCCGGCAGGAGGCCGTGGCGCGGAAGGGTAGCTTCGAATGGAACGAGTTGCGTACTCAGGAACCGGCACTGCGCGCCGATCTTTCGGGCGCGAAGCTGAAAGGACGGCGGCTGCGTACCGTCAATTTCAAAGGCGCAAACCTTGTCGGCGCTGATCTCAGCCAGTGCGACATGGGTCGTTCCGATTTCCGCGACGCCGACCTGCATGGAGCCGACATCAGCGGCTCGGTGGTGTTCGGCAGCCGTTTTAACGGAGCGAATCTGGCCGGAGCGTCCCTCGCCTCCACCTCCTGTACGGACGCTGATTTTACCGGCGCGAAGATGGCTTCGACGGTGTTGCGTAAATCCGAACTCGGTAAAGCATCGATGCGAGAGGCCGACCTGCGAGGCGCCGATCTTCGGGAGACAAATCTTGAATATGCCGATCTTAGCCATGCCGACCTCCGTGCGGCCAATCTCTGGCTGTCGAGCACCGGCGGCGCGAACTTCAGCGGCGCGGTGATCTCCAACGAGACCGTCTTGCCGAACGGCAAGGAGGGATCGGCCAGATGGGCCGAAGCGCACGGAGCCAGGTTCATGCCGGTCGTGGCGCAACCGGCGACAGCTTCATCCCGCGGCCCGGCAACGGCGCGGGCCGGACGCCGGGGTGAGGCTGCGTTGCCTTCCCCTGATTCGCAGCCGAAGCTTGCCGCCACGCTCAATCCGCTCAGAGCCTGGCGTCCCGCGCCGTCAACGATTGCCTACGACGCCGATCAGTTCGAGCTGCTGAAATCGAACGTCACGAAATGGAACAAAATCAGGAAGCAGGAGCCGGAGATGGCGGTCAATCTGAAAGAAGCGCCGCTTGCCAACCGGGTGCTCGCCTATGCTGACTTGCACGCCGCCGATCTTGAAAAGGCCTCGTTCAAGCGCGCCGACCTCGACCAGGCCGATCTGAGAAACGCCAATCTCAGGGGCGCGGATTTGCGGTCGGCCAATCTTCAGCGGGCCGATTTCCGGCAGGCCGACCTTCGCGGCGCCAATCTCTGGCTTGCCAATACAAGCTGGGCCAGGTATGAGGGAGCGATCATCTCGTCGGAAACGGTGCTCGATTCCGGCAAGAAAGCGACCCCGGCATGGGCGCGAAAACATGCGGCGAGGTTCTCGAATGAACCGGGCCGTTGAGATAATGATGGTGAGAAGGAGGCGTAAAGCATATGTCACGAAACGGCACACCGATGGTCACGGTCACGGTACCGATGTACAACAACGAGCGATATATCGCCGAAACCATCGAGTCGGTGCTCGCGCAGACGATGGACGATTTCGAACTGCTGATCTATGACGACCATTCAACCGACCGCTCGCTTGAAATAGCCCGCTCGTTCGATGACCGGCGCATCGCGGTTTTCGGCAGCGAGCGCAATCTTGGCCCCGAAGGCAACTGGAACCGCGCTGTCAGCGAGGTTCGGGGCCGGTACGTCAAGCTGCTTTGCGCGGACGATCTGCTCTTTCCGGAGTGTCTCGAAAAGCAGCTTGCCGCGTTTGAGCAGGCCGGGTCGGATGGGTTGAGCCTTGTTTCGTCGCAGCGAACCATTATCGATCCGGAGGGCAGGGTGCTCATCAAAAAGGTCAACTTCATTGATGGCGGCCTGAAAACGCCTGACGATGTGGTCAGAAAAATGGTGCGCCTCGGCACCAACATCATCGGCGAACCGGTCTGCGGACTCTATCCCGCCGGGCTGATCGCTTCGACCAGCGGCTACAGCGCGCGCATTCCCTACACCATTGATCTCGATTTCTGGATGCAGCTCCTGCGCCTGGGTAACCTCTGGATGATCGACGAGCCACTCTGCGCTTTCCGTATCTCCAATCTTTCGTGGTCGTCGCGGATCGGAGAGATGCGCCACGAGCAGTTTCTCGCCTTCATGGAGGAGGTGGCCGGCGATGAGCTTTTCCAGATCAACGACCTCGACCTGTTCATCGGGCGCTTCAACTCGGCGGTGCAGTCGATGACGAGCCTCATGGGCTTCAAACTCTTCGCCGGATCGCAGACCGAAAAGCGGGTGATCCCGGTGCAGTAGGCGGGTCTCGACGGAAGTGGATCGCCATGTTCCGAAAGGTCGTGACACGATACAAGACACGACCCTTGAACATGAATATCCAGACAAAAACCAATCATTCTCGATTGTAGGGACGGCTCTTGTGCCCGTCCTCTTTCTCTGTATTCTCCCGGCAAGTCGGGATGGCTCGTAATGTCGGATTGTGACAAAACGTCTTTCGGAAAGCATCGATAACCAAAACCGTACATTAACATGAGAATGCAGGGGAAAATCGCGCTCGTCACCGGGGCGGCGGGGGGTATCGGCAGCGCGACCGCGCGTTGCTTCGCCCGCGAGGGGGCGGTCGTTGTTTTGGTGGATATCGATCTGGAACAGTGCAGCCGGGTGTGCGATGAAATCTCGCAAAATATCGGACAGGCTTCGTGCTCCGGCGTCGATCTTACCTCCGAAAAGCAGGTTGTCGAGCTGTTTGCCAATATCCGCCGCGACTACAGCCGGCTCGACATCGTCGTCAACATCGCGGGTGGCGACTGCGAACCGGCGGCCTCCGTGGAGACAATCGACATGGAGCGGGCCATGCGCAATCTCGACATGAACCTCAAGTCGTGCATGGTGAGCTGCCGCGAAGCGGCGAAGATCATGAAGCCGCAAAAATATGGCCGGATCGTGAACATGAGTTCGCTGGTCTGGCGCGGCAGCCCGAACCAGTTCAGCTATTCGGCCTCCAAGGGCGGCATCTTCGCCTTTACCCGCTCGCTCGCCCTGGCGCTCGGCGCGTTCAACATCACGGCCAACGCGCTCGCGCCCGCGCTGGTGGAGGTCGAGGCGTTCGTGCGCGCGCTCGGCCCGGAGCGCTGGCAGGCGCTCGCGAAGGCCTCCGCCGAGCGCTACCCCCTCGGGCGCATCGCCACGCCCGACGACGTCGCCAAAGCCGCGCTCTTCCTCGCTTCGGACGACGCGGCCTTCATCACCGGCCAAATCCTCGAAATCTCCGGCGGCGCAAGGCTGTGAGCCGTTGACAATTGATGATCTGTCAGGGGCGTTTACTTCGACCACCGGTTTTTCTGCAAGAAACCTTGCGTTATAACCCGCTTATTCTTCATATTTTATACTATCAGTAAAGCCTCTTTTCATCAAACCATCTCTACACCATGTCACTATCATCTGCACGTATGTTCCTCGACAAGCTCATGGCTGAAGAGGATCTTGGTATTCAAATGGCCGGTGAGCTCTCCAGAAAAAGAATGGAGCTAATCCGCCAGGCCGGTTTCGAGTTTACCGACAAGGAGCTTGAGCAGGCCAAGGCAAGCCTTTCGCCCGGCGCTCTCGGCCACGTCGCCGGTTGGCTTTGCGAGCTGCCGTTCGACAATCAGGTGCACGTCAGAAGTTGCGGCGGCGGTCTCTGGCATTGATCTCGTCCGTCCTGTTTCATTGAACGACCGTAGCGTTTCCCCACAATCATCGGCGACCAGTACGCCTAAAAGGAGGTTGATCCATGTATCCGATTCAGATTGGCAACTACGATTTCAAGAGGATTTATCTCTGGCTGCAATATTCCGACAGGCTGCCGTTTTTCACCGAGGTGGTCATCGAGGTGTTCTATCCGAACAACATGCAGGCCGATGGACTGGTGATGTTCAACCACGGATTTCTGATCGGCTTCGATCCCTTCTTTTATCCCAAGCAGCTCCTCAGCAAGATCACCAATCAGGATACGCCGCTTTTCGAGGTCAATCCGTCGTGGTACTACAACTACTCGCAGGCGGCCATCGACAACAACTGGGCGCTGGCGTTCGTGACCACGGTTCATCAGCAGATCGATGGTATGCCCTGGACCGATTTCGGCGGCAGTGCGAGGCCCGGCCAGGCGGCATACGCGGCGGCCTCCTACCTCATTCGCTACGGCGCGACCCACAAGTACAACGACGAAAAGGCGGTCAAGGCGTTTCAGTTTCTGAAACCTGCCGCGGCAACCTCAAAGGCGGGACTCAGCAAGGGAAATCGCGTACTTTTCGCCGGTCACTCGGTTGGCGGCGCTCACGCGCAGGCGGCGGCCACCGGCTTCGCCAATCTGCGTGACATTGGCAGAAAAAATTTTACGTCGTACGACCCGGTTTTCTACAATCGCGAAGTCACGCCCGATCACACGCCTCCGCTCTCGAAGTGGACGCCGGAAGAGATGGCCGATCCGGTTGGCGTACTCCAGCTTTCGCCGGTGGACGGTGCTGGCGGCAAGATCGTGCCGGTGTTCGCTCCCGGCATGAAGCCCTACCGCCAGAAGCTCGCGGAGATGAAGATTCCGAACCTGATGGTCGTGGGCAATTGCGACAGCGCCTGCCTGACCACGGCGTCCAATCCTCCGGCATGGAGCGCGACCGGCAGCAACAACCAGTACGCGCAGATGACTCCGGCAGGCAAGGAGTCGTGGGGCGCTGTCTGCATGGTCGAAGATGGCGGCCATTGCGGTTACCTGCTGCATCGCAACGACCTGTGCTCGATGGCGGACGCCCAGCCGAACAAACTTGCGGGCTGCAAGGACGCGACCGTCTGGCAGGCCGGAGAGGCGGAGTTCCACTTTACCAACGAACTGATGCGGCGCTATATCGATCAGCTTGCGTCGGACAAGCCGAAGATCGACAGCTTCGATGACTGGAAGGGGTGTGAACTGGTCAGTTGGCTCAGTGACGAGACCTCGGACAAGCAGGGGATCAACCTCGCAAAGTTCGCGGATGGCCGGTATGTCCATTTCGCGCACTGAGCGCTGACGGGCGTCCGGCGGAACCGTTCGGCATGTTCGGGGGTTGAGAAGGGGAACCTGTTTGTTCGCTCCCGGTCTCGTGGATATTTAAACGGTTGACGCCATGCCTGAAACCTTTTATTCCCAGCCTCTCGAAAAGCTGTTCGAGCAGCTCGGCGCTTCACGCGGCGGCCTCACGGAAACGGAGGCCGCCGCGCGTCTGGAACGCTACGGCCCCAATCGTCTCGAAACCGCGCCATCGGCCAGCCCCTGGAAGCTGCTGGCCGAGCAGTTCCGCAACGTCCTGATTATCACCCTGCTTATCGCCATGGTGCTCTCGGCTTTTCTCGGCCACGGCGTCGAAGCGATCGCCATTGCGGTGATCGTGCTCTTCGCCGTGCTGCTCGGCTTCGTCCAGGAGTACCGCGCCGAGAAGGCCATCGAGGCGCTGCGGCAGATGGCCGCTCCGGCTTCGAAGGTGATCCGCGATGGTCGCGAACAGATGATTCCGGCTCTGGAGCTGGCGCCGGGCGACCTCATCGTGATTGCCGCCGGAGACCGCATTCCGGCGGACGCGCGGCTCGTCGAAGCGGTCAACCTGCGCATGGACGAGGCGGCCTTGACCGGCGAGTCGCTGCCCTCCGAAAAGGAGTCCGCCGTCACGCTGCCGCCCGAGACGGCTATCGGCGACCGGCGCAATATGCTCTTCGCGGGCACCTCGGCGGTACACGGGCGCGGCCTGGCCCTCGTGACCGCCACCGCGATGCAGACCGAGTTCGGGCGCATCGCCGGAATGTTGCAGCGGGTCGAGAGCGAAAAGACGCCGCTCCAGAAAAACCTCGACAAAGTTGGCGCTTCGCTCGCCCGCGCCGCGCTGGTGATTGTGGTGATCATCGTTGGTCTCGGCATCGTGCGCGGCCAACCCTTCATCGAAATCCTCATCTTCGGCATCGCGCTCGCCGTGGCAGTGGTGCCGGAGGCGCTTCCGGCGGTGGTCACCATTTCGCTCGCCCTCGGCGTGCAGCGCATGGTCAAGCGAAACGCGCTCATGCGCCGCCTGCCCGCCGTCGAAACCCTCGGCAGCACCACGGTCATCTGCTCCGACAAGACGGGCACCCTGACCCGCGACGAAATGACCGTCCGCCGCCTCTACGCCGCCGGACTTGACGTCAGCGTGGCCGGTTCGGGCTACCGTCCGGAGGGCGAGATGAAGATCGACGGCGCTTCCGGCGAGTTGCCGCCGCCGGTGCGGGAGCTGCTGCAAGCCGGGGTGCTCTGCAACGACGCCACGCTCGCACAAGCGCCGGAGGGGGAGTGGAAGATTTCCGGCGATCCGACCGAAGCGGCGCTCGTCGTCGCCGCCAGAAAGGCAGGGTTTGACGAGCACGATCTGCGCAACCGTTTTCCGAGAATCGACGAAGAGCCTTTCTCCTCCGAAACGAAGCGGATGGCGACGGTTCACCGCTCGGACGCTTCGCCCTTCACCATCGTCAAGGGCGCGCCGGAGGTGATTCTGCTCGCCTGTTCGCAAGCTCTCGATATTGCCGGAAAGCCCGAAGCGCTCGACGATCCGGCGCGTCGTGATATTCTCGAAAAGGTGGAATCGATGGGCCGCGACGCGCTCCGGGTGATCGCCATCGCGCGGAAAGAGAGCGCGGGCGCTGCGGAGGCATCGAACGGACTCACCTTTCTCGGACTCGCCGGAATGATCGATCCGCCTCGCGACGAGGCGAAGTCGGCCGTTGAGCGCTGCGTCGCGGCGGGCATCCGGCCTGTCATGATTACCGGCGACCACCCGGTGACGGCGCGGGCCGTGGCGCGTGAGCTTGGCATTCTGCGCCAGGGGCGCGTCCTCGCCGGGGTGGAGATCGAGGCGATGGACAACGGCGCTCTTGGCGAGGCCGCCGGAAGCGTCGAGGTGTTCGCGCGGGTCTCGCCGGAGCACAAGCTGCGCATCGTCGAGGCGCTTCAGAAAAATGGCGAGGTGGTCGCCATGACCGGCGACGGCGTCAACGACGCTCCGGCGCTGAAAAAGGCGGACATCGGCATTTCGATGGGCATCTCCGGCACCGAAGTGTCGCGCGAGGCGTCGGCCATGACGCTGCTCGACGACAACTTCTCCACCATCGTGGCGGCCATCGAGGAGGGGCGGGGGATTTACGACAACATCAAAAAATATCTCACCTACCTGCTTTCGTCGAATATTGGCGAACTTGGCCTCATGGCCGGAGCGACCGTGCTCGGCATTCCGCTGCCGCTGACGGCGGTGCAGATACTCTACGTCAACCTCGCCACCGACGGTCTTCCGGCGCTCGCGCTCGCCGTCGATCCTGCCGAGCCGGGCATCATGCAGCGCCCGCCGAACGACCGGAAGCGGGGCATTTTCACCCGCCCGGTGATGGCGCTGATGCTTGCCGGCGGCCTCTGGTCAACGCTGGTCAATCTGGTGCTTTTCGAGTGGGCGCGCCACTCCGGACGTTCTCTCTCGGAGGCGATGACTATGACCTTCGTCTCGCTCGTGCTCATCCAGTTCTTCAAGGCCTACAACTTCCGCTCGGAAAAGGAGCACGTTTTCACGAACACCTTCACGAATCGCTGGCTGAACCTGGCCATTCTCTGGGAGCTGGTCATGCTCGCGGCGATCATCTACGTGCCCGCGCTCACCGCGCCGTTCGGCACCTTCGCCATGCCGGTCGAGGACTGGGTGATCGTGGTTGGCGGCGCGTTGTCGGTCGTGCCGGTCATCGAAGCGGTCAAGTGGTTCATCAGAAGCGGGCGTCTGAAATGAGGTCATTGCTACAAACTTTCTGTCCCGATCGAACACTTTCGGATCGGGTGGCGCTTTTGCCGAAGAGGACGGCCACAAGAGCCGTCCCTACAGTCGGGATGGCGTTTTTTGCCAGAATACTCATGTTCAAGGTCCGGGTGCGGTATCGAGCCGGATACGAGTGACTCGCAATACTCACCCCGATTTGTCGGGACTCCGGTTTCCGCGCCCCGTCCGCTATTTCCGGCAAGTCGTGCTCATGACTCTTTTTAGAGGCGCTCATCATAAAAAAGGTTGGAAAAACTCTGTATCTTCGGGAATTTCCGCCATTTTCGCCTTTTGATTCAGTGTCCTCTTTAGTCAACCACCAGCGCATCTGCCTGTGAAAAACAGCTTCAGAAAAAAGCCGCTTTCGCTTTTGATCGAGGAGATGAAAAGCGAGCACCGTCTGCATCGCGTACTCGGCCCGTTGGCCCTTACCAGCCTCGGCGTCGGCGCGATCATCGGCACCGGTATTTTCGTGCTCATCGGCGTGGCCGCTCACGACAAGGCAGGCCCCGCCGTGACGCTCTCCTTCGCTCTGGCCGGGCTGGCCTGCGTCTTTGCGGCGCTCTGCTACGCCGAGTTCGCCTCGATGGCCCCGGTCGCCGGTTCCGCCTACACCTACGCCTACGCCACCCTCGGCGAACTCTTCGCCTGGATCATCGGCTGGGATCTGATTCTCGAATACGCCGTCGCTTCGGCCACCGTGGCGCACGGATGGTCGCACTACTTTCAGGATTTCATCGGAATATTCGGCCTGCACCTGCCCGGAATTTTCTCGCGAGCGCCGCTTGACTTCGATCCCGTGACCGGTTCGCTCGTGCTGACCGGCTCGATGTTCGATTTGCCCGCCGTGGTCATCGCCCTTGCGGTGACGGCGGTTCTCGTCAAGGGCATCCGCGAAAGCGCTGGATTCAATACGGGCATGGTGATCGTGAAGGTGGCCATCGTGCTGCTGGTCATCGCCCTTGGCGCGATGTACGTCAAGCCGCAGAACTGGCAGCCCTTCGCGCCATTCGGCTATTCGGGGCTGAGCGTCTTCGGCCACACCATTCTCGGAGAGAGCGGCCCCGGCGGAGCGCCGGTCGGCGTGCTTGCCGGGGCGGCGATGATCTTCTTCGCCTATATCGGCTTCGACTCGATTTCGACCCACGCCGAGGAGGCGCGGAATCCGGAGCGCGACGTGCCGATCGCGATTATCGCTTCGCTCATTATCTGTACGGTGCTCTACATCGCCGTGGCGGCGGTGATTACCGGCATGGTGCCGTATCGGCAGCTCAACATCGACGCGCCGGTCTCCAACGCCTTCAAGCAGGTCGGCCTCGGCTGGGCGCAGTTCCTCGTTTCGCTCGGAGCCATCACGGGCATCACCTCGGTGCTGCTGGTCATGATGCTCAGCCAGCCGAGAATTTTTCTGGCGATGGCGCGTGACGGCCTCTTGCCGAAAGAGTTTTTCGGCGCGGTGCACCCGAAGTTCAGAACGCCCTGGAAAGCGACCATTCTCACCGGCATTTTCGTGGCCACTCTCGGTGCGTTCCTGCCGCTGCGGTTGCTTGCCGAGCTGGTCAACATCGGTACGCTTTTCGCTTTCGTTGTGGTCTGCGCCGCCGTGCTCATCATGCGGCGCACCAATCCGGAGGCGGAGCGCCCCTTCAGAGCGCCTTTCGTGCCCTTCGTGCCCATCGCCGGAATTCTGACCTGCCTTGTGCTCATGTTCTCGCTGCCCGCCGAAAACTGGTGGCGGCTCATCGTCTGGCTGGTCATCGGCTTTGGCATCTATTTCTTTTACGGACGCCACCACAGCATCCTGAACCAGCGCCCGGATTGACCGGTCAGCTTACGGACGGGAGCGCTTCCCTCGCCCGGAAGGCTTCTTGGCTGGCCGGTATCGAACTTTCCCCGTTTTTTTTCGAGCCTGCTTAGGCCGCCATCGTGAGTTTGCGTATATTAGTGCGCTTATTTACGCAAGAGCAGGAAATACAAAAACTCATTCCCCCAGGAGGAAAACGATATGCAGACCATTTATGCCGATGGCATCGCGAACATGATTCTCGTTGACGGCGTCGTTCGCTTTGACCTTGTCAACGTCATCTCTGTCGAGAAGGGCAAGGAACCCAATGTTCGCCCCAATGCAACGGTCGCCCTTTCGCTGCCTGCGGTGATTCGCATTCAGGACCAGCTCACCAAGATGATCGACAAAATGGTCGAGGACGGGATTCTCACCAAGAATAACGCTCCTGCCGCTCCGGCCAACTGAATCGCCGGTAAAGAACTTTGAGGACAGCAGGGAGATAAAAGTCGCAGATACTTTATCTCCCTCTTGTTTTTTTGATTCCGCTCTTTTGCGCCTGTTACCCCTCTTTTCTTTTTTCACTGCTCTCCGAATGCCTGCCCCGTTGTCAGCCGCTTCTCCGGCTTGCGGCAATTTCCCGAAATCCTATATTTCAGGTTTCGTTAAAACCCGAAGTGCTCAAAATCCATGCCCGATCCAATGTTCCCCTGTCCTTTCGATGAGCGCGTATCGCTCGCAACTGTCGGCTACTACGGCATCGGCGGCGAGGCGCGGTGGGTCGTCCATCCGCGGAGCGCGGCTGAAATCGCCGCCTCGCTCGACCGCTGCGGCAAGCTCAAGCTGCCGGTCATCGTCGCCGGAAAGGGGAGCAACATGCTCTTTTCGGACGAGGAATTTCCGGGCGCGGTGATCGTGCTTGACCTCATGAACCGCATGTTCCGGGTTTCCGATGAGCTGTTTTTCTGCGAGGCGGGGGTCGAAAACACCGACGCGGCTTTGATGCTTCAGCGGGCGGGCCGGAGCGGCGGGGAGTGGCTTTATCGCTTGCCGGGCGCCATCGGCGCGACGGTGCGCATGAACGGGCGCTGCTACGGGCGCGAAATCTCCGGCGTGACCCGGAGCGTCGTGACGGTCGGCCTCGACGGCGCGGTTCGCTGGCGCAGCGCCGAGGAGGTGTTCCTCGGCTACAAGGAGACCAGCCTGATGCGGAGTTCCGAAATTGTCGTCGGCGCAGTGCTCGAATTCGCGGATGAGGACGCTCCCGATGCCATCGGAGCGCGGATGCGCGAGTTCGGCGATGATCGCGATGCGAAACACCAGTTCGATTTTCCGAGCTGCGGCTCGACCTTCAAGAACAGCTACGAGGCGGGCCGACCGAGCGGGCAGATTTTCGACGCCCTCGGCTTTCGTGGCCGTCGCGAGGGCGGGGCGCAGGTGAGCGACCACCACGCCAACTTCATCTTCAACACCGGCGGAGCGCGAGCTACCGACGTCCTGAAGCTTTGCGCCGCCATGCGCACCGAAGCGCGTGAGCAGGCGGGCGCAATGCTGGAACTCGAACTCCAGTGCGCCGGTCTGTTCGAGACCGCGCTGCTCGACGCCTGCGGCATCGCCTCGACGCCAGAGCCGTCACGCCCTGGTTACGGCTGGACGGGCCTGTTGCGTTTCCCGGAGGCCGCGGACGCCGCTTTTCCGCGAACGCTGCTGCACGGCCCGGCGCTCGACTACTTCTGCCGCGACGCCGCATTTCCGGCGGGCATCGCCGTCGAGGTCGAGCAGTTCGTTTCGCTCGACGAAGCGCGACAGTCGCCGGAGCGTCCCTTCATTCGCTGGACGACGCGCGACGAATCAGGCGCGGCTTTTGCGTTGCGGCCCGAAGCTCCGGCGGGCGCGTTTGTCGATCATTTGTGGGAGTCGAGCGTCTCTGAGCTGTTCATCGCCGACGGCAGCGGAAGCGCGGAGTACCTCGAATTCGAGGTGACGCCGGAAGCCCACTGGCTCGCCCTCCGCTTCGACGCCCCGCGCCAGCGAGCCGCCGGACACGAAACCCCGTCGGACGCACTCTGGCGCGGCCAGGCAACGCCCTTCGCCAGCGAAACCGGTTTCGGCATGGAGCTTTCGTACGCAATGCTGGAGCCGTTCATCCACGACGGCCGCCTGACGCTGCAAAACGCCGTCAGCCTCGGAGATGGCCGTTACGGTTTATTTCCGTGGTGGCACGACGAAGAAGCGCCGGATTTCCACCAGCCCACGAGGTATTGCGTGGTGAGGGTGGGGTGAAGGGGGTGAAGGGGATGAGGGGTGATTAGTAAAAAAACGGATGAGATTTTCAGGATTTATCTGGATGAATCTGGATGCAACAAGGCAGGCTGTTCGCATGATAGAAGAGGTCGGAAAGGTGATTGAAAGAATCTAAGCAGTTAAGTGAGAGATAAAATTTTTTTGAATCTCTATGGGATATATTCCCCGAAGCTCTGCTTCGTTAAAGATAAAAGTGTAATAATTGAGCACATATATTCATAAAAGTCATAATGT